>QHZP01000164.1:0-1857 GCA_003224715.1 Acidobacteriota bacterium | reverse complement strand
AACGCTCCCAGTCGCCCCTGGGATCGTCCAGACTGGCCTTGTCACACTCTACGTATAATTGCCTCACCGCCGGTTGAACCTCGATGGTACGCTGGGTGGCGGCCTTGGCGATGATCTGTTTGCGGGCCTGACTCTCTTCAGGTACAGTGATCAACAAGTCCCCCAGGGCCTGAGCGGCGCATGCCAGGCGGCGCCCATTTGACCCGCGCTTTTCCCAGTACGTTGCCTCCCGACCTTCAATGGGAGAAAGGTGACTGCCAGCAGAAGTAATGGCGTGTTTTGGAAAGTGGCCCTCTTCAACCACGATCTGACACTTGCCGCAGGTCTGCCGACCGCCGCAAATTGACTCTAACTCGACCCCTAATCTACGCGCTCCCTCCAGCAGATTGCTGCCTCGAGGAATCTCCCCGCGCAGGCCCACGGGGAGCAAGATAACTCGACAGACCTGACTTGTAGAATCCACCATATCGCCTCAGAAAACTGCCTGCGGGATGACCTTCTTGCGCCGCGCCATGTAGTCTGCTAGCCCCTCTTCAACGGCTGGATCCAGCGGCGGCAACTGGTAAGACGCTAGCAACTCCTTCACCTTTTTGTGGGCACGGCCATAGCTGTCCTGGCCTCCATTTTCCTGCCACTTCTAGGATGAGTTGTAATCAAATAACTCGGCACGATAAAACTCCGTGCGAAAGTGCCGCATGGTATGTTCCGTCCCTAAATGGTGGCCACCGGGCTGCACCTCGGCAATAGCCTCCAAGGCCAGGGAGTCGTCAGACAGGTCTATCCCCTTCGCCCAGGTGTGGAGCATGCCAAGAATCTCGCAATCCAGGACAAACTTCTCATAGCCGGAGACGAGCCCATTTTCCAACCAACCGGCGGCATGCAAAACAAAATTGGTGCGAGCCAGAACCGTTGGAAGCATGACCATGACCGACTCATAGCCTGCCTGAGCATCTGGAATTTTCGAACTGGAAAACATCCCTCCCCCTCGAAAGGGCAAGCGATACCGCCGGGCGAGCTGGGCGCTGGCATACAGTCCTAGCTGGCTTTCGGGAGAGCCAAAGACGGGTGCTCCGCTTTGAAGATCAATGTTAGTCAGGAATGAGCCATAAACCACGGGAGTCCCCGGCTCGATCATCTGAGTGAAGGCAATGCCTGCCAGCGCTTCTGCGTTCTGCTGCGCGACCGTACCGGCAATCGTGGTAGGTCCCATGGCTCCCGCCAGTATGAAAGGGGTGATGATCAGCGCTTGCCTGGCGCGGGCGTAAACTTTGATGGCGCCCAGCATACGGTCATCGAACCGCCGCGGGCTGCTCACATTAATCAAGGAGAGCACGGCGGGTTGCTGGCGCACGACCTCGGCTCCAAACACAATCTCGGCCATGGCCACCGTGTCGGCTGCGTTCTCCGCCGACGTGACTGAACCCATGAAGGCTTTGTCGCTGTACTTGATGTGACTGAACACCATGTCCAGATGCCGCGTTGCTACAGGCTGATCCGTCGGTTCAACCACAGTTCCACCCGAGTGGTGTAGGTAAGGACAAATGTACGTCAGTTTGATGAAATTGGTAAAATCCGCCAGTGTGGCCTCCCGCCGCCGCTCTTCCAGATCCAGAACGTAGGGAGGGCCATAGACAGGAGCAAAAACCATCGAGTTGCCACCAAGAATGACATTATTCTCGTGATTACGCGCTAACTGGGTAAATTGGTTCGGCGCCTTGGCGACATATTCGTCTATTAAGCCAGGCTCAAAGGTCACCATGTCACCCTGTACCCGGGCGCCGTGCTGTTTCAGAATGGAACGGGATTCCTCATCGTAGAAGGCGATGCCGAATTCGGAGAGGATGCGCATCGAGGCTT
>QHZP01000797.1:431-3344 GCA_003224715.1 Acidobacteriota bacterium | reverse complement strand
CCAGGGAGCTAATATTCTCTTCGTCCCCGCAGTCCTTTCTGTGGCAGGTTTGAACAATTCTTTCTTCACTTCTGAGATGACCCTCACTAATCGCGGCACGCAGAAGGCTGAGCTTACCCTCACCTATACGGCAGCACCGTATTATGGGGGTGGAAGCGGTGTTGCTTCCGACACCCTACCGCCGGGACAACAAAGAATTATTCCTGATGCCATTTCTTACTTGAGGTCTCTTGGAATTCCAATCCCCGCTTCGGGCGATCGGTTGGGTACGTTAGCCGTTCGCATCTCGGGGGCTGCTTCTTCCGACGTTTCCGTGACGGTCCGCACGACGACCGCGGTCATGGAAGGCCGGGCCGGTCTCGCCTATTCGGGACTATCCACTCCCAGGGTGTTGACCGGGCCCTCCTACCTGTGCGGGTTGCGTCAAAACGCCACAGATCGCTCGAATCTGGCCATCCAAAATGTGGGTACGCAAGCGGATGGCGACATTTCTTTGTCCGTAACTGTCATTTCAGGTGATCCGCTGGCGCCAGGCCAATTCAACTTGTTTGACACACTCGCCCCAGGAGAATTCCGGCAATTTACCAAAATCCTCACTTACACTGGATTGCCCATAAGCAACGGTTATGTCCGGGTTAAGCGCACTTCCGGGACTGCTCCCTACTATGCCTATGCCGTCATCAATGATCAATCCAACTCTGACGGCTCGTTCATTCCTCCCATACCAGAAGATTATCTGATCAAACAGACTGACTTGATCGTGCCAGTCATCGTTGAAAACAGTCTCTTCAACAGTGAGCTCGTGGTAACCAATCGGTCTCGGAACGAGAGGACTCTGAGCTGCAGTTACGTGGCGGATGCAATTCAAAACTCTAATTCAACCGCTGATTTTGTGATCAAGATTGGTTCTGGAGAACAACTCATTCTTCCGGATTTCGTAGAGTACCTGCGGAATACCGGCGTAACGGGGTTGGGGCCGAAGGGATCAGATTTTGCGGGGAGTCTGTTTGATTGACACCGGAGACTTGAGCGGCATTTTTCTGGGAGCGCGAACCTCCGCTCCAGGAGGTGGCGGACGCTACGGTTTGTTTTACGTCGGTGTCTCCAAGGACGCGGCCTCTACTTCGGAAGCCTGGCTTTACGGCTTGCAACAAAATACTGAAACCCGAACGAATCTTGCTTTGATGAACACCGGAGAGATCGACGGAAATCCGAACGTTTTCCGGATTGAGCTCTTCGATGGAACCACTGGAACAAAGGCCCATACAATTGACGGCATCACGGTTAAAGCCAGAGGCTGGATGCAACTCGGGACCATTCTTGCACAATACGCGCCCGGCACAACCGAGGGCTATGCCCACGTGATTCGCACTACAGGCTCCAATCCGTTTATTGCTTATGCTGTGATCAATGACGGTAGCCAGCCAGGTGAGCGAACGGGAGATGGTGCCTTTGTCTCGAGCTTGCCGTGAGGTAGCGATTTCCTGAAGGCCTTGCCTGTGTTGCAGATTCTGTCCGGCTTGGAGGGATGGATGAAAACTAAATTCTTTTTCCTCCTCTTGCTGTCCCTGGTGCTACATTCACAAGCCAGGATCTCAATTCCCAGGCCAGATGCAGTAACTGATGTCGCGAAACCGAAGGCAGCCTTGATGACGCTGCCTGGGTCGTCTGCCATTCCTTCCTTCAACACTCCAACCAAGGCGAGCAAGGGTCTGGCAGCGTCCTACGGCCAGCTCCCGCTGAGTTTTGAAGCCAACCAAGGGCAGACCGACCCTCAGGTCCAGTTCCTGTCCCGGAGCAGCGGCTACACGCTCTTTTTGACGAAAACTGAAGCGGTGATTCAATTGCGGGTTGGCGATCGAAGGTTGCGGAAAGCATCGACACAATTGTCAATTGACGATTTCCGATTGCCGCTTTTGGATTCTGGATCGAAACTGAGAACGAGGTTTACCGATTCGTATTCGGAGGCCTCCGATTCCCCCCTTTTCCAAGGGGGGAATACAAAGGGGGTTAGTGGGTCCCCATCCTCAGTTGTGCGCATGAAGCTCGTCGGCGCCAATCCGAAGGCACAGATCAAGGGTATAGAGAAGCTCCCTAGTATCACCAACTATTTCATCGGGAATGATGCAAAGCAATGGCGCACCCGCATCCCCAACTATGCTCAGGTCCAGTACAAAGGCGTGTTTCCGGGAATCGACCTGACCTATTACGGCAACCAGCGTCAACTGGAATACGACTTCGTTGTTTCAGCGGGTGCTGATCCGGGCCTGATCAAGATCTCTTACGAAGGAACTCAGGATATTCGAATAAGCGAAACCGGAGACCTAATAATTAACGTGGCGGGAATGAAAATTCACCAGCACAAGCCTCGAATTTACCAGGAAATCGAAGGTGCCAGGAGGGAGGTTGCAGGCAATTATGTGCTGAAGGGCAAGAATCTGGTTGGATTTCACTTGGAAGAATATGACGTCAGCCAATCCCTAGTCATCGACCCAGTTCTCAGTTATTCAATTCCTACCGATCTCATTGGTCGAATCGCCATGGATACGTCCGGGAATCTTGTTTTATCCGGAAGGGTGGACTTGTTGTTGCCCACAACACCCGGTGCTTACCTGGAGTCCATACCGGCCAGCGGATTCGGTCAAGCATTCGTCGCAAAGATTAATGCGACCGGCTCAGCACTTGTGTATTGCTCCTACCTCGGTGGAACCGACGGCGGAAGCGGCGCCTCCGGTGTGGCGATTGACCGATTCGGCAATGCATATGTAACTGGAGGGACCGGAGCCTCCGATTTTCCACTTGTTAATCCTTTGCAGACGGTGCGGAAGGGCGATTCTACCGACTTTTTTGTGGTGAAGCTGAATGCGGATGGAAGCAACCTCATTTATTCGACCTACCTGGGTGGAAGCAAAA
>QHZP01000797.1:0-381 GCA_003224715.1 Acidobacteriota bacterium | reverse complement strand
ACCGTGAACCCTTTCCAGTCCTCGTTGAAAGGTCAGACCGACATCGTCCTTTTTCGGCTCAATCCTACCGGGAGTGCTCTTATCTATTCGACTTATCTGGGCGGTAGTGGAAGCTTCAATGGGGAATGGGCTGCAGATAGCACCCTGGACAATCAAGGGAACTTGTACGTCACGGGAGGAACTGTTTCCAATGACTTCCCGATCGTTAACGCCCTCCAACCTGTGTTGCGAGGGAGTCTAGACGCCTTTATCGCAAAACTGAAGCCTACGGGCAGCGAAATGGATTTCTCCACCTACCTTGGTGGGAGCGGGTCCGACCAGGGAATTGGAATAGCAGTTGACGTTCAGGGTAATGCCTACGTCACAGGAATAACTGCTTCA
>QHZP01000217.1 GCA_003224715.1 Acidobacteriota bacterium | reverse complement strand
TTTGCCTCAGCAGGTTTCACTTCTACATGGCGCTGATCCAGGCGAGATCATTTGCGGCGAAAACGACTTCCGTTTCTACTATCAACCAGTGAGTGGGCAGAAAACCGGCGCTTTCCTGGACCAGAGAGAAAACCGGGCGTGGGTTCGAGATTTAGCTCGCGGCAGGGCCCTGGATTGTTTCTGTTATAACGGCTCCTTTGCGATTCACATGGCTCACAGTTGCGACGAGGTGGAAGCCTTGGACATCTCGGAAACCGCCCTGCTGGCGGGTCAACGGAATGCCCAATTGAACGGCACTGAAAATATTCATTTTGAAAACGAGAACGTCTTCGATCGCCTGAAGCTTTACGTCCATCTAAAGAAACGTTTTGACACGATTGTACTAGATCCTCCAGCCTTCGCTAAAAACCGNNNNTATAAGGAAATAAATCTCAGAGCCATGAGCTTGCTAAATGTGGGTGGACTATTGGTCACCTCCAACTGTTCCCAGCTCATCGATGAAACCACTTTCCTTAACCTGTTGACCCAAGCCGCCACGGATGCCAAGCGCAAGGTTCAAGTCATCCAAAAACGGACGCAAAGTCAGGACCATCCGTTTCTCCTCACCATGCCAGAGACGTATTATCTAAAATGCATGTTTTTGAGAATGCTGGAATAGCTTCTTGCTGATTAAGGTCGATTGCAAAAGCGTTCTAGCAATTTAAGAAATACGCAGGGAGGACTTTGACAGGTTGAGACTCAGATTTTATTATTTGCTTGTGCTAAATTCCGACAGGAGGTTTTCAAACCATGACCTTAACAAGATGGGATCCCTTCAGGGACCTGGTGACATTGCAGGATCGGATGAACCGTCTTTTTGATGAATCGGTTCGAAATGTCAGGACTGGCGACGAAGCTCTAAGCTCCGCTACTTGGAGCCCGGCCGTCGATATCTATGAGACAGACAGTGGAGGTCAATCAAAAAGATATAGACATTCAGGTAGAAAACAACACTTTGACTCTGCGAGGCGAGCGAAAGCTTGACAAAGAAACTAAACAGGAGAATTTTCATCGGATCGAACGGGCTTACGGTATCTTCTCTCGCTCTTTTACTCTTCCCAGCACTGTCGACCAGGAAAGGATCAAGGCAGACTACAGGGATGGGATTCTCAGAATCTCGTTGCCAAAGCGAGAAGAGAGCAAGCCCAAACAGATTAAAGTAGCAGTCTCTTGAGGGAAACTGGAAGGAAGTTAAAGGTTCGGGCAGATAGTTCCTTTTGACAAACTGCCAACCCGATATTAAAAAAAGATTTGTAAAAGGTTGGACACTTTGCAAAAGGACCCGCGGTACAAGTCCCAAGCAGATGTCGTGATAAAACCAAATAAGTCTCTTAAGGAGGTGCTTGACAATGTTGTCACTTTCTAGAAGTTTATTTGACGATCTATTTTCCATGAATCGGGCATTGGATAATTTTTTAGAAAGGAGTTGGGGACCCTCGGGTCTCGCAGGACCTGCAACTAGACTCCTGCCCACTCTTATGCTGGCGCCCAGTTTCTATCCCGAAGTCGAAAGCTACATAAAGGATGGGAAGCTGGTCTATCGGCTGGCGCTCCCGGGTATCGACCCCAAGAATGTGGATCTTTCCATCGTGGGAAATCAGGTAACCGTGAAAGGTGAACGCAGCAGCCCGGCGGAAATCAAAGACGAGGACTGGAACGTCCGGGAGTTCCGCTATGGGCAATTTGAAAGAACCTTTACTCTGCCAGAGGGTGTTGAGGTGGACAAGCTGAATGCTACATTTAGCAATGGGGTATTGGAGATCTCTGCCCCTGTGGCTAAGGAGCAACTACCACGAAAAATTGAGGTCAAACAGCTAAGCACCAGTGAGCAAAAGCCGCAACTGAAAGCCAGCGCTTAGTTTGTTGCAGATACATTGAAGAAGGCGGAGATGGAGGAGTCTTAAATCTCTTCTGTCTCCTTTTTTTTGCTAGGGCCAGTTTGAAATTTGAGCCTGGATGCTCTATGATACTGGGGAAATCTATCGAAAAGGATATGAGAGATGGCTGAAAACAACATCGACCAGGAACCGAATACACTGGAAAGACCTAAAGAAGGTCAGCCGAAACCCATCAAACTGAAAATCATGAATGAGGAACCTATTCGTGTCACCGACAAGCGATTTTGGGTTCAACCGCAGAATGAAACCGGCAGAGAGGAAACATCGTTTTCTTTGAAACCCAGTTACGTTGAGGAATTGGAAAAGAAGCTTTCAGACTCCCAAAAAAGATTGGATGAAGTGTTATCTGCCTACCGGACCTTGAAGGCTGATACGGCGGCGGAGACCCAGAAGGCGCGCGAGCGAATCCAAAAGGAGTACAACAAGCGGCTGGTTCAAGCCGCGGCAGAGGTGGCCAGGAAATTCATCTATATCCTGGAGAATTTAGACCGGGCACTGGCTGTCACACAGGAGAGCAAAAATTTTGAGAGTTTGGTGGACGGAGTCAAGTTGATTCGAGATCAATTCAATGCTGCCCTCTCTGAACTTGGACTCGACGAGATTAAGGTGAAAGGAGAACCGTTCAACCCAGAAATTGCCGAGGCTGTTGAAACAATCGAAGTAGAGGATGAAGCCGAGGACAACAAAGTCCTAGAAGTAATCAGCAAAGGATATCGCATCAATGACACCCTGGTTCGACCGGCTCAGGTCAAAGTAGGAGTGAGCAAAGCTTCGGTCTCGGAATCGGCATCTTCTTAAGGCTGTTATGAGCTTGAAGTTAAGGTAGGAACTGGGTATTCCAAAGTGGTTGCCTGGTTAGAAAACCTGATACAATTCCCTCCTTCCCTCTTGGCGGAAAGGAGTGCCAGGTCGGCCGCGTTGAGAAGTTCATCGGCAGTCTGAAAGTTGTTCTCTTCACAACTGGCTACGCCCACGCTGGCGGTTAGTTTCACAGGCGGATCCGCAAAACCGTACGATTCCTTTTCGATCAAACCACGCAGCTTCCCAGCCATGGCCAGAGCCTTCTCGTGATTGGCCTCTGGCAAAACCAGCACGAATTCATCCCCTCCAAAGCGACACTTCATATCGCTGGACCTGGAATGATTGATTAGAAGTTTTCCAACTCGTTCCAGGACCGAATCGCCACGGAGGTGCCCATACTGATCGTTGACCGCTTTGAACTTGTCAACGTCCAAAAAAAGACAGCTCAGGTTTCGGTTATAGCGATTACTGCGTTCGAATTCCTGGTAAAATTGAGCATAGAAATGGCGTCGAGTACTCAGTCCAGTCAGGCAGTCCGTGTTGGCCATTCGGACCAGTTCCAACAGAAGCCGTTTATTTTCCATCCGGAGTTTCTGTTTCTCCAAAGCTTTCAATATCGCAGCTTTCAATTCAAAAAGCTTGACTGGCTTAAGCAAATAATCATGGGCCCCATTTTGCAACGAAGTGACGGCGGGTTTGGCCTTATCAGGCAGTTCGCCAGTCAACAAAATCACCTCGATGAGCTCATTGGCATCCTTTACCTTTCTAAGAATCTCAAACCCTGAAACGTAAGGCATCACGATGTCGGTAATGACCAAGTCAAAGTCCCCGGTTTTAAAAACATCCATCGCCTTTTCTGGCTGGAAAATCGCGACAACATTGAACTCATCTTGAAGACCCAGTTCAAGCATGTTCAGAACCTTGGGATCATCATCAACGATCAAAATGCTGGCCTTCTCTTCTTGTGAATTCATGACTGATTTTCCTGGATACGGAAGCTTCCCCGAATAGTTAACTGAGGATCTCGACAGTGATGCTAGAGGGCTTTTCGGCAACCGCCCGCAAGGGAATTAGCTTTTTGATGGTGAGAGGAAGTCGGGAATTTCGTGAAAATACAGAGCCAATGGGCCCTGTGAGACTCGAGCGTCCATACTAGTCGGACAAACGAGTCGGGACCGAACCGAAGAGAAATTCTTCCAGAGTGTTCAAGGATTCTAGGGCTGTTCCAACCCTTTTCCCTCAACCAGCCTGATGAATTCGTAGACTAAAGTGGGATCCCGCCAGCCCTTCTTGGCTTCATCATTCATCTGGTCGAAGACTCTATCCATGGACAAGGGAGGCTTGTAAGGTCGCCGTGAACAGAGGGCATCAAACACATCAACTGTCTGCAGAATTCGCGCAGTTATGGGGATGGATTCACCCTTCAAACCCTCAGGATAACCACCACCGTCCCAGCGTTCATGGTGATACCGAATGATAGGGAGGACCTGCTTAAAGGATCGCAAGGGACGGCAAATGCGCTCTCCAATCACGGTGTGCTGCCGCATAATTAGCCATTCTTCTTCGGACAGAGGATGGGGACTGAGCAAAATCGAGTCAGGCACGCCCAACTTGCCGATGTCATGAAGGATCCCACCGCGTTTCAAGGCTTTCAGTGAGTCTTGATCAAGTCCCAAAGTTGCTCCCAGCTTAATGGAATAGTTGGCCAATCTCTCACAATGTCCATTCGTATTGGGATCTTTGGCCTCCACCCCCAAGGCCAGGCTAAAAAGCACAGTTTCGGCATTTTCCAGCTCATCCGTAATTTGCTTTAAGCGCAGCAAGGAACGCACCCGAGCGGCAAATTCAGCCAGATTAAAAGGCTTATTCAGAAACTCATCCGCGCCCAACTCGATCCCTTTGATCTTAGCGTCCAATTCCGCGAGAGCCGTGATCATCACTACGGGAACCAATTGGGTTTTTTCGTTAGTTTTTAAGCGATGGCAAACTTCATAGCCATCCATTTCCGGCATCATCACGTCCAGCAAAACCAAGTCGGGTTCGTGTACAAGGGCTTTCTCGAAGGCGTCTTTGCCGTTGCTTGCTGTGATCACCTGACAGTGACTGGATTGCAAGATGTCTTTGATGAGTTCCAAGTTCTGTGGTTGGTCATCCGCCACTAACACTTTGAAATTACGATCAAAGCCTTTAAAAACATCCATGACAACTCCTGAGATTCAATTGGTAGTTAGCCTTTCCACTTTATGGCTCGAGGAGCCTTGATAGCTTAGCACGCGGAGCGGGTGCATCATAAAGAAAATCAGCCTTCCTCTCAAGAGAGGAGCTGATCAAGGGGGGACCACATTCTTCTGTCCAGCACAATTTGGTAGTACTTATCGACTGATGAAGTCGCGGAGTTTAGCAGGGCACAGAGGAAACATCAATGACAACCATTACCCCAAGCTGGCACTTTTGTGTGTTAGCATGGGCGTCAGTATGGAGGCCCTGAAATTCAAGACGTGGACTGCTGGCTCGTATGTAATACATCGTGGAGCATGCAAGCTGACGGAAGGAGAATGATAGCAAAGTCATTACGGATTGGCTAACAAAATAGAATTTCGTCGTAACGGTGAGGCGAAGCGAATTTTTCAGAGAGGGGTGCATGTTCACCAGGAGGGCAAGAAAAATTGGAAGAGATTTTTCAAGAGATCGAGCAGTGTCTGGGGGAAATGATCCAACGTCAGAGAGAAAAGGTCCTCATGATCGCCATGAGATTTAACCCTTCTATAACAAGGGATGACCTCTTCAATCCTCATGACATTGTAGAGCTGGAGCAGAGTGGGCTTTTCAATTTTGAAGACGGAATCTTGGCGGGACTGATGAGCGCTCAAATGGCGCTAAGGGCGAATGTATTCAACAAACGTCGGCACTAGGGCCAAGTCATGGCGTCTTTACAGAAGCCCCGCATGATGGGCAGGCACTTCGACGACGTCGAGAACCTGGGCCCTGACTGCCATTGTGATTCTCTGACTCATTATGCGGCGGGTTGGAGCCAATTGACAGTGCTTCATTCCTACGATGGGCAAGGGCTTTGCCAGAGGGCATAACCGACAAAGAATGGGCCCATGGACTGGATATACTCGGCGGTCTGGCGGGTCTTCCGCATCGATTGGATGACATGAGACAGGGGGTAGAGTTCCCGGCCAATGAGGCCGATGATGAATTCGTTATCCCGAGCATCGAGCCCGTGGCAGGCGAGCCGGATATCGTGCGCTAAGTCCGCCTCTCCGTAAGCCCGGCCTATCATCGCGTGCTCTCGCAGAATAGCTCCTTGTTCCTGATGAGGAAGTTTGGCAAACGCGCCAGTCCTCCGCAACGGGTACCAGACAGCCCAGGGCCACTCAGGATTGAAAGCAGTACGCCTGGGCTTTCGAAGCAGCCAATCCTCCAAATCCTGTTCATAGCCTGTTGAATATGTGCGTCCGAGCATTGTGTATTCCGGTTTCTGCTCCAGCGCTCGGAACGGCTCAGTGTTAAGCAGGTCGCGTAAAGTAGTCACAAAGAAAACCGGATCTTCGTGCACCGCCAGGATGGCGACTCCTCTGGGATCGTTCGCATCCCGGTAGAAGACGCCTTCCATTCCACCCTGCTTGATTTCTTTGATCAGCCTAGTGGTATCCGTACATCCCCCGAAGACTTGAAGCTGCATAAACAGCCGCGTGTTCAGGGTTTGTTTACTGCCGTCCTGGTAGGTTCCTCGCTCAGAAAGGTCTATTTGAAAATCTGTGGCTTGACTCATGGGCAACGCTTTCCTAGTGAAGCTATCTTCTCAGAAGTCGTTCACCATTTCAACAGTTTAACCCCGCTGTGCGAATTCGATGGAGAATTTCTTCACAGCATTCCGTACCTGGCGAGATTCATCTTTCGACAGACAAATCGAACTGGGTGAGAGGGACTCTTTGTTTCGTCGGATTTTTATCCACCCTTAGCTGATACGTCCCGGGAAGCAGCATGGAATTGCTCATGACGAATGTAACCAAATTGTGATTGGATAGATTTCCCGAAGAGATCGGAAGAATTTGGTTCCAAACCAAACGTTGTTGTTGAAAAATGTTCACTTCAATTTCTTCCGGCGCCCGTTTTGGAAGGGAGAAAACAAGGAGTACCCAATCTGACTGAGTAAAGCTAACATTGATGATGTCTGGTACCTTGCTCCGCCTTAGCTCAAGTGGAAGCAGCGGCCAAAAGAACAAACCCAGGAGTGAACTCAATA
>QHZP01000216.1:7779-12217 GCA_003224715.1 Acidobacteriota bacterium | reverse complement strand
TTGCAAATACGACGGAGTTCCGGGCGGTCTGACACTACGCTTGAAAGCTTAGTCCTGAGGGAGTCCGGGTCGATAAAAGAGGATGGTCCGTCTGCCTTCAAAAATTCCAGTGAAGTGAGAGTCCGTAGCTTCCGGTGCTGCGATCATAGTGGGGTGTTATCAAGGGCATGCTCCACGAACTAAGATTCGGTCCGGGTGTGACAGTCCGATTGTGATGGGTATGATAAACATAGCGCCCAATGAACCATCCCATCACACCCCCAACGAAGGCATCCGAGGCGAAGTGTCTACGAGCGGTAAAACGTGAAATCGCCTCGATTGAAGCTAAGGAATAGGCCGTGATGGGAACCAGTTTATGTTCCTTGTACTCATAAGCGGCTACGGTGGCGAGAGACCAGGTCATAATCGAATGACCCGACGGAAAAGACGTGCCGCCTCCTGTGAACGAGGTATTTCCTTTCCAGAATCGCCCACTGCCGTCTCCTTCAAAAGGCCGCTCTCGTCTGGTTGCCATCTTAATGCCCGTCACGACCACGAACGAGTCAACCAGAGCCTCTGCCCCTAAAAGTCCAGTTTCCCGCAATCGCTCATTGTGGGATATCTGTCCGGCCAGAATTAGAATGCCAGCTATCCCGCCCGTCGAATAGGTCTCTCCGAATCGAGATATGTAGCGACTTATCCGAAGCTGATCCTCAGTATTTGGCAGGGCGCTGGAACTACGGCTATCCGTTCCAATAAGAACCCCGGTGCCAGCGGCAAGCGGGATCAGCCAGCGGGTGTCCTCTCGGGTAATGTGAAGGGGGCTGGTCCATATAGTCTTCTGGTCGCTCAACAAGTTTTGGAGGATTCTCCGTTGAGGCGATTTTGCCCTTGGATTCTCGGGCGACAAAGATGAGTCCTTTCCTGTATCTTCGCATGGTGGCAGTGGCTGGGAACTATCCTGTGACGTGACGTCTGGGGCGTCACTTGGCTGGGATACATTCACTGGAGGCTCAATATCGCCCCGGTTGCTTGGTGCCACCGGATCCTGAGCCAAGGACGCAACAGTCGATACCGCCAAGAGAAAGGCCAGCAGCGAACTCTTCTTGAGAACCAAAAGGATAGTTTGTAGAATTTTTTCTTTCATCCCTGGGCGTCTGGCAGTTTTGAGCCTTCTGAGAATTCGATCCAACTTGTTCCTTTTGGCAGCTAATGCAGTCGATGTCAACAGTTTTGTCACGTGAGTTTTGTAAGCCGAGCCACCCCGCTGGTTTGACGACCGAAAGGACGGCCTAGAGATCTTATCGTCTGACAGGCGAAGCAGAATATGCGGTGCCGAGCTCTGCCGGTTGTTGACCCACTCACTTGGCATCATCGTAAGGAATGTGCTAGACAATTTACTCGATTCGAGCTCAGTCCAAATAATAAAAGACCCGGAAGAAAAATTAGGACAGCTATGCCTAACGACCTGCGACATCTTATTTTCTTTGTACTTTTTATCACGCTAGCCTGGAGCGGCTGCGTGTCGCAGACTTTGAATCCTCTGCCAAAGTCTGTTCCAACCATTTCAGTGGAATCGCAGGAACTCTTGCTTCCCCTCAAGTCCAACTCGGTTCGCTTTGCCGTCATCGGTGATAATGGAACAGGTCACAAGAAACAATATGAAGTGGCGCAGCAGATGATGCAGTATCACCAGCGGTTTCCCTTTGAGTTTGTCCTCATGCTGGGAGACAATATTTACGGACCGGATACCCCTGTTGGGTTCCAAAGGAAGTTCGAACGACCGTACAAAGGGCTGCTCGACGAAGGTGTAAAGTTCTATGCGGTGCTGGGGAACCACGATGATCCCGACCAGTGCTTCTACGAAGGGTTCAACATGAATGGGAAGAAATATTATGTCTACACGATGGGCAACTGCCGCTTCTTTGCTCTCGATAGTAATTACATGAACCCGCAGCAGCTGGATTGGCTGGAAAATGAGCTCCGGAAGGCTGGAACAGCGTGGAAGGTTTGCTACTTTCATCATCCTTTGTATTCCTCAGGGCGACACGGTTCGGCGACCGACCTGCGTGCACTTCTGGAACCGCTATTCTTGAAATACCAGGTGAATGTGGTGTTCTCAGGACACGAGCATCTTTACGAGCGGATTAAGCCCCAAAAGGGGGTTTACTATTTCACGTCGGGCGCAGCCGGCCACTTGCGTCGTGGTGACATCCGCAAAACGGGCTTGACAGCGGCTGGCTACGATCAAGACCTGTCCTTCATGCTCATCGAAATCGCTGGCGATGAACTCTATTTCTTGAGTATTTCCCGTACGGGGGAGACCGTCGATTCAGGCGTCATTCAGCGCACACCCCAGTCCCATGCCTTGGAGCTCTCGGGGCAACGTGGCCACTATCAGTGGGCCACGGAGGCCTTTTTCGTTAGGCCGCACCCACCGCCAAGGCTTAGCTGGAGCGGCTGGGAGGGCGCTCCAAGCCCCAGCGGGGTGTCATCACGGAGCTTTGTCCATTTTTTTCGGGCCTGAACTATAAATATTTCGTCTCTACGAGGCTCATTGCTTCCGTCATCACCCACAAATTTGTCGCTCACCGAAATCGAGACTTAGTATTGACATTTCCATCAGGAAGTCCTATACCTTTTCTGTTTTCGGTACTGCTTACAACCTCATGTTTTTTGCATGTTTTTTGCAATCTCTAATTTAATGATGGATGGATTAAACCATCCATCATGACATTCATGACATAAGGAGGAGAAGTCGATGGCAAGCAATCGTGGAGTCGCTTATATGGGAACCGGCGCGGTGGAAATTCAGAGTATGGATTTCCCCAAGCTAACCCTAGGGAAGAGGAAGTGTGATCACGGAGTTATTCTAAAAATTGTTTCCACCAACATTTGCGGCAGCGATCAGCACATGGTCAGGGGCCGTACGACCGCCCCCAAGGGCTTAATCCTGGGTCACGAGATGTGAAGTGATCGAGGCAGGTCGGGATGTAGAATTCATCAAGGTCGGGGACCTGGTGTCAGTTCCATTTAACATTGCCTGCGGGCGTTGTCGGAACTGCAAGGAACGCGCCACGGGCGTCTGTTTGAGTGTTAACCCGGCTCGCCCCGGGGCTGCCTATGGCTACGTAGACATGGGGGGATGGGTTGGCGGCCAAGCCGAATATGTCATGGTTCCTTACGCCGATTTCAATTTGCTCAAATTCCCGGATAAGGCTCAGGCCATGGAAAAAATCCGGGACCTGACCTGTTTGTCAGATATTCTACCCACCGGTTACCATGGAGCTGTGAGTGCCGGAGTCGGGACTGGATCCATCGTTTACGTTGCCGGGGCCGGACCTGTCGGCCTGGCGTGCGCTGCGGCTTCGCACCTCCTGGGAGCGGCCTGTGTGATCGTCGGTGATTTGATCCCTGAACGTCTAGCCCAGGCCCGAAGTTTCGGCTGTGAAACCGTTGACGTGTCCAAGAGCGCCACGATTGCCGAACAGATTGATGCCATCGTCGGGGCTCCGGAAGTGGACTGTGCCGTGGACTGTGTGGGCTTTGAAGCGCGTGGCCACGGCAAAGACGCTGTCAAGGAGGCACCGGCCACTGTGCTTAATTCTTTGATGGAAATCACTCGGGCGGCAGGGGCTCTTGGTATTCCAGGACTTTACGTGACTGGAGATCCTGGGGGAATCGATGACAATGCCAAAGTGGGCAGGCTGAGCATCCGCATCGGTTTGGGCTGGGCCAAATCTCATGTCTTCACCACAGGGCAATGTCCGGTCATGAAATACAATCGACAGTTGATGCAGGCCATTCTCTTCGGCAAGATTAACATTGCCAAGGCCGTCAATGTGGAGGTTATAACTTTGGACGATGCTCCCAGGGGCTACAGAGACTTTGACAAAGGCGCAGCCAAGAAATTTGTCCTCGATCCTCATGGATTCGTCCGAAAAGCCGCTTAGTCGTCCCCTGGATGGGGGACGTCTAGGGTTACTTGGTGGCAACGAAGTTCAAACTTTGGTCAAGTTTGTTGGCCTCACCCAGGGAGCTTTCTCAAAGCTCCCATGCGACTCCCCCGGGGAGAGGGCTCAAGTTTGGACATTTCTTTCCCCGAAGGGATGGATACATCAGCTGGTTGTCGCCGCGCGGAGCCACCTCCCACATTCAATGGGTCCGAACAGATAATGTGGGAGGCGCGCTCCGTCGCGGCGACTGTACGCTGATTTATGAATCCCCTTCGGGGAAAAGGACGCTTCGTTGCATGAGTCTCGATTGAGCAACGAAACGCTTAATTCCCCCGCAACGCTCAGGGCGTGTCGCTTTTGGTCAGGTTCGGTAGGGCGTCACGATGTCCAAACTCCAGACCTCTCCCGTGGGGAGAGGGTTGAACGCTTGATACCCAAGTTATGCATCGTCGGTAGCCCCGGAGATTAGGCGCCAGCCGTGGTTAGCGTCATACAGGAGCCAA
>QHZP01000216.1:6248-7715 GCA_003224715.1 Acidobacteriota bacterium | reverse complement strand
ATCCCACGGCTGACGCCGTGGGCTATGGTCTTGCGCCTCTCCGAGGCTAATGCTAATGGTGCATAACTTGGGTGATAAGGGTTCACCAGGGCGGATCAGCGGTCAGCGGCCGATTAAGCCGTAGTAACGGGCGCTCGCTACGAAATGGCCAAATTAGCAGGTCCTCCTGATCTCTCAGGATTAGCGATTTCGATCAGTACACTCTCTAACACACGCTTCCACGCCTACATAATTTTCACCGACGAAACTTAAAAGGCCTTCTCCTTTGGATTCCGGAAAGTTGCAAGAACGGATCTGAGGTTCAAGCCTCAACCCTCGGACAGTACTTCCGGGCCACCACCCGTTGGACCTTCATGCTCATTTGCTTCGGTACTCTTTCAGGATCATTGTCTTAATGGTTCTTTCGTGCAAGCCGATATTATGGAGTGCAATGAATTGGCGACCCATTATTTTTGTTTGGTTTCTTTTCGCCAATACCCATACGGGGAACGCCCTTGCGGGAGATATCAACGGGCACATTCTCATTACCAAGACCCTAACCAAGAAGCGGGTTACGCTTCCATCGTATCAGTTGCGTGATGTGTCTTTGCCTTTGCAGCCAAAGGATTCATCTTCATTTGATGAGTTGAGCAGGCTGGCAGTGTATCTGGAGGGACCCGCACTCGACTCCGCTGCCCCCGTCAACTCAAAGCTAATTCAGCAAAATATTCGCTTCGGGCCTGAAATCCTGATTGTCCCGATTGGCTCGACGGTGTCATTCCCCAATTCCGATCCTATTTTCCACAATGTATTTTCTCTTTCCAGGTCCAAGCAGTTCGACCTCGGCTACTACCCCGCTGGACAATCTCGAACCGTAAAATTCGACAAGGCTGGGTTCGTGCAGGTCTACTGTCACCTTCATCCCCACATGAGTGCCGCGATTCTGGTGGTTCAGAGCGCTTGGTACACCCGCCCGGGTAAGGACGGAAGTTTCTCGCTCCCGGGGATCCCAGCCGGAACCTTTCACGTTGTCGCCTGGCACAAATCCGCGGGGTTCTTCAAACGGCGCGTCGAGCTGCGAGCGACTGGATCCATCACCGTTGATTTCACGATCCCAATCCGAGACATGGCGCAAGACGAATGAGACCGGTACTCTCCCTGGCTGCCCGCACATTTCTTTTTTCTTTCCTCTCCATGTGTCTGGTTCTGATCGTGAGCTTTTTTACCATCAACGCCGTAATCAAAGAAAAGATAAAAGAAGGGCTGAAAGAAACCCTCAATCGTGCTGAAAAGGTCTTGGACAAAACCGAAGCTGAATACCATCGACGCAATAGCCAGCTCATTGCCGTCCTGAGCGAAAATGCGGGATTGAAGGCGGGAATCGGTCTTCTGCAGGAGGGCTTTGCCGACCAGGATGTCCGTCTTCAAATCTGCAAGACCATTGAGGCTCAACTGTATGACCTGGTAAACCCACTCGATTATGAGCTC
>QHZP01000216.1:0-6055 GCA_003224715.1 Acidobacteriota bacterium | reverse complement strand
CTGACGACCGCTCCTAACCAGGCAAGGGCAGAAATTGAGCATCAACTTCAGGCACGATGCGGTCAGCAAATGGATGGATGCGAGATATCGTTTTTGGGAGAGACTTACCTGACTCTTTTTTTGGGCCGGGCCCACCTGGGTGAGAAATACAGACTGCTTAGCTTCCAGTCTGTCGATGGGGCCATGAGAGAATTCACTCGCCGTTTCGAACGCGTCTTTTTGACGATTGGAGCATGCGGGGTGTTGGTCTCGCTCCTGCTCTCCGCTATCGCCTCACGCTCAATATCCAGCCCGCTGTCGGACCTGATTGCACGGTTGCGGGAAAGTGAGCGGACCGGCAAGCTGCGATCGGATTATCGGATCAACTCTTCAGCCAAGGAAGTAAACCTGCTGGCTGAAGCTTTCAACCGTGCCGCCCAAGCTGTTTGTGAGTCTCAAGAACGCCTGGACGAAGCTTATTTGCAATTCATAGAAACGATGGCCCAGGCACTTGACGCGCGAGATCCCTATACGGCCGGCCACAGCACTCGCGTCAGTGTGTATTCGACATCCATCGCTCAAGCCATGGGACTTCCACCTGAGCAGGTCCGGATTATTGACATTGGCGCTCGGCTCCATGACATCGGCAAGATCGGAATACCGGATGCCGTACTGCAGAAACCCGGCCGGCTCACAGAAGAAGAAATGCGCCTGATCAGGCTCCACCCCCAGATCGGCAAGAGGATACTGGAGAAGGTGGGGCGATTCCGAGATTACCTTCCTATCGTGGAATTTCATCACGAAGACTACGGCGGAGGTGGGTATCCCTTGGGGCTGAAGGGGAAAGAGATTCCCTTCAACGCGCGCATCGTTCACGTGGCCGACGTTTATGACGCGATCAGGAGCGACCGCTCCTATCGCAAAGCCATGCCGGTGGAGCGCGTGGTGGAGTTACTCGAGAGCGGTTCCGGGAAGCAGTTCGATCCCAATGTTATCGAAGTCTTCTTATTTCTACTGCATGAATGGGAGCAACTTGGTGAAGAAAGTCTTGCACTTGTTTAGAATTGGGAGCCTCTTCTTATTTCTGAGTTCGAGCTACTGCCTGCAGTTGATGGCGCAGGAAGCTGACATCGGCATCGCCATGCCACTCACCATTACTGGAGAGGCTCTCCGGACACAACGGTTGAGGACTGAAGATCCCCACGCCGGCACCGTAGCAGCGGCCTTTCGGGGTGTGTTTTCGCCCACTTTGAAGCTGGGGACGAATTGGTTTGCCTATTCAGCAATTCAGGTGAGCTCGACGCCGTTTTTCTACTACGACTCTTATGAACCTGAACGCAAGGTCGAAACGAAGGTTCTCCAAGCCTTTGTCGGATACAGCCGCACGGGAGAGAAGAGGTCCATCAGTCTGAAAGCGGGGAAGCTAACTTCGGCCTTTGGCTCATTTCCTTTGCGTTACGACGACACAGCAAACTGGCTTCTGGACCAACCATTAAGTTATGGATCGTATTTGAAGATTCGTCCGGATCAGCTCCCGTGTGGAGTTGGTGAGTTTTCCAGCGGAGGGATGTATCCAGCAGAGGTCGACTTCCATTGCGGGGGAGCCGAAGCCGAAAGCTATGGGATTACTCCAGTCACTTTGTATGGCCTGCCAGGATCCGAAGTGGACTTCTCCATACATCGTTTAGATGGCCGAGTCCAGATCACCAACAGTTCCCCTGCCCGCCCTCAGAGTCTTCTGTCACACAACCAAAGTGCGCAGTGGACTGCCGGAGCAGGCTATACCATTCGACAAGGATTCCGCATCGGTTTCTCCACTTTTCGCGGACCCTACCTGGAAAGCGCCGTCGGTCCCCTGCTGCCTGACGGAAAGAGCGCGAGAGACTTTCCGGCAACAGGGACGGGTGTCGATGTTCAGTGGGCCCGAGGACGTTGGAGCGCCAGGGGTGAATGGCAGCGATTTCAATTTAACTTCCCATTCTTTAAAGTCTCACCTGCCGTGGCCTATGGCTACGTGGAGATAAAGGCGATTATCAACCCACGGTTGTATGGCGCCATACGTTCCGGCTATCAAGCACACAATCGGGTTCAGGACTTAAGTACACGAAGCACCGAAACTTTCCTGCCTAATCGCCAGTCCTACGAATGTGCTGTGGGCTATCGTCTGAACCGGCGGCAGTTGCTGAAAGTAGGCTATGAGTGGCTGAGAACCCAAGGCACTTCCGGCACAGGCGACAACGTTTTCGGGATACAGCTTGTGACCTCCATTGATTCCCTCTCAAAAGCGTTGAAGTAACGGACGCTCACCAGTCGGATTTTTACGGAAGTGTGGATTGGCCGCCTCGGTGGCTGAACTGTTCTTAGGTCAGACTTTTGCCGCGCCCGCTTGAAAGCATTAGCGAGCCTGAGCATGTCGTCGCCGACCAGAGCGGCGTCGGACCCAGGGCAATGCGATAGCATCCCGTGGCCCTCGGAGGATTCACCCCTGTGGCTGCTCCCCCGTCGATTACGTTTGATTGAAGGGATATGCTATATTCCCGTTCCGGGGGGTGCCGGTCAAGTCTGCTCCCACCCTTTTTTTAACTTTTCAGAGAGCAGAGGACAAACTTTCTGCTTCTCTACCCTTCTAAGAATAAAGAGAGGACTGAAGCCTTTCAGGAAGCTGCCGGGAGATGTCCTCCCGGACAATTTCCAGGGGTGGATCACTTTTCCCTTGATGACAGCACCTGCTTACCGATAATTAGGGGTGGCAGGACATTTTGAAGGTAATCAAATAGGAAAGGGAGACTCTGATGAAAAATCGCATGACTCAGTGGTTGGCAAGGTTTTGTGTCTTGATAGCAGTCCTCGGGCTTGCGTCGTGTTCCAAAGGTCCGACGGACGAATCGATCACCGAAGCCATCCAAGCCAAATATTATGCTGATCCTCAACTTATGAACGATCGGGTGGAGGTATCCGTCACCAAGGGAGAGGTGACCCTTAAAGGTGACGTTTCAAGTGACGCTGCCCGTCTGCAAGCCTATAAATTGGCCAATGAAACTGCGGGAGTGCGAAGGGTCAATGACCTGATGGAGATCAAGACTCCGGCTTTGGCCGCGGTCACCGAACAGACCACTCAGGGTGCAGCTCCGTCACCCGAGCAGGCAAGCCCTCCCACTCGCAAGGTTGAGACTCAACGAGCCAAAAAGCCCAGCCCCCCTTCCACCTCCGACTCCAGAACCTCGGAAACACCTCAGACATCGGTTTCTTCACCGGCGAGCCCCTTGGAGACACCATCGACGACTCCCTCGAACCCACCTCCAGCGCCGGCGCCGAGAAAGGTCACGATCCCGGCCGGTACGCCAATTAGAATCCAGATGGTTGATTCAGTCGACTCGGCCCGCAATCGCCTTGGAGAGAAGTTTCTGGCTTCCCTGCAGGCGCCTATCGTGACGAATGATGAGGTGATTGTGCCTAAGGGCACCGATATCTACGTCAGGCTGACAGAAGCCAGAACGGCAGGAAAATTGAGCGGCCAGAGCGAGCTTCGGCTTGAACTGGACCACCTGCAGTTTCAAGGCAAGTCGTATACATTGAACAGCAGCACTTACCAGCAGACGGGAGAATCCCGAGGTAAGGACACCATCAAGAAGACTGCCATTGGCGCTGCCATTGGGACGGCTATCGGTGTCATGGCAGGAGGTCGCAAGGGAGCGGCTATCGGTGCCGGCGTGGGAGCCGGTTCAGGAACGGCCGTGCAGGTTCTCACCAAAGGCAAGCAAGTCCGAGTACCCTCAGAAACCAAGCTGGATTTTGAGCTGGAACAACCCGTGGAAATCACAATCATGCCGGGTCAGAACAAGCGAGCTCACAGCCAGGAGTAACTGATTGAAGAAACTCCGAATCCCCTCCCGATCCGGGAGACGATTTTTCACCTGCGCTGGAAACTCCCGGCAGACTCCATTTGAGAATCTTTTTCGCAGGGGTGGGTGGCGTGGCCCCTCTTCGGCAATGGGGAACATCGACCCCTACTCTGCGCGGAGTACTCACCCTTTCGTCATGGGATCCGCAGGATCCGTTCCATCTGAAAAATGATCATGCCACACTAAGATCAAACCCGTGTTGCTTGCGATGGTGGGGGCCATCGAAAGTTTTGGTGGACTTAAACAGCTCGTGGCGACCGTCGCTCGCCTCTTCGTGAATGCGATTTAACAGCGTGATTCTCTCCCCTTCTGGCATGGGTTTAAAGTTTCGAGCAATCGCGACATCCTGCTTGAGGTCCTCCATCGACAAAATGCCGACCACCAGCGTGAAGACTGGCAGGGAGAGAGCATAACGGATGCAGTCCTGCGCAGAGACTCCTGCTTGACTCGGAATGCGTCCCCTCGGAGAGCCTCCTCCCAGAGTTTTCATTCCCAGCACTCCGACCTGCTTGGCCAAACACACAGGAACTACTTCATTCTGGAAGCTCCGGTAGTAGGCATCCATAACGTTGATGGGCATTTGGGCGGTATCCCAGTCATATGGTTTGTTCAGCATCTTGAGATGGATGCGGGGATCCTTATGTCCGGTAAAACCTATGAAGCGCACTTTACCTGCTTTTTGCGCTTCCAGAGCAGCTTTCAAACCGCCCTTTTCAAATACCCAGTCGGGATCATTGTCATAAACCATCTCGTGGAATTGCCAGAGATCCAGGTGATCGGTTTTCAGGCGACGCAAGCTGTCCTCTAAATCCCGCATTGAACCGGCATAATCCCGCTCGCAATTCTTGGTCATCAGGAAAACTTTGTTTCGTTTGCCACCGTCGGCCAAAGCCTCTCCCATTACTTCTTCACTCCCACCATCGTGATAATCCCAGGCATTGTCAAAAAAGGTAATGCCTTCATCCAGGGCCGTGTGCATTATTCTAATGGCTTCTTTCTTATCTTGGACGGCACCAATATGCCAGCCTCCCAGACAGAGGATTGGTACCTGCACACCTGTTTTTCCCAACGCCCGGGTAGGAATTCCTGATCCAGAATTCCTGGTCTGCGCTACGATATCCTGGCCCAGCGCCAGGGTTGTCGTGGCAGCTACGGCTGCCTGCAAAAACTCACGGCGTGTTCTTCGTGTTTCCATATTCGGGCCTCCTTTGGATTTCTTTTATCACAGAGAAGGCTAGACTGGGAAGATAAGAAATTGTGAACCGTGAAGGGTGAAGGCCCAGGTCGAGCAAGTCTCGGTCACGTCCCTTTCAGTCCTCGCCCAAAGAATACAGAGTGAGAATCCTGTGTTATACTCGCTTCACCCATGTCAAAGAACGGTTCCAGGGAGCATAGTCTGGCCCAGCGTCTCTCTTCCTCCGTTCTATCCCGCCATAAAATCTCTATCCTGCTCGTCCTCATTCTTGGAGGGGCCCTGCGTTTTTATCATCTGAACGGATACGGCTTATGGTCTGATGAGTTTGTCACCTTGATGATTGTGTCAAAAGGAACCCTGACAGGCCTGGTTCGAACCTGCCTCGAAGTTCCCCAACCTATGCCGCCACTTTATTTCCTCCTCGATAAGCTGCTGGTGGATACTCTCGGTCCAAGCGAAATCTCACTTCGACTCTTGTCCGCCATTTGCAGCACTCTAACGATTTATTTAGTATTTGCCATAGGTAAGGCTCTTTTCGATTATGAAGTTGGAGTTTTTAGCGCCCTGCTCTGTGCGGTTAATTCAACCCAGATCGTATACGCACAAAACGCCCGTCCTTATGCCATCTGTTTGTTGCTTAGCGGGGCTTCCATGCTCAGCTTCTTGAAATGGACACAGACGGGGGCCAAATTCTCCCAAATCAGCTACGTGGTGTCCACCAGTCTTCTGCTGTATACCCATTATGTCTTCTTTCCTGTGGTGGTCATAGAAAACCTGTATTTCCTTTGGCTAACCCGTTCAGGCGAAGGAAGGCAGGCTTTGCGGCCAGCTTCTTGGAAGGGCTGGTTGGTTCTGCAATTATATGTGGCGCTCCTACTTGGTCCCTTATTTCCTCAGATTTGGAAAATCTTTCGAGACCGGCAGGCACTCAATTGGGCGAGCTCTATCGCCCGGTATGACCCTCGCTTTGAAAATTTCT
>QHZP01000200.1 GCA_003224715.1 Acidobacteriota bacterium | reverse complement strand
AGGGACCGTCTGACTCTGGGTTCCCGAGTTTAACTCGCTGGCCCATTGGATCTTCACCAGGCCAAAACTGCTTGGCCATCGCTTCGTTGATGAGAACCACACTGGGTGCACGCTCGTTGTCCAGTTCGGTAAAATAGCGACCTTTGAGAAGCGGGATGGCCATTGTTCGAAAATAATCAGGCTCGACCACTCGCTCATTGGCGCTGGTGTCTTTACCACAAGGTGGAGCCGGACGCCCCTGGATTGTCAATGCAACCGCTCCTGCCAGGAAGCCACTGAGTGGAAGCTGGCTAACAAGGCTGGCAGACTCGATGGCGGGCACCGTCCTGAGGGATTGAAGAACCTTCTGATAAAAGCCTCGATGCCGC
>QHZP01000199.1 GCA_003224715.1 Acidobacteriota bacterium | reverse complement strand
AGATGTTATCTGGATTGAAGCCGGGCTGGATTGCTTGCAGACGCAGGAAGCTCTTCTCGAGCAAACCTGCGCTGACCAGCAGCATGAACGCCAGCGCCACTTCAGTCACCACCAACAGGCTAAGGGTCTGGCGCCGGCCAGCACCTTCTGTCGGATATCTCCCCCCTTCTTTTAGGGATTCGTTGAGCTTGAGCTTGGAAGCCTGAAGCGCTGGCACCAATCCGAATATGATTGAGGCCAGTAAAGAAACTGCGACGGTATAAGCCAACACCTGACGATCAATGCCAATTACCTCGGCATGAAACGTGGGGATATAGGGAATGGCTTGGACGAGTAGATCCATGCAGACCCAAGCGAGCAAAGATCCAGCGCCACCACCCAGCAAGGCAAGGGGAATGCCTTCGGTGAGCAACTGGCGGACGAGCCCCTTGCGGCTGGCTCCGAGCGCCATGCGAATTGCGATTTCCTTCTGCCGAGCAGTTGCACGGACAAGCAGTAAGTTGGCTACATTGGCGCAAGCAATGAGCAAGACCAAGCTGACCGCGGAGAGCAATACGAGCAAGGAGAGACGGATGTTTCTCACGCTAACATAAAAGTCCCGGATCGGGCGAACAATCACTCCCCAACCCGTATTCGTCTTTGGATATTCTCGCTCTAATCTGCGGGCGATCGTCTCCATCTGAGTCCTAGCTGCTCCCAGCGTCACTTCTGGTTTGAGCGACGCAAATACCATAAGGGCGTGCGACTGAGGATCACGTTGTGTGGGATCCAGGACCAATGGCGCCCACAATTCAAAGCTTTTGGACGCAAACTGAAAACTGGAGGGCAAAACCCCAATCACCGTAAAGTGTTTGTCATCGAGCGTGAGCACATGGCCGACGATTGCAGGGTCCGAACCAAAGCGGCGTTGCCAGAAGCCATGGCTCAACACGACAACTTGCTGCTGGCCGAGTTGATCCTCTGTGGAAAGAAAAGTGCGGCCCAACGAGGCTTGGACACCAAGCATCGAGAAAAAGTTGGCAGTCACAAAGGCGCCATGCAAATGCTCGGGTCGTCCTGCGCCAGTCAGAATCGGGTACCAGTCGCGAGCGGCAGTCATTTCTTGAAAGACTCGATTCTGGTTCCTCCAGTCCACAAAGTTGGCAGGAGCAACTGTCAACCAATCAAACCCCTTGAACATTTTGCTTTCCAAGACGATGACGAGTCGGTCTGAGTCCTTGAAAGATAAGGGACGAAGCAGGACTGGATTGATGACGCTGATGAATGCCGTGGTGGCACCGATCCCCAGGGCTAACGTCAGCACCGCGATGGCGGTAAACCCCGGGCTTTTGGCAAGGGTTCTAAAACCGTACCGGATATCCTGAATCAATGTTTCCATGATTTACCTATTCATATCTCAGCGCTACCATCGGGTCGACCTTGGTTGCACGGCGGGCGGGGATGTAGCAGGCCAATAGAGACACCACCGCCAGGAGCAATGTGATCCCAACGAGAATGTAAGGGCTGTTGGGACTGACCTGATGGAGCGAACCGGCGATCAAACGCCCAAAGCTCAAGGCTAGGATGAGACCAGCGACCGCACCCCCGCATACGTGAACCATCGCCTGCCCCATGACCAGTCTGAGCACATTGTGCTTTTGGGCGCCCAGGGCCATGCGAATACCGATCTCTCGGGTTCGCTGTACAACAGCATAGGCGACAAGGGCATAGATTCCACTGGCAGCCAAGATCAATGCCACGATTCCCAACATGCCTGAAAACAAAGCTGCCAACCGGGGTTGTGAGAGCTGCGTTTGCAAGTGATGATCCAGGGTCGTGATCTTGCCGGTCGGAACATTCGCATCAAGCGCCTGGACTTGCCGCCGCACGGCAGCAACGAGGCTCAGTGGATCCACGCTTGTCTTCACATGCAACGTCGTATCAGGATCGTAAGCTTGTGTAACGGGGAAAAAGAGGTAAGGGCGAGGCTTCTCCCATAGCTCCTTGTACTTCACGTCCCGAACCACGCCGACCACCTCTGCCTCGGAGTACCCGACATCCTCCACAAACTTCAGCCGCTTGCCAAGGGGATTTTGCCCAGGCCAAAAGTGTCGTGCCGCTGTCTCATTAATAATCATCACATAAGGGGAACGGTCATCGTCGTGAGAATCAAAGTCACGCCCCTCCAGGATCGGAATCTCCATAACCTCGAAGTACCCGGGCAAGATGTTATTTTACTCCATGACCAGTTTTCCTTCTGGCTTACCCGTCTCGGGCTCAGGGGCGACAAGTGTTAAAGACTGGGAGTAACTGGGGAGGATCTCATCCGCCAAACTTACCGACTTTACACCGGGGATGGCTCGTACTTTTTCAACAACACCTTGATAGAATCTGAGTCCCTTGTCTTGAGAATACCCAAGGGCATACAGGTTGAACGAAACCAGCAAGACCTTGTCCGTATTGAAACCCGGATGAATCGCCCACAGCCTCTGAATGTCCTTCACAAAGAGGCCCGCGCCGATCAGCGACACCATGGACAGAATAACTTGGAAGATCAAAAGCCCACTGCGGAGGTAGGATTTTCGGTAACCGCTGCTGGCACCTCCCTCCTTGAGCGCTGTGACCAGCTGGCACTTGGAAGCTTGCCATGCTGGAACCAAGCCAAAAACGACTCCCGTAACCAGCGACAGCAGGAGGGTAAAGCTTAGGACCCGCCCATCGAGGCGAGTGTTTAGCTCAATGGGGACTTGAAAAGGCTGCTCGAAGGTGGACAGGATCCTCAACAGCCCAACAGCTAGCAGTATCCCGAGCGTGGCACCCAGCAACGAAAGCAGCAGGCTTTCGGTGAGTAGCTGCCGAAGCACACGTCGCCGACTGGCTCCCAGGGATAGCCGGACAGCGATCTCGCGCTGCCGCACCCAGGCTCTCGCAAGCTGCAGGTTCGCCACATTCGCACAGGCAATCAGCAGTACCAACCCCACCAGGGCGGAGAGAATCCCTAGGGTGGAGGCGATTCGCCCCCTCGAGGACATCCAAATTCTTGCTTCACTCATCGGGAGAAGGTTGATAGTCACTCCCTGGTTCGTTTTCGGATAGGTCAACTCAAGCTGGCGCGCCAGCGTTTTCAGTGCCGTCTGGGCTTGTTCAAGGCTAACACGCGGTTTGAGTCGGCCAGTCACGGCAAACCAACGTAGCCGATAATCTCGCTCATTCAAGGGATCGAGTCCTCTCAAGGTTGGTGCGACCTGAGGCTGCATCATGATTGGCACCCAAATCTCAGGCGACCAGTTCAGGCTCGTTTCGCTGAATGCCTTGGGCATTACTCCTATAACTGTGAAACTGTGGCCCTTCAATATGAGCTGCTTGCCTACGGCCTGTGAATCTGAATCGAAGAGTCGGTGCCAGAGGCTGTAGCTAATGACAGCGACCGGATGAGTGCCGGCAGTCCGGTCCTCTTCGGGCAGGAAGGTGCGTCCCAGGAGCGCCTTCACGCCTAGAACATCAAAATAGTTGCCGGAAACGATCCCTCCCCGGACAAACTCGACCCGCTCCCCGAGTCTCAATGGGAACTCGCTGTGTAGACGCGAGGCAGCAAGTCCAGAGAAGACTTGGTTATGGTCTCGGTAATAGACGTAATCCTGGTACAGCGTCCATTGAATTGGGTTTTCAAAAGGAGCCCTGGAGTCATAGCTGTACAACTCGACCAGCCGATCCGGATCTTCGACGGCAGGCTGGCGCAGCAAAACGGCATCAACCAGACTGAAGATGGCGGTATTGGCACCGATACCAAGGGCTAGCGCAAGCACGGCGACAGTCGTAAACCCAGGGCTCTTCAGCAGCATGCGAAAGCCATTGCGGAGGTCGCTAAGCATAGTGGTCAGTGGCTAGTGGCCGGTGGTTGGTAGTGGGAACTCATGTTCCGGAGCTCCGAAACCTTGCACTTGGACCCAGACTTAGAACGCGAACCTTAGACTTTGGACCTTGAGCGGAAATCCAAATCGGCAATTGGTTCACTCGTACCTCAGTGCCACCATCGGGTCCACCTTTGCGGGCCGGCGGGCGGGAATGTAGCAGGCCAATAACGCCACTCCTGTCAGCAGCAGCGAAATGCCGATGAATGTTGCCGGATCGGTGGCGGTGACTCCATACAGCAGACTTGTCAAGACGCGGGTCAAGGCGAACGCACCCGCTAATCCGATGCCGGCGCCCATCAAGGTCAGGATCATTCCTTGACCGACTATCAGTCTTAACACGTCTCCGCGCTCGGCGCCCAGTGCCATTCGGATCCCGACCTCACGAACCCTTCTGGATACCGTGTACGACATGAGTCCGTAGAGTCCAATGGACGCTAACAACAGCGACAACAGGCCGAAGATGCTAGAAGACGCGGCGATGAGACGCTCCTGAGCCAAAGTTTCGTCCACCTGTTGAGTCAGGGTTTTGACCTGAGTTATTCTCAGCCTCTTATCAACCGTCTGCAACTCGCGCCTCGCGATATTAATCATGCGCCCCGGATCCCCTAGAGTCCGAATTGCCAAGAAGTGCAATAAACCGTAAGCATTCTGGGAGTAGGGCAAATAAAGAAAGCGTGGTGTCTGTTCGCGCAAGCTGTTGTATTTGGCATCTTTGACCACGCCGACGATTTCGATTGTTCTGCTCTCCTGCGAGTCCCCTAAGCTGAATCGTTTGCCAATAGGGCTTTCGTCAGGGAAGTAGTAACGCGACAGAGTTTCATTGATGACACCCACTTTCGTGGTGCTCTCGTTGTCCTGTGGACCAAAATCGCGGCCCTGTAACAGCGGCATTCCAACGGTTGCGAAAAACCCAGGCGTCACCAAGTCGGCACGAACGGCTCTGCCTTCATCCTGAGCGGGTGGCTGTTCTTCGACTGAAACGCAACAGGAGGTCCAAGTGCTGCCATCGAACAGGCCGTTGTCTGATAAGGCAGCAGAGTGTACACCGGGAAGAGTGGTGGCTCGTTCCTGCAATCGCTGATACAGACTCCCGAGTTGAGTATTATCGTAGCCACTGGCTTCCGGATCGATCCCTAAGACCAGAACACTCTCCCGATCGAATCCGGCATCGAGGTTTCCAAGCTTCTGTAAGGAGCGAATAAAGAGGCCCGCCCCGATCAGCATCAGCAGGGATGCTGCAACCTGGGCAATCACTAAAACCCTGCCCAGCCTCGAACCAAGTCCGCTGCCGCCAATCGTTCCAGGATTCTCCTTGAGCGCAGGAGCTAGATCGACCCGCGTCGCTAGGAATGCCGGTGCCAGTCCGAATACGAAGCTAGCTGACAGTGAGACAGCTCCGGTGAAACCGAATATGCGAACGTCGGGATGAAGATCGAGGCGGACAGGAATTCCGGCGTTAGACATCAGAGCTAAGAGGAGATCGGTTCCCCAATAGGCCAGGAGCAAGGCGACGCTGCCACCCAGTGCGGCCAGCGACACGCTCTCGATAAACAACTGCCTGACGAGCCGGAGTCGGCCAGCACCGATCACGAGCCGGACCGCTATCTCTTTATGACGCACCGTGGCCCTGGCTAGCAGTAGGTTCGCCACATTAGCGCAGGTGATCAGCAGCACGAGCCCCACCACTGCCATCAGGACGAGCAGCGGCTGGGAGAATTCTTGGCGCAGATCGGAGATCCCCTTACTCCCCGGCGTCGGCTCGATTCTTTGGTTCAGAATCTCCTGCTGTTGCCGAGCATCCTTTGTCTTTCCCGCGATTTCGGAGAGATACTGCCGGAGGATCACGTTCAGGTTAGCGCGCACCTGTTCTTCAACCACTCCCGGTTTGATCCGGGCCATCATATGGAGCCACTTTACGTCATCTGCATTCAAATAGGCCCTACCCGGCATCACTTGCGACTGCATCATCATCGGTATCCAAACCTCAGGCAGACGGCCGATGGATTCCTTCATGCGTTTAGAGTGATTGTTTTCCCCACTACCGAAGGGCTAAGCTCAAACCTGTTTTTCCAAAAAGAATGGCTGATCACGGCAACAGAATGTGCCCCTGGAACTCGATCATCTTCAATGGTGAGGGCTCGGCCCAGAATCGGATGGACTTCCAAGACAGAAAAATAGTTGCCAGAGACCAGTTCGCCGACCACCGGACTAGCTTGTCCCTCCATGGAAAGGCTTAACCTGGGACTTGAGGCGACAAAAATGCCTGAAAATACGTCATTGTGATCGCGGAGCCGCTGGTAGAGCGGATACGAATGGATAGTTGAATTATTGCCTTGCGCATCGACGGTGTGAAGTAAGACGAGCTGCTCTGGATTCTTACCCGGCAGCATTTTCAGCAGGACTGCATCGATCAAGCTGAAAATGGCAGTGTTGGCTCCAATGCCGAGAGCCAGTGACAGCACCACGACAGCGGTGAAGCCGGGACTCTTTAGAAGCATTCGCAGGCCGTAGCGAAGATCTTGTATGAAGGAATCCATCGGTTCTCCTACTCGTATCTGACGGCCACCATTGGATCCACTTTCGCGGCCTTTCGCGCTGGAGTATAGCTCGCCAAAAAGGCCACGACGATCAACAGCAACGCCACCGAAGCAAAGGTAGCCGGGTCAGTGGTACCAACTCCGTACATCAAGCTTGTCATCAGCTGCGTCAGGCCGAAAGCCGCGACGAGGCCGACCGCGATGCCGAGCCCGCTCAGGCGCAGTCCGTGTCCGACCACAAGATTGAAAATGCTGGCGGGCGTCGCCCCCAGCGCCATCCGGACGCCGATCTCCGCCGTGCGCTGCCGCACCACGGTCGACAACACGCCGTAAAGGCCAACGCCCGCTAGCAGCGCGGCGATCGTCGCGAACAGGCCGATGAGCAGCAGCGAAAATCGTGTCTTTGCCTGCGCCCGCTCCACGAGCGCCTCCATCGGCTGCATTTCAGTGATTAAAAGATTCGGGTCGATCCTTGCGATCTCCACGCGAATGGGTCCCGCGAGTTTCGTGGGATCGCCTGGCGTTCGGACCGCCCATCGTGCCGCGACGTCGTGCCCCATAAATCCATCTGTGAAGTAGATCTGTTCCCGCCCGGCCTCGGCCAGGGAAGCAGCACGTTGATGTGCAACGACACCAATCACCTCGACCCATTCCGGCTTCGGAGTGCGAATGCGTGTCAGCAAGCGTTTCCCCACCGCAGGTCCGTTCGGGAACGCCTTCGCCGCGAGAAATTGGTCGATGATAACAGCACTCCGCTCGGGCACATTGTCCGCTTCAGTAAAGGTACGTCCTGCAATCAGTGGCGTTTGGAGCGTCTCAAAATAACCCGGAAGCACAATTTGATAATCGACAGCTTGGAACTTGGTTGGGTCGGCCAGAGCCTGCTCGGTGCCCCATCGAATTGGACCGAATGATTCGGCGAGCGGAAATGGACTGGAGGCGGTTACACTTTCGACTCCAGCCAGCGCATTCAGTCGGACTCGAATCTCGAGCTTGGCTGCGCCGCGCTGCTGCGGTGTCTCGCCGCGCGGACCGCCGAGCAGCAGAAACGTGAGAACGACGTGAGGTTCGTAGCCGAGGTCGATCCGCCGCAGTGCCAGGAAGCTCCGGAACATCAGGCCCGATCCGATGAGTAACACGAACGAGAGCGCGACCTCCGCAACTACCACGGTGTCTCGTAACTTCCAACTACCGCCCAGGTTTGCGCTGCGACTGCTTGACCGCAACACCTCGATCACATTCGGCCGCGACGCGCGCAACGCAGGTATCACGCCGAATAGGGCAGCGGCCCCGAGCCCTGCTAGCGCTGTAAACCCGAGGACGACAGGATCGATGGCAATCGACTCCAGGCGCGGCAGATTCGAGGGCGCAATGACCAGCAGTTCGTGGATGCCCAGCCACGCCAGCCCTACGCCGAGAAGTGCGCCCATCCCTGCCAGCACCAAGGCTTCCTTCAGCATCTGGCGCACCAGGCTCCACCGGGTGCCACCGAGCGCGGTGCGCACCGCGAGCTCACGCTCCCGCACGGAAGTCCGCACCAGCAGCAGATTGGCCACGTTCGCGCACGTGATGAGCAGAAGAAAGATTACAGCCCCCATCAGTAAGAGGATTGCGGAGCGGACCTCTGACACCAAATACTTCTGCATCGGCTCCACGCGGATGTGGAAGCCGGCGGTGTCGTGGATCCCATCTTTCCTTCTTATCTCCGCCGCAACCGTTTCGGCTTCGGCTTGCGCCCGCTCGAGAGTTGCGCCGTCTCTCAACCGGCCGATGGCCCGGAAGGCGACGTTGCTGCGTTGGGCGTTGTCATAGTTGAGTCGCGCCGCGATCCAGATGTCAGGCGCGCATTCTACGCTAAAACGGCCCGGGAAAAACAGCTCGAAGGCCGGCGCCAGCACACCTACGACTTGGGGACCATTCCTAATACCTCGGTTAAGTATTGCCGGGTCACACCCGTACCGGCGCTGCCAGTATTCGTAACTCAAGATCGCGATCGCTGGCAGGTGCTGAATAGCTTGCGCATCTGGCGCCCCGTCGGTTGGCTGCCCGTCAGCCTCCATGAAATCACGGCCCAACACGATCCTTGCGCCCAACAGGCCAAAGAAATTCGGGGTGACTGTCGCGATCCGAACCTGCTCGGGAGTGCCATCCTTCCTGGGGAAAATCCTGCGGACCGTGGCGACGGCAGCGAAATCTTCGAGCACTGTCTTCGCGCCGTCACGCAGATCCAGGAAGTTGGCATTTGAGAACGGCCAGTCTGTCACGCTGCGCTTTTTGAACTCCCCCAACGCAAGTACCAACCGATCTGGATTCTTATAGGGTAGGGGCCGCAGCAGCACGGCATTCATCACGCTGAAAATCGCGGTACTGACGCCTATGCCCAAGGCGATCGTCGCAACTGCGGTTACCGTAAAGACAGGACTCTTTCGCAACGTGCGCCCTGCGTATGTGAGATCTTGTAACCGCATGTGTCGGCCCCTTCCGTTGCCATGCAGTCGCAGCTTCTGCTCCGGTTCACCAGCGAATTGTTCACATTGCCGATTTCGGATGGTGAAAGCGTGTCGTGCTCCGAACCTGTTGATTCAACCCTAGCGTCTGAGCGCTAGCGGGCGAATCCCAAAACCCGAGATCCGATCCATGGCTTCACTCGTATCTCAGCGCCGTCATCGGGTCAACCTTCGTGGCCCGCCGGGCGGGGAGGTAGCAGGCCAACAGGGCGACGGTCGCCAACACCAGCGAGACAGCAACAAAGGTCGGCAAGTCCGTCGGGCCCACTCCGAAAAGTAGACTGGAGAGGAATCGGCTTACAGCAAAGCCTGCCGCGAGACCAACGGCCAAGCCTGTCAAGGTGAGCTTCAATCCCTGCATCATCACGAGCCTGAGAACATCGCCCCGCTGTGCACCCAGGGCCATGCGAAGGCCAAGCTCGTGAGTTCGCTGGCTCACAGAGTGGGAGATGACTCCGTAAATCCCCACGATCGCGAGAACGAGGGCGAGAGCCGCGAACAACCCGAACAGCAGCCCCGAAAACCGCCTCAGGGAGACGGAACCCGAAAGCAGCTGCTCCATTGTCTGGACCTTGGAAATGGGCAGGTTCTGATCCTCTTCCCGGATTTCGGCCTGCACTGCACCTGCCAGGCTCGCAGGCTCTGAGTGGGTGCGTATAACGAGATACATGCGAGATTGGTAGCCGGGCAGATAGATGTCAAAGGTTGATTCGCCGTCCAAGTCAAACTGCCTCACATCCGCCACTACTCCAACGACAGATAGCCAGACGGGCTTGGTGCCCACGGGTGCGATGTTGATCCGTTTGCCAATGGGGTCCGCATCCGGCCAATAGTGACTGACCATCGTTTGGTTAATGATGGCTGGGTGAGACGTCTTCTGCCAGTCTTCCGCAGTCTTTGGAAGGCCCGCCGATTCGTTCTCCGTGAAGCCCCGGCCTTTGAGTAGGGAGATGCCCATGGTGCCGAAGTAATCGAGGCTTATGGATCGCAATTCCGAATAGGTCAGCACTCCTGGTGCGATGGGTGGGTGCCCTTCGACAGAGAACTCTTGACGATTCGTAATGTCGCCGGCGAAAGGAAGGTAATTGATTGCTCCCACACTTTGCACGCCGGGAAGACTCTTAATTCTCTGTTGAATTCTCTGATAGAAATCCGTCACCTCCGGCTCCTTTGAGTATTTGGAGTCGGGAAGATCAATCTCCAAGGTCAAAAGCTTTTTTGGGTTGAATCCTGGATCGACCCCTAAGATTCGAGCCAAGCTCCGGATTAGCAGCGAAGCGCTAAACAACAACACCAGTGCCAACGACAGTTCCACAACCACTAGCAGGTTTCCGAAACGACGGGTTCGAACTCCTCCGCTTGAGCTTCTCGTTCCTTCCTTTAGCAGTTCATTGAGGTTGAGTTTGGATGCCTGGAGGGCTGGGGCTAACCCAAAGATCAAACCAGTAAAGACCGAGAGGAGCAGGGCAAAACCCAGCACCCATGCGTCCACTCCAATCTCCTCCTTGCGGGGGATGTCCGCTGGGCTCAGGACGAGTAAAAAACGAAGCCCCCAGAAGGCTAACACAGTTCCTAATGCACCACCCAACGTAGCGAGTAACACGCCCTCAGTTAGAAACTGCCTGATCAGCCGAAGCCGGTCAGCACCCAATGCGGTGCGGACAGCCACTTCCTTAGTTCGCGCGACGATTTTGGCGAGCAGCAGATTGGCCACGTTGGCACAGGCAATCAGCAGGACAAGGCCAACCGCCCCCAGCAAGACCAGCAGAGTCACTTTGAAATGGCCTACCAGGTCTCTGTGAAGAGCGATAAGTGTGACTCCCCAACCTTTTTGCCACGTCGGATATTCTTGCTCAATGCGCCGGGCAATCGTTGCCATCTCCGCTTGTGCCTGGGTTAAGGTGACCTTTGGCCTGAGGCGTCCGATCACGACGAAAGGATGGTACTCCCGGCTAATACGCTCCCCCTTATGCATGATCGCCATTGG
>QHZP01000198.1 GCA_003224715.1 Acidobacteriota bacterium | reverse complement strand
TCCTGCAGCTCTTGCGGGTAACCATCCATCCAATCCTCGTCAGGGGCCGGGTGGCTCCAGCCCTGTTTGGTCCCGATTTTTTCTACGATGTAAACATCTTTGAGCTGCTCTTCCTTGGGATTGTACGTCGTAATCGCGTCAATGGGATTTATATTGCAACGGGTGCGATGGTTGTTGGCCATTACCTCCAGCCAGTTGTGAACTCCACCCATGACAATCTCAGTGGAAAAAATGTCGGCGATCATCCCATCCTCAAACACAAGGTGCAACTGGCTGTAATCCTCCACGTCCTCATAATCCGTCCGGAGGTATTTGAGGTCGCGGTATTGCGGGTTGCGAGTCACTTCGTGGACACGAGCGCTGATTGTTTTTGGACGAATCGGCCTGCCGTGGGTCGCCAAACCTTCTTCCTGCTTGAGGTACATGGCTGCAGTGAGCGGATGACATCCTTTGCCAACAATAGAGCCCCCTCCGGACTGGGCCCAGATACCGTAGCTGGGAGAGTGGGATCCGCTGTGCGATTCTTCAGCCATCATCCATAAGATCTGGCCCTTCGAGGCAACTAGAATCTCACGTTCGCGCTGAATCACTGGGGCATAAACCCAGTCTTCGGCGTACATCAGCTGCTTGCCACTGCGCGCCGCAACATCCAAAATTCTTCGGGAACTGGCCATCGCTTCCTTTAACATGGTTTCCTTGGGGAACTGGTTTCCTCTGAAATCCTTCGTTCCAGGCCCATAGTAACCTGTGAAGGGCTTTTCGACGATCACGTGTTTCCCTGCTTTAAAGGCTTCTACGGCTGCTAACTCATGAACGTAGCCCGGAGCGCAGATATCGACTACATCCACTTCCTTAAGCATTTCTTGGAGAGAATCGAAGGCTTTGATTTGGTGTTTTGCCGCAAAGGCTTGGCGGCTTTCCTTCGATTTGGAGGTGAGACCAACGACTTCCAAGGGAACCCCATAAACATGCTGGTAGCCTTCAAAATGAAATCGGGCTGCGAACTTGGCCCCAACCAGACCTACCTTAATCGTGGAACTCATGATGAAAACGGCTCCTTTGCAATGAGAAATACCCGCTAAAACCGTCGTTCTGACACCCAGTGTTTGCAATTCGCATCATAAAACAGATCTGGAGTTAAAATCCAAATTTTCCATTGCAAACCCCAGGGATTTTAATGATCATCTACGACGCACCTCCGGGTTTTCTCCCTCTAATCCCTACGGAGACTAACGATGCATCATTGGAGAGAATCAAACCCTGCTCAGAAAATTTTCCAGTACAAAGATTTTACGAATTCGAAAATGGAGGGGACTTTCCACAATGGCAATAGCCTTCAAATTCTCCATCCCTGATATAAACCAAGGAACTTTGCAAGCCGGGACCTTCAAGAGCCATTCGGGACACTCAATATTTAGCTCATCACACAAATATTCCGCCACCGAAGCTAGCACAGCATCCACTTTCTCATTGGTAAGCTCAAAAGGTTCAACAACGGCCGCGGGGTCCTTGTGATAACGAAAATCGTCCACAAAATCCATCAACCAAACCAGCCAATTTTTGGAATCAGACTCAATTTGTTTTTTTACTTCTCGAAGGCTGATCATTTTTCAAATAATTCCTCGATAAAATACTGCGTTGCCGGCTTTATCTGTTGATGAGGATAGTACGTTTCGAGAATTGAGAATACTTCTTCAGCCCTGGTCAGCCCCATCAGTTTGATCAAAAACTGTATGTCCTGTTTGTCTGTTCCCTCCACTCTGGCAGCGAGCGTCTTCATCGCCAGGAGATAGTCGGGTTCGGGGACATACACCTTCAAATGAGAAAAGTTGAAGAGAATCCTTTGCCGATGTTGCACCACAAAGCCCTTAACTGCATCGTTGAGCCAATCCTTCCTTAAGTCGTTTCGAGAGGCCACACGTTCAATGGCCTGTCTCATTTGTTGCGTGGGTTTGAATACCGCATCAACATCCTTGGTACTCGGCCTCACGTCATAAAGCAAGCACATAACGACACCACCGTACAAACACACCTCCCCTTTTACATTCATTGCACGCAACTCATCATTTAATTCCGCCAAGTATTTTGTAATCTCTTCTTTATTCATTTTTCTGCCCAGAGTTTGGCCGTGGCGCGCTTAAGCGGGGTCTAGGCGTGGTGGACTCCCGACAATGGGTCGATGAATCGCGCATCTTTTACGGGAGGCATGCAAAGAGACAATGGCTCTCCCCATCGCTGGCGCTTACCCCGGTAGTACCCTGGCGGGACTAGCGGTCATCAGCGGCCCGGTGGCGGTGATCTCTCGTTCTCCTATCTGCTGGCGCCACATGGCATAGTAGAGGCCTTTGAGATCCAGCAGGTCTTCATGGCGGCCTGCTTCCACAATCTGCCCCTTCTCCAGCACGTATATTCTCTCGGCATGAAGCACAGTCGAAAGCCGGTGGGCGATCAGGATAGTAATGAGGTCTTGTCTTACGGAAATATCTCGGATGGTTTCATTGATCTCCTCCTCTGTAAGCGAGTCCAGCGAGGAGGTCGCCTCGTCAAACACCAGCAGATTGGGCCGGCGCAGTAAAGCTCGGGCGATCGAGAGCCGTTGCTTCTCGCCGCCGGAAACCTTGACGCCACCTTCACCGATCAGCGAGTCGAGTCCTTTGTCTGCTCGTGCCAGCAAACTCTGGCAGGCAGACTTGTGCAACACCTTCAGACATTCGTCATCCGAAGCGTTGGGATTGACGAAGAGCAAATTTTCCCGAATCGTGCCTGAAAAAAGCTGGGTATCCTGAGTAACAAAACCAATGCGCTCGCGCAACCGATCGAGATCGATTTCAGTTAATGGACAATCATCATAGAGAATTCTCCCAGCCTCCGGTGTGTAGAGCCCAACCAGTAATTTCACCAGCGTGGTCTTCCCCGAGCCTGAAGGCCCCACAAAGGCAATCGTTTCTCCACGCCTGACGATAAAAGAAATATCAAGCAATGCTTGGGAATGGGACGACGCATACTTGAAGCTGACCCGTTCAAAGGCTAGCCGCGAGAGATCAGTCAGCACGATCGGTGCCAACGGCTTGGGTTCTTTCGGCGTATTCAAAATGTTCTCGAAATTCTTCAACGAGACTTCAGCCTCCCGGTAAATGTTGATCACGTTTCCTAGCTCCTGCAGTGGACCAAAAATAAAGAAGGAGTAGATCCACAAAGAGAAGAACTGCCCAACAGTTATCTCCCTGGCGTAGATTAGATAAAGCATCAGGAACAGGATACTGGTTCTTAAGAAGTTCACCGATGTTCCCTGCACGAAGCTGAGACTGCGCAGGTAACGCACTTTCTTCAATTCCAACTGCAAAATCTTTTCCGTGGTGTTATTCAACCGCCGAATCTCCTGCTGAGCCAGTCCCAGACTCTTGACCAATTCAATATTCCGAAGCGACTCGGTCGTAGCTCCAGCCAGCGCGGTGGTCTCAGCCACAATCACCTTCTGGATTTTCTTGATCTTCTGGCTCAGCACCGAGCTCAAGATCCCGAGAAGGGGCACGGTGAGAAAATAGACAGGCGCAATGAGCCAGTGGACGCTAATGGCGTAGAGCATGACGAAAACAATGCCGACCAGAGATGTGAAGAGAATGTTGACAGACGCAGTGATCAATTTCTCGACGTCAGTCCTAACCTTCTGCAGTTTTCCTAATGTTTCCCCGCTCCTTTGGTCTTCAAAAACGGCGTAAGGAAGTTCGAGGGAGTGACGAAGGCCATCCGAATAAATTTGCGCCCCCAGGCGTTGAGTGATGACGTTGATGAAATAATCTTGGAAATTCTTAGCCACTCGCGACACAAAAGCCACACCCACGGCCGCTGCCAGCAACAGGCCGACACCCTGGAAAAACTCGCGGGTGCTGTATTCTTGGTAGCGGGTGGCGTACTCGTCAATGACATAGCGAAAAATCCACGGATCAAGTAACGAAAATATTTGGTTAATGGCCGCTAATAGCAATGCCAGCGCCACCAGTTTCCAGTAATGTCTCAGGTAAGCAAGGAGAAGTTTCATAAGAATTTCCTGTCAAACCGATAAAGCCAGCACGGGTGGAGCCACACAGAGCCGGCTGCATGACATTCTTGCACACTCTGCATTCCGAGCCTAGTATGGAAACTAAAGATGGGTGATAGGCTCGGATTTTTCACCTGTGATTTGGTCCATCCAGCTAGGACGCTGAACCGGGAATGCCAGCCCTGATCTTCAAACTGCGCAGGCGAGTTGTATCTGCATGCAGAGGTTCATGGCGGGCGTGACTTCCTTGAACACAGCCATGATGGACTCGACCAAGTCAACTCCGGTCGCTGCTCGGACCTCGCTCTCCCGCATGGGATAGAAAATCTGGAAGCCAGCCCAATGGTTCTTGGGAGCCGCCTTCAATTGACTGCGCAGCGTGACCATGTCCGGGAAGTTGCTCTTAAAGAAAACGTCGGGCACGTTTTCCCAACTCCCCGCCTGCAGCCTGAATCCTTCGCGAAGGACCAGCCGCCTCAGCTCACGCTCCATCACACTTTTGGGCATTAACGCCTGAAGCAACCGGTGCCAGTCCCAATCTGGGCGCAACACGCAATGGCGATGCTCAGGGGGAGCCTTCAGATAGCCGCGCTCCACTTGCAACCCACACTTGAAAAGTCTCTCCTGCAGGTCCACCATGAGGAAGAATTTCGAGCAACCGAAACTCACATGCGCGGAAATTGGCTTGGCCGTCCGGTTGGCCCGCGGCAGGAAACCAATCCACTGCCAATACACTCCGCGACCCCAGCGCTCGGTAACAAAGGCTTGCTGATAGCTGGACTCCAGTGCCAGCTTCAGAATTCGAGTAACGCGCTGGTTATCTTCCAGGTTGCCCACTCGAATTCCTCGTTCAAAATCGAGAAACTCTGGCCGAAACCCAATAGCAACCATCGGCAGTGCCAGGCCAACCCTTCCAATAGGCATAAGGTGCTGCTCCGTTATTGTTATCCGCAGGCATTATAACTTTAGTGTTGGACTTTTCGAAACGGAACGGGCGCCCGCTCACTAGCTGCGCCCCAATGGACTCCTGCCCCTGAAGCGCGGGACCTGCGGTTTGAAAATCTGTCGGCTCGCATTTCGGTGTAGGTTAGCCGGTTATCTGGATCGAAACGAGAGTCTTGTTCTCGTTTCTGGAATCGTAGTTGTTTTCGTCCTCGTGTTCGGCTTTTGATTTCGACGAGTTTGAGGACGACGGCGAGCACGATGTGCCGGGATATCAAGGGCAAAGCCCTTGGCTAGTGAGCATCAGGGTTTCCCTGACGAAAAAAACAGGGCTTTCCCCGATTGAAAAACGGAGCGAGCCTCTTTATCCTGCAGGTATTGTTTTCCTATGAAGGAATTTTCTTACGGGGAGGCCTACCACATCAACAAGTTCAAAAAGTTCGCGGGGGTTGGTGCGATCATAGCGAGTGGGTAGCCCTTGACCTGAAACGCTTAATCAGGAACGAAGGACGAAGTCACGTAATTCCTGCTGGAAGTCGCGGACGGAACTGGGGAAGTGCCTGCTTGACTGGTTCAATTGTGGTGGTCCGAGGAGACTTGCACCACTTCAATAGTTAAGGATGTCACCAAGAGTTAAGGATGTCACCAAGGCCCGTTACATAAGCAACAAGATCGCTTGGAGGCGGGAAAAGTAAAGAATAACCTCTCATGAATCCTGTCTGTAAGTACTCTGATAAGTTCCGTTGGATTGTTTTCCCTGTCCTCGTCCTGACGGTCTCGTTGTTTCCCGGGGCACAGAGAACGAAGGCACAGTCAATTCCAGACAGCGTTAACCCGGCCAATCCTGGCCGGGTGACTCAGGCGCGGTTTACTGAAGGCTACGGCAAATTGCCTTTAGGCTTTGAGGCCAATCGAGGCCAGAGCGATCCGCAAGTGAGATTTCTTTCGCACGGGAGCGGCTACACGCTGTTTCTGACTGACCAGGAGGCGGTTTTGGCGCTGCCCACCGGAAGTCAAGATCCGAAAGTTGCGAGTCTGGGCTCAAATGTCCAAAATCCAAAATCTAAAATCCAAAATACCTTCGTACGGAAAATTGCTGGCATCAATGAGCTGCCCGGCAAGTCCAACTACTTCATCGGCAACGATCCCCATAAGTGGCGGAGCAACCTCCCGATGTACGCCAAAGTGAAATATCAAGACATCTACCCCGGGATTGACGTGCTGTATTACGGCAACCAGCAGCAACTTGAGACTGATTTCGTGGTCCGACGCGGGGCCAACCCAAACAGGATCGCGCTGTGCTTCCAGGGTGCGAAAAAAATGGAGGTGCAAGGACAGGGCGACCTGACGGCTCGAACGGCTGCCGGCGAAGTGCGCCTGCGCAAGCCATTCATCTACCAGGAGGTGAACGGCCTCCGGCGGGAAATCCCGGGAGGTTACCTGCTTCGGGCACTCAATCCAAAATCCGAAAACCCAGAATACGAAGTGGGCTTCAAGGTGGGCGCCTACGACCGCACCAAAACTCTCGTCATTGACCCGGTGCTGCTTGCTTACTCCACGTTACTCGGGGGCAGCGGCCTTTCGGATGTGGTGTCCGCTGTCGCTGTGGACGCTGCAGGAAATGCGTACGTAGTCGGCGAGACTGATTCGTCCGACTTCCCGACCACCCCTGGAGCCTTCCAGACTCAGACTACGCCGCCTAGCTCATTCGTGACGAAGCTGAATCCCGCCGGTACGGGACTCGTTTACTCGACCTACTTCGGCTTAGCCACGATCTGGGGCATAGCTGTGGATGCAGGCGGTAACGTCTTTTTCACAGGCTACGCGGGTGAAGGTCTTCCGACCACCGAGGGAGCTTACCAGACAACTCACCAGGGAACCTTTTACTACGGATCGAACAACCAGTTCAGCTATCCTTGTCACCGCGCCTTTGTGACCAAGTTGAATCCCACTGGGGACAAGCTGCTGTATTCCACCTACCTCGGCGGAAACACCGATAATACCGAGGAACTTGGAGCGGAAGTTGCCGTGGACGCCACCGGGAACGCCTATGTGACCGGCAGCACATCCTCGATCGACTTCCCCACAACCCCAGGCGCCTTTCAACCGACGCGCAAGGGAGAAACGGACGCCTTTGTCACCAAGCTGAATGCCGCTGGCAGCGGGCTGGTTTACTCTACCTATTTTGGAGGCGCCACTGTCCCTTGGGGCTCCGGCTCCTCCACCGGCCTTGGGATCGGGGCCGACCTCTCCGGCAATATCTACGTGGCGGGCCGCACCGCAACAACCGATTTGCCGGTGACCCCAGGGGCCTATCAAACTGCCAATGCCGGTGACATAGATGTTTTCGTAGCGAAGTTCGACCCCACCCGGGAAGGCTCCGCTTCACTCCTCTACTCGACCTATCTCGGAGGGGGTGGGGCCGACTCTCCGGGAAATTTCTATCCCTTTGGCGGTAACTCGCTGGCTGTGGATGATACTGGCAAAGCCTATGTGACGGGCGTCTCCTGGTCGGGGCCTTCCTTTCCCACCACTCCACAGGCATTTTCGCATGATGGCCAGATGTTTGTGGCGAAAATCGACCCCACACTATCTGGAAACGCTTCGCTTGTTTACGCGGCAAAGTTCGGCGGCGGTGAGGTGGACCTGGGGAACTCCATCGCCGTGGACCATGTTGGGACGGTGTTTGTGACTGGTGGCACGGAGGGCTTTCACCAAAACACCGTCAATGCCTTCCAGCCCACCGTCGGCGGCGGTACCTCTTGCGGCTTCGGCGGATCGGCAGATGCTTTCGTCCTCAGAGTGAATCCAGGGGGCACGCGGCTTGTCTACTTCAGCTACCTCGGAAAGGGCGATAACGATGCGGGAACCGGCATTGCGGTGGACTCAATTGGCAATGCCTATCTGGCGGGTTGGACCGGTGGATTGGGATGTAGCAACGCCGGCTTTCCGACGACTCCGGGAGCCTTCCAGACCGGGCACGCGGGCGACAACCAAAAGGTCGGCTTCGTGGCCAAGGTCGTTGACGCAGGCCAGGCCAGCGGCTCGGGCGGCATTGATGTCGCGGGTGGCACCGGCACTTTCGACTTCAGCGTGCAGCGAGACACGACTGGCGCATTAACCGGTGCGTTGCAGTACGTGAACCAGGTGACCGGGGCGAAAGCCCACGCTGAGAAGGTCACGGGTTTGGTAATCGACGGCCAAACTGCCACGTTCACCGGGACCTGCACCACCAACGCCGCGCCTTGCACGTTCGCCGTAAGTGTGACGGACAACGGTTCGCCAGGAACCAACGACTCGTTCAGCATTTCGGTGTCTGGCGGCTCGGCTGAAGGCGGGACGCTGCGCAATGGCGACATCCAAATCCAGCATTAATCCACCCATCAAAGGCCGTCAGGAACAAGGGCGGCCCCAAAAAAGTATTGAAAATTTTTATCGCCAGGGGAGCGCAAAAATATCATGATCGACGCACTAAAGACAGTTGTGATTCTTTCAGACGAACGTCACAAAAAAGAATATCGACATGTGTTAGGTAAGGTAGATGAGGCTCGTATAGAGCTTGAAATTCTGAATTTAGAAAATTCCCTTAGTGACGAGTGGATAGACGAGGTGTCCCACGTGCAGGCACGCCTCTTCCTGGTCGATCTGCCACGGGAACCAGAAAACGCCCTTGGTATCATGGAGCAGATACACCAACAATTCCCTCAATTACCAATCCTGGCTGCGGGAGATTCCTACAATCCTGCTTTCTTAATGGCGGCGATGCGGTTAGGGGTGAAGGAATTCTTACCCAAGCCTCTGAGTGCCGAGAAACTTAAAGAAGCCTATCAGCGGCTGGATAAGCTGATTTTCGATCCCGGAGTCGAAAACTCCCCGGCAAACATTTTTTCCTTTTTCAGTTCCAAAGGTGGTACCGGGACAACTGCCATAGCCACAAACTTTGCCGTCAGCCTCAGAATGCATTCGAAAAAGAAGATCTTGCTGCTAGATCTGCATTCCGGTGATGCGGCTGATTTTCTTGGGGTGAGAAATAACATATATTTATTTGAGGGAAACCTGGATCTGCCGGTCATAGATCGCCAATTCATTTCCAAAGCCATTGTCTCTCACCAGAAAAGCGGGATTGATATTCTATCGTTAACCAATCGCCTGTGGGGAAAAAGCGGATCCGTAGCCGCAGAAATCAGGCAAGTTTTGAATGTTCTCCAGCGGGACTATGATTACATCTGCGTGGATGCTTCCAGTAAGCTTGACGAAAACGCGGCAGCCACGCTGGAGACCTCCCATCTCATTTTTCTGATATCGCAGTCCAATGTGCCTGCCTTGCGCAACGCTCAGAGACTGTTGCTCGCTTTGGAAGGACGGGGCTATTCTGAAAGTCGAGTTCGACTATTAATCAATCGCTATTCAGGAAATGAAGAGATCGGTCTTAAGGAAATTGAGAAGTTTGTCGGCTTGAAGGTTTTCTGGACAATCCCCAATAATTTTAACTCGTTAATGCAATCGATCCGGTTGGGGGAGCCGCTGGCTCAGCAGACGTTGTCCATTCCACTGGCGAAGACCTTTTATGAGCTCTCAGGCAAAGTTCTGGGAATTCAGTCCCAGCGACAGCTCAAGCCTTCCAGGGGCAGCATCCTGGGACTCGAAAAAGATGCTCCCGCCAGGTCACTGTCACTAACGATTTAAACTTTTCCAACACCTCGCTCAAATTTGGATCTCTGTTTACGGGTTGGCATGGAGTATTAGGCCGGCTTCTGGGCCAATCGACTGGTCATTTCAATTATGGCGCAGACGGTTTTCATCCGCCGTGACGTAATGGACAAAACACTACGTGCGGTGTGTTCTTAATGCTAGATCCGGCAGTTGAAATTGCCACGGAGTTGAAGCTGTGAGACAGCTTCAAGAGCGCACAGAGCAAGTGAAGGGGCGGGCGGTTTTCAGATGCTTCATCCTCACCCAGAGAGTAACAATTTTTCAGCGTCTGCACGGATAACGATTCGCCAGACACTTGAGAAAAGGCTAAGTGTGCTCGTTGTGGGGTTTCTTCTGATAGGAACCCCTGTCGGCCTGGCGCAATCCACCACGGTTCGTTTTGCCGTAATTGGCGACTATGGCACTGCCGGTCAAAATGAACTGGACGTAGCCAACCTTGTGAAAAGCTGGAATCCCGACTTCATCATCACCGTGGGCGACAATAACTACCCGTATGGGTGGGCCTCGACGATTGATAAGAACATCGGCCAGTACTTCCATGACTTTATCTACCCTTATACTGGGACTTATGGAGCCGGAGCGCCCGCCCAGAACCTCTTCTTCCCAGCCCTTGGCAACCGCGATTGGACAACCCCGGGCGCTACGCCCTATTTCGATTACTTCACCTTGCCCAATAACGAGCGCTACTACGATTTTGTGTGGGGATCAGTGCATTTCTTTGTTATCGACAGTGACAGCCACGAACCCGACGGTAACTCGAGCACTTCCGTTCAGGGCATTTGGCTGCAGGCCAGCCTGGCTGCCGCCACTGAACCTTGGAAGGTAGTCGTATTTCATCACGCCCCTTTCAGCTCGAGTTCAGTGGTGTCGAGCTGGATGCGCTGGCCCTTCCAGTCCTGGGGAGCGAGTGTGGTACTGACGGGTCATGCTCACACTTACGAACGGATCTTGCTCAATGGATTTCCTTACTTGGTCAACGGCGTGGGAGGGGACAGCTTGGCCACCTTCGCGACACCTACGGCAGGCAGCGTGGCCCGCTATAACGCGGACTTTGGTGCTCAACTGGTCACGGCCACCGCCGAAAGTATAACCTTGGATTTTTACAATCGTACGGGAGCGCTGGTCGACACCCTCACTCTCCACACCAACCTTTCGGCGATATCGATGTCCAAGAGTCAGATCGACCTTCGGTGGTCAGACTTCGCCACCGATGAAGATGGTTACTCGATTGAACAATCTGTGGATGGAAACGCCTTTGGCCAGATTGACACAGTCGGCCCGAATGTGACCAGTTATTCCAATACAAGGCTTTCCGCCTCGACTACCTATTATTACCGGGTTCATTCCTTCAAAGCTGGGGGCGACTCCATCTATTCCAACACGGCCAGTGCCACCACTCTGCCGGATCTCCCCAACGCCCCCAGCAGTCTGACAGCTTCGGCGGTTTCCAGCACTCGGATCAATCTGGCCTGGACAGATAATTCCAGCGATGAAAACGGCTTTTACATCGAACGATCGACCGACGGAACAAACTTTTCAGCCATTGCCACACTTAGCGCCAACGTAACCACTTACTCAAATAGCGGATTGTCGCCCGGAACCACTTACTACTACCGAGCCCGTTCCTTCAATATCAGTGGCACTTCCTCATATTCCAACACAGCTAATGCCCAGACGTCCCCGCTACCCAACGTCCCCAGCAATCTGACGGCCACGGCCGTTTCCAGCACTCAGATCAATCTGGCTTGGACAGATAACTCGACCGACGAA
>QHZP01000197.1:6115-7764 GCA_003224715.1 Acidobacteriota bacterium | reverse complement strand
TTAGCATCGCCAGGATGCGACGCCTCCGGGGAATGCGCTCGACGGAGGCAGGGTCTCCGATCTTAACGTTAACCAGAGTCTCTAGCCCATCCATCCCCTATCTCCTTGAAAATCGGCCTAGCCCGTTGATTCCAGTCGGGTCCTCTCGGGCCGTCGTGCATAACCATTGAGAGCCTGAAGCGCGAGCGAGGGGCAGCGGCACTTACCCTCGCTGGCGCTTCGGGCTCTCAGTCCGTCCCCAAATGAGAACAAAATTCTCGTTTCGATCCACATTAGGGGGCTAACTATGTTCACTCCTTCTGACCTCCCATAACTCTATCCGTTGGCCCTGGACCACCCGAAGTTGAGCCAGCAGAAACGCGCTATTGGCTAGACAAAAGTAAAAAGGCAGGCTCAAGAGTTTAAAAATTTTAGCCGTTCCGATTTTTCGGCGACGAACCAAAAAAACGCTGAAGGCTAACCCGTAAAATACGGCCTGGAGGAAGGCGGCGATTTCATAGAACCAGCCGCCTGAAGCGAGCCAGAGCGAACTGAGGAACAACGCCATAAGAGGCCAGACCATTAGCCAGCGCAGCAGCTTGTGAGAAAAAAGCTGAAGGGAATAGAAGCCATAACGAAGCGGATTAAACAATTCCGGCACAGCCAGTAAACCGCGCAGCCCTCGGACACAGATGCGAACCTTGCGTTGAAATTCGGCGCTGGAGGAAGGCGCTACGGGTTCATAGGCGAAGGCAGTGGGTTCAAAAACCATCCGATAGTGACGCGCCACCACCTGGTAAGAGATCACTGCATCGTCGCCCACTCCGGAAGGAACCGGTTGGAAGAGTTCGCGCCGAATCGCGTAAATGGCGCCAGTCGCTGAAGTCACGCTACCGGCTTGGCTTTGCCATTGTTTGAGTCGCTGATCGAAGTTCCAGTAGGCTTGTTCCCCCAGACTGGTGCTGCTACCATCCAGGTCCTTGACATAGCACTGGCTTCCTGCCACCCCGCCCACGGAGGGATCTGCAAAGGGCCGCACCAGGGCCCGGATGGCTCTCGGGGCATACATACTGTTGGCGTCAGAGAAAACCAGAATCTCCCCGGTGGCATTGAATGCGGCCGCATTGAGGGTGGGTATTTTCCCCCGGCGGGGCAATGCCAGAAGCCTGATCCCTTTTGACTCATATTGGGAAACAATCTCATTAGTACCGTCTTCTGAGCCATCGGAGGCCACGATAATGTTGAGAAGGTCGCGAGGATAATTCAGGGCCAGCAGATTCTCCAGTTTCCGGCCAATATGGGCTGCTTCGTTATGAGCCACGATAATGATACTGACGGTCGGCATCGAAAGTCCCCGCTTTACGGGGCATCGCCAGATGCGGCCGCGCAGAAAAAGCAGGCCCGGAAAGGCCAGATAGGTGTAAATAATCGTAGCCACTGATATCCAGAAAAGTGATTCAACCATTTCGATTTCCATCCTCCCGCGTCATGCAGCGGCATTCCAAACGGGGTACCCAGGGTCGGGTTTGGTTGAGTGTGATCGTCGCCTCGCCTCCAGGCCGATGCAGCGGATAGCCGCGCCCGACAAGGCCATCAAAAGCCAGAAATATCTGGAGTAGGACAGATGAAGGAAGAAGCCGGTTGCCAAGTAGCCAAGGATACTGAGCCAA
>QHZP01000197.1:0-6096 GCA_003224715.1 Acidobacteriota bacterium | reverse complement strand
AGCGTTGCCTCCAGCGAAGTCGCAATTGCCAGAGCTGATGCATCAGTCCCAGCACAATCGCCATGAAGATAGAAAAACCTATCACGCCAGTTTCTGCCGCAATCTCCAGATAGAGACTGTGAGCGCGAAAATCTTCGCTTTGATGGATCAAAGAAAGGGTATTCACGAGCTGTGTAGAATAGAATTTGGAAAAGTGTCCTGGCCCGACACCCAGAATGGGGTGTCCCAGGAAGACCTTTAAAGCTGCCAGATTTTGGGCGACCCGGCCAAGCACAGCATCATCGGGCGCTTCTGTAGTATGAGAGAACAAGCCTCCCATGCGACCCAAGGACTCGATCCGAACCACATAATCCGGTGCTGCGAAAACAATCAGAAGGGCAAAGACCAATGCGGTACTGAACACTTGATAGGGCTTTAGATAGCGCATGAACGTCATGATAACGAGCAAAAGAAGAATCACCAGAAAGCCCATGCGCGAGAAGGAGAGCATGATGCCAATTAGAATAAGGCCCATGGTACCCAATGCCAGCATTCGCAAGAACCGGGAACGTTCCCCCCAAAGCCGGAAAAAGGCAAGAGGCAGCAAGACCAGCATGACTTGGGCATAGCGATTGGGTTCGCCGATTAGACCCGCCGACCGTGTTCGAGTTATTGTTTGTCCTCGGCTCGTGTCGACGGCAAATACTCCCTTTTCCTGTGCAAACCCGTTGCGGTCCTGACCATAAGCCTGCTCGTCAGGGTCTTTCTGGGCCCGCTGACTGTGGGTCCCTTTTAATTCCCACAGAAGGGAAAGGCCCCCCATCAAGCTGCCAGCCAGCAGGACACTCCAGATCACTCGCTTCAAAGTGTCAAACTTGCGAACTACATTGATGACTAGAAAGTAGAGCACCAGGCCCTCCACCAGGAATTGCCCTATCCAGCCCAAGGCAACCATAACGCTTTTAGCCAGAAGGGAGGAGGTGATCAAACAGACCAGGAAGACTAGCATCAGGGCAAAACCACGATCGACAATTATCCTTTGGCGGCGGATGAGGACATAGGTGAGCAGCGGGACCGCCAGGGGCAAAGCGACTGCTGCCGCAAGGGGTTTTGGGACGTGGTAAAATTGGTAGGCAATGGCGGCGAAGTTAGCATACAAAACAAAGAGGACCGCCAGCGTTGCGGCTTCCGGCTTAAACAACACCAGCATGAGCACGCCCAGGGCAATCACAGCCGCCAGCGTCAGGACTATACCCAGTTTAAGCACCAAGACCCCGTACACTGCCAGAGCACAGAGCCATATCGCCATCATGATGGTTTTGGGCCGCTGAATTAAATTCAAGCTTGGCAGGTATATTTTTAGGCTTGACATACGATTCCTCCGTCACTCAGGTGAAGATCAACCGCATCAAAGGCAACCGCTGGAGTTCTGGGAAGGCATCGGCTACCTTAAGATTTTTCTTGCCGGCTGCAAATACCACCATGACGGCAAAGGCCGTGAGGGCTAGCACCACATAGATGCTGCTGAATCTGAAAAACTGGATACAGAACAATCCCACGGCAGTGCCGGCGATGATGAGGTACAGGGTGAGATGTTGCCGTTCAAAAAGATGAATCCCCGGAGCCTGGCGCAATCCCACCTGCAGAAGCAAGTTTTGCAGGATTATGGTGCCTGCCGTGCCGATGGCCGCCCCCAAGGCGCCGTAGCGGGGGATCAGAAATAGATTCACTGCGACATTGGTGACGGCAGCAATAAGGCTGATCCGTACGACGTAACGCACCTTCCCCAGGACTCTGAGCGTGTCACCATTGAATCCACTCAGAACGTTGGAATAATACCCCAACGACAGAAAGGCTAGAATCATGCCGGAACGCTGGTAGCGCGCTCCATAGAGAAAAACCGTGAGCGGTTCAGCCATGCAAAACGTCATGGCAAAAATTGGGAACGACAAGACCGCCATCCACACGGCCATACGCCAGTAGAGGGTATTGATGCCGGCGTAATCGGTTTTGGCAAACAGACGGGCGGCGGAGGGCGTGTAAAGCAGAGCGAAGATTGACAGCATCATAGTGTTCAGGCGCGCTGCCGAGAGCACAACGCGGAAAGCGGCAACCTCCGAGGTGCTATGAAAGTGACCCAACAGGAACACATCGACCGCCGAATGCATGGCTACCAGGTCCGACAGCAAAACCGGAATCGTAAAGGCGAAGATGGCTCTGGCAGGTACCTGCAGAGCCTTGAACTGCAAGCGTTGGAGAATGCCGTGACGGTGCAACAGGCGCACGAGCACTGCGCCGTAGATGAGCACCCCGAGGGCACCGCAGAACAGGTAACCATAAGCGAAAAGAGTCACTTGGCTGTGGGCCAGGATGAGGAAAAGGGTGACGCTGAACTTGAGTGCCGGGAGTAACAGGTGACTGCAAAAGAAAATGGCGCGGGCGCTCGCGAAGCTGGCGCAAAGACCTATCAACAATTCATTCAATGCCCCGATGGGTACCAGGAAGATTATGATGAGCAGCAAAAGCTTGGCCTGTTCATCTTGAATCAGAAAGCGGGAGACCAGACCGGACGGAGCATGAACCGCCACCACAATAAGCAGGCCGATGAGCGCCGTCGTCCCCACCACCAGAAAAATGGTGCCGAATAACTTTTCGTATTCCTGTTTTTCGTGATAGATGGGAACGAAGCGAGTGATCGCCCTCTTAAAACCGATATTGGCATAGGCCTGGCAGAAATCGGCCATCGACAAGGCATAGCCCAAGGCGCCGTAGGCGGTAGTTGACAGATAACGGACCATCAACACCTGGGCGGCAAAATTGATCCCGATAGAAAGCAGCCTGCCTGCCAGCAACAGACTGGAGCCTCGAATCTCTTTGCGAGTTGCTTCCCCTTCGACCGTGCATTTCGGACTCTCGGGTTCTTTGACCAATGTTTCCATTCATCTCTCCCTAGGCGTTATAGCGAGTCTGAGATTGCCGCCAGGCACATCTCTTCCAGCATTTTGGCACTGTGAGACCAGTTGAAGTGGTTCTTGACGTAGCGTCTGCCCTCGGCAGCCAGGCGAGATCGTTCTTTCTTTTCTCTCAGCAGATAAACAACAGATTCAGCAAACTCTTTCTCTCCATCGGCCACCAGAACAGGAATTTGCGGGCTGCCTTCAACTTGCAATCCATCAGCCGCAACGGGCGTGGTCACTACCGGCACTTCCATGGCCATGGCTTCCAGTAACTTATTTTGCATCCCGGAGGCAAAGCGCAAAGGCCCGACGTATACGGTGGCCTGCTCGAGATAAGGTCGGACGTCATCCACTAATCCAGTGACCTTTACGTTGGGGTATTGCTGGGCCAACTGTATCAAGGCGGGAGAGGGATCTCGCCCCACGATGACGACCTCAATATTGGAAATGAATCGTCGCACATGCGGTAGAATATTTTGAATCAGGTAGAAAGCTCCATCGGCGTTGGGCTCGTAGTCCATCGCTCCGCTGTACACAATGCAATTAGGCAGGGGGTTGTATGTCTTTCGTGTCCAGTAGCCCAGATCTACACCATTAGGAATCACTCTAGAACCATGATTGTCTTGGCCCAGCACAGCCTCTCGATCGCGAGAAGAAACAAAGGCCTGGTGAGGAGTCTTCTGAAGAAGCCTTTTCTCAATTCGCTTGGCCCTCCAGTAACGTAGGAGGTGCCAGGGAAGTTCGGCACTATTGGCATAGCGCATACGCTGGCGGATGCGCATAGAGGTAGCATCACCGAAGTCAGCCACAATAGGCAATTCACTGAAATCCTCGATTACAGGAAAGATGTCTTTGCCGTGGAAAAGGACCAGGTCATAAGACTCTTCCTGTACTAGCTGCCAAAAGGCTCTCTTCATCGTTCTTATAGCATTATGGAGTAGTAACGTTCCCCTGACCCTCTTGCTGAATCTTGTGGAAACTCCGGCCATTTCTGAAGGGACAGGCCTGCGATCTTCTGAAGCATCGAATGTCAGAATCCGATCAGTATAAACGCTCATTTTCTTTTCAGCCTCAGGAGCCACTTTGTTCTTGGACAGGGCCATCAGCGTAATGGCGTGGCGCCTGGACAATTCGCGCATGAAATAGTAGTGGCGAAGGTAACCGCTCATGAGCCGATCCGGATGCAAAAACTCTGGTAACAGGTAGAGAATCCTCAGCACATTTATCCTTTATCCTTGGTCGATACACATCCGCCACGGCGGCCCAGAGAACTCTGGGTTCTGCTCTTCATCCCTGGCTACTCTTCCTTGGGGAAAGGCTGGAGTCCGGCACATCAGGGCGTCACCGTAAAATCAGGCGCACTGGCGCCGGTACCAGCACCATTCGTGACGCTGATTCTTCCTGTGGTGGCGCCGGTCGGCACGGTGGCGTGAATCTGAGTGCCAGAATCCACGGTAAAGGTGGAGACTGTTCCATTAAAAGCCACGCTGGTAATACATGTGAAATTATTGCCGGTAATTGTTACCACGGTTCCCACCGGTCCGCTGGTCGGTGAGAAGGAAGTGACCACCGGCGTTGCCGGGATAGCAAAACTATTCTGACTGACACCGGTACCGAGCCCAGTGGTGACGCTGATCTTGCCTGTGGTCGCGCCAGTCGGTACCGTGGCGCGAATCTGGGTGTAGGAATCCACTGTGAAGGTGGTGGCGGCCTTTCCATTAAAGCTCACCGCCGTTGCCCCGGTGAACTGGATGCCTGTGATCGTGACGACGGTTCCCGACGGCGCACAGGTGGGGGTAAAGGAGGTGATGGCAGGCTTTCCGCTCAAATCAATGGTGTTGTGAAGGTAAATTCTGCTGTCCTGATCAGTGGCCAGCACCACCAGACCCGTGCTGCGATTCAAGTTTTGCCTGGTCGAGGTGGGGTTATTGACCCTGAGGTCTGCGGAGGTCTTAATGAACGGAGAGCCCAGCCCCAATGGGAATGAGATATTGTTGGTATCGGTCGTCTTGTAGTAAATAGCCCCTCCGCTTTCCGGCGCCGTGGCAAACATGAAAATACGAGCGTGGTCCTCATCCAAGAGCACGATGGGGCGCGTATGATGCTCCTTCACGCGTCCGAAGACGTAGCTTGACCACTGCTGGCTGAGGTCCCGCGCCAGCAGCATCACCAGAGGCGCACTGGAGGAGGTTAAGGAGGTCTTGATCGCGGCAAACACGCGTCCGCTGCGGTCCGAGTTGAGGGACTTGAGATTGATGTGATCGTCTGAGTTCTCTGTGCCATTTGGCCCCGGCAGGGCCGTCTCTTCCGCTTGCCAGATGGTGTCCGCATCTCCGTCCAGGTGCACCGCAAAGTACATTTTGGAGGTAAGCTGGTTGCTCCACATCAGTCCAATCTTGCTTCCTCCAAAAGCAATGAGTCCGGAGATGTCATCGGTCGTGACATTCACGGTCTCTGACTTTTGCACCGGCAACACGAACGGGTCGCCCCATACCTGGTCTCCGTTGACGCTGCGGTTCACCATCACCTGTTGGCTCTCGACGTACGTTACCCATAACTTACCGGTCGAATCTTTATCTACGACCAGGGTTTCTGACTTGCCTCGGGTCACGTTGACTGGAAAGCCCGAGTCTAGAGTGTAGCTATGGGATATGGGGTTGTAACTGAGGCGGTATAACCGTCCCCATTGAGACGGGGAGGTGGGCAGGGGAACTCCGTTGGTGGTGAAAACGTGGGAAGCCACATAGAGCTTCTGATTGACGTTGTCCCAGAGGCAATCGGCTTTGGAGGAGGGACGATTATCCAAGACTGTCCCGGTGTCCACCCAACTCTGGCTCGCCGTATCCAATCGATAGATGTGATACGTTCTCGACGCGTCGTTGTACAAGCTACCCCACCAGTAACCGTCGTTCCACCAGAGCTTGCTTTCCGGTTTTTCCCCGCTCGGCACCGAAGTACCGCTGAGGCCGTAGGAAAAGTCGCGGTAGCCTATGTCTACCGCATAAAGACTATTAACCAGTGCCAGACTGGCTACTACTATGACCCAAAAACTTATGCAGCAGTGCGCTGAACGCAGGGGCAGATCGGGAGCATCCATATGATTTCCTCCTCCTCATATTAAGATGTGCCCCCCACCGCGTGTTCAATTGAACACCTGCTC
>QHZP01000196.1 GCA_003224715.1 Acidobacteriota bacterium | reverse complement strand
CGGTGTTGCTGCCTGGAAGTCGTGCCCGTGGTCCGTTGACTCCAATGGGGCCCGTGAATAGTACCTTCTGCGGCGAGAAATAGACCGCCGCACCCGGCTTTCCCGTGACAGAACCGTAAGGGATGAATTCAACGAAATGTTCCTTCTCGCCTATCAGAGTTCGTTGGGACAGCCCCTGCAGAACGCTGGCGGGTAAGTCCACTACCCCCTTTCGCAGCCTGTCCTGGATCTCCCAAGAAACCTGTATTTTGGCAACGCCATGTTTTGCCAGAGATTCAAGCGTCTTGAAATCACCCTCGTCCAGATGCGTGAGAATCAGTCTTTGGGCAGGCTTGCCTGTGAACTTCACCACTTGAGCCAAAAAGTCAGGGACGTCAACTCCGTGTGGGAGGTCGATCAAGAGGGTGTAATCGCGCATGGCAACCCAGCCACAGTTAGTCGATCCGTACCGGTCCGCAGATCCCGACGCGTAGATCCCCGGGGCAATTTCTTCAACGTGCGGTAGGGAACCGGGAAAAATTGGAAGAAGCACGCTATTAAAAGGAAGGTCTTAAAGTGCATCGAATTGTTTCATGGGCAACGCACTACGAATCGGCTAAAACCGATCATTCCCTTGAGAGATCGGCCATGGCTTTTCTCTGTCTTTGCTGCTTGTCGGCCTCTCCCACCTTAAACGCCGCCAGATGGGTTTTCGCGCGCACATCGTCTCCCATCTTGCTATAGAGCTGGAAGAGGCGGTAGTGCAAGTTATGCTGAGTGTCGTCGCAAAGGAGGGCACGTTCAAACGCTTGAATAGCCTTAGAAATGTTCTCTTTCATTGCCCAGGCCCTGCCGAGATCGGCATAAGCCCGACCGTCATCCGGGTGGGTCTCCAACAAGTTACTCAAAGTCTGAATTGCCTGATCGGAGTCCTGAGATTCTGTATAAGCATGGCCAAGGTGAGCCAAGGCCAAGGCATTGTCGGGCGCCAAACCCAGTTCTGCTTTCAGTTCTTCAATCGCCGCCACCCAGTTTAGTTGATCTTCATATAGCTGTCCGATGGCTAAATGAATTCCCAAACGGTCAGGGACCTGTTTCAGAACTTCTTGATAGGCGGAAATAGCTTCTTTGGTCCGACCCGAGGCCCCGAGAGACTTCGCCAGAAGCAGTTTCGCCCGATAGGAGTTTGGCTCCTTCGCGACCACCAGACCGAAATAGCGTAACGCCAGTTGACTTTCAATCTCTACCTTCAATAAGGCCACAGAAGGCAAGGTCAAATAAGGGTGAAGCTGCCCCTCAAGCACCTCTTCGGCCGCGTCGTAATCGGATGCCAGGAAATAAGCCCGCGACTGCAGATAGGCCAAGGCCCAATCCTCCGGTCGAGGCGTGAACCTCCCTTTTATCTTTTCGGCCGCCCCTCTGTAATCACCTTTCAAATAGAGTTTGACGGCAGTTTCCATGTCGGACCCATCGGAGGAAGCCAGACGCTTTCTCAATGTTCTGTTCACAAATTCATCTGCGACTGCCGGCCAGGCGCCTCCCGGTTTGACAGCGGGCAACGATTCCCAGAGTCGCTGAAAAGAGTCTTTGTGCTCTGAAATCAGAGCCTCATTCCCAGACGGGTCGCGGGGAATTCCGTTAAGAGTTGAAGTCGCACGGTCCCAATGCGGGTTTAGCAGCGCATATCTCTCCTGGGCGGCTGCCGCCAACTCGGACACGTCAGCCTTATGAAGCGCTATGGCCAGTCTCCAATAAAGCTCTGCCGTATTCGGTTCGATGACCAGCGCCTTCAGGTATTCCAGGATCGTTCCAACCCTGTCGCCCTTTTGTTCCGCAGAAATAGCGAGTGCCCAATGACTGAGTGCGGACCCATTTCCAGCCTGGTGCAGTAATGCCATGCGCTGGCGTACCGCTTCGAGGTAGGCTTCACCATGGTGGTAAGCGATCTCCGCATCTTCCGGGAAGTACTGGGCGGTCTTGCGAAGCTGCCGAGCCGCCTTCTCGGGTTGATCCAGGGCAAGATAAGTCAAAGCAACATAAAGCCCGGCCTGCCGTTCCGACGGCGTTGAGCGCAGAACCCTTTCCAGGGGACCAATAGCCCCCTTGAAGTCCTGGATCATGTATCTATCGATGCCTAGAAATACCTGCGCCTCCAGCAGATCGGGTTTCAAAGATACAGCGGTCTGCAACCTCTGCGCCGCCTCCCGGAATCTTCGCTGCTGGTGGTACAAAATGCCCAAGTTTTGGTACACCTCAGCGAATTTGGGTTTCCGGGAAAGAACCCGGTGGTACTCTCTTTCTGCCACATCGAAATTGTTTTGGCGGTGCGCCTCAGTGGCAAGCCGGAAATGCTCAACAGTCCAAGAATCAATATCACTGTTCTGCTCCTGGGCAACAGAAGTTAGAACAAGAAGGGACCACGCGACCATTGTGCGGCGGAAAGAGAACAGCTGCATATCCTTAGGTTTCTACTGGAGCCTATCCCTTATCTGGCAATGGGATTTAGTTCAGCGAGTTAGCGACGGGCATTCGGCCCGCCCTCTCTCTCCCCTGGAGAAATGACCGTGTCGCTACCTGGAAACCCTGCCTCCCTTCCTGAACTCAATGCTGTTGCCCCACATCTGGGCCCGCACGCTCTCATCCGAATTGAAGCCGACGTATCGTCGGGCCGCTTCGCAAAAAAGCAACGATCCGGTTACCGGTCCGTAATCGGAAAGACACGATTTTCTGGCGCCTTGTCCAGGTCTTTGAACATCACCCAATACCGCTCTGCTTCAGCCCGGCGGTTCTGCCTTTGACGCAGGTTTCCCAGCAGATAGTATGTTCGGGAAAACTTGGCGTCCAAGTTTGCTGCCACAAGAAGAAATCTCTCTGAATCCTCTAACTGACCCTGGTCTAGAAGAACTCTGCCCAAATGGTAATTCGCCACGAAGGCCTTGGGGCTGACCGCTACCGCCTGGCGCAGTACCGCGAGAGCTTTCTCTGATTCACCTAATCTGGCAAGCATAGCTCCGTAAAACGCGTAAGGCTCTCCATGCTTTGGTCCCTTCTGTGTTTCCTCGAGGGCGATGGCGTCATGATAGGCCTGCGTGGCCTTCAGATAATCCTGAAGGGCTTCGTAGCAAAGGCCCAGGTTCTCGAGGGCCTTCCGATAGCTAGGCTCTATCTTCAGGCAGGCTAAAAATTGGTCTCGCGCCTCCACATAACTACCAGTGGTGTAGAGGACCCTGCCCAAGAAATACCTTGTGCTGGCACGGTCCGGATCCAGCTCGGCTGCTTTCTGCAACTCGAGCACAGCCGCCCCATCTTGTCGATTAGCGATGTGAATCAAACCCAACAACTGGCGCATTCGTGCGTTATGATCGTTTAGCTTGAGCGAGGCCAACACTGCTTCAAGAGCCGGACCATATAGCTTTTGCTGGAATAGCAGCTCGGCTTCCAGCTCGTAGCCCAACGCGGTTACACCGCAAAGCCTCACGTGTTCCGCAATCACCCCGATTGCATCCTCGTAGCGGCCTCTGTCAATATAAAAGAGGGCTAAGCCGCGAACGTATTTGTCTTCCTTTGGCGTTTTGGCTACGGCGTCTTTGAATTCTCTTTCTGCCCGAGTTTCGTCGCCAACGGCCTTGAGCTGAAGAGCTCGAACGTAGTGCTGGTCAGCATCTAGGTGGCGCTCGGCGAAGAGATCGACGGACTGCTGAACAGGCTGCCACCGCGTGTCACGGGCGCTGGCTTCAGAGGACACCTGCTGAGCCCAGATTGGTCGCACGTGGTTGCCCTCGAGTGAAACGAGCATAATCCAAACTATGGTCGCGAGCGTTCGACTTTTTCGCAGCGAATGATTCGACTGCCGATAAATCCGATTTCCGGTAATGGCAAAGTGTGGTCTTGTAAAGGAGTTGGTAAACATCGCTGAATCAAGATGTGATTATGGCAAAAAAAATAGCGCGCGAATAGCCTTTTGTAGGCAACTCGCACGCCAGGTAACAACTCGCTGCTTTCAATACTTCAGTTCATCCTCACCATTCGACCCGGGCATGCATCTGGACAACTCGCCCTGTCCCGGTTGACGTGATGGTCCCGAAACCTGGGTTATCGACATCGGTGTTCGGCGCGCCCCAACCATGGCGATTAAAGGCGTTGAAGAAATCACTGCCAAATTGAAAACGGATGTTTTCCCTGATGGGAATTGTCTTAATGATTGAAATATTTTCGTTCAAGCCGGCACACGTCCGAACATTTCCCAGCACTCGCGAAGCGTTGCCAAAGCTCCAGGGTGCCGGATCTCTAAAGGCGCCAATGTTCAAGTATCGGTCTCCTCGCCCCGGGTCGAAACTGCCACAACTCACGTCGGTGCGAATCGGCGCACCCGGAACGATGTCGGGACGAAGGGTATTGCCCAAAAGGGCTCCACCCACCGTCGGCAGGACCCGTTCGGTGACGACCCCAATGGGTGTGCCTGAGTTGTAGCTGTTGTACCCAGAAATGGTCCATCCACCCACGACATATTTGGTGAAAATGCTGTTCTGATTTAGGAACTTCTTTCCAGGACCGACGGGCAGCTCATATAAGTAATGGACAATCAGCGATTGAGGGACGTCTGTGTTGGAAAGAGCTTTCTCCACCCTGCGGTTGTAAGCGTCCTGCGGGGAGCTTGCGAAAAACCCTGGAATATTGCCGATCCCGCCGAGGTCGGTCATGGCCTTGCTGATGGTGTAACCCACCAGGAAACTCAGACCCTGCGAATAATGCTTCTGCAGCTTCATCTGAAACGAGTTATAGGTATTGAAACTGACCGCCGCCCCTTCGTTGTTGATGGTTAGATACTGCGGAAAGGGCCGGAGGGCCTGGGCTACTGAACCCTGGAAACCAGCGTAAGGAATTGGAATTCCGGCGGCTTGGGCTTGTGGCGAGTAAACATCGGCGCCCAACAAATCACCCAGACTGCCATACTTCCCGTAATCGAGCTGGTTGATGGGCTCAGCCGACCCCGAGATGAGCCCATGCGCATATTTCCCCATGAAAGAAAATTCCAGCCAAGCTTTGCCAGCAAGCTCCCGCTGGATGCCGAAATGCACCATCTGGATGCGGGGCGCCCGACCTGCATCCGGGCCGAAAAAGGCTGTGTCACTTCCATTGACTACGTCGGGTAAACGTCCCAGTTGAAAACTGGCGAGTACCCATCCAGAGACGCCCGGCTAAAAGTGGGAAAATAGCCTTGTTGGATGACCGCCGCGTATCCTGCCATCGTCTGGTTGTTCGGCCCATAATAAAGTCCCCAGTTCCCGCGGATGACGGTCTTCGTCCCCGCCTGGTAGGCAAAACCGAGACGCGGCCCGAAGTCCCGATAATGGTTCGGCGCCAGTTGCCTTCTGCCGATGCGTCCAGGCCCAATGCCGGCGAAAGTCAATGCGCCCAAACGGCCTCCCGCACCGGGGTTTGGGACTGTCGGGTCAAATTGAGAGATAGTGTCGTGCCAGTGTACTGGAAATGGCTGGACATCGTAGCGAAGACCGAGTTGCAGTGTGAGGTTGGGTTTCACGCGCCAAGAATCCTGCACGTAGAATCCGAACATATGCATGCGGGGTGTCTGGTCTTCGGCACCCTTGGCCGCGGCATTATCGGTCCCACCCAGCAAGAAACTGGCGTAAGAATAGCCGGTCTTAGTCAAGAACTGCCCTGGAAGACCGCTCTCGGGGGCAAGAAACGTGAACTGGGCGTTGTTCTCGATGGGGAAGTTTGCCGCCCACTTGTTGTATATGCCCCCAAACTTGATGAGGTGTTTACCGGTGCTATAAGAGGTGTTGTTGGTAAACCGCCAGTTTGTGTCCGCCTCATCCTGACCACATTTGAGCTCAGTCTGGGTAGTTGAGAAAAAACCTGCAATGTGAACGGTCGGCAAGCACCGACCGAGAGCATTCGGCTGCCCGATCAGGGACGCGCCCATGCCGGCGTCGCCCGGCGAACCGGTGCGGAGAAAGTCCCGGTCTATGCCAAAGGCAGAGTCATTAACCCAACGCGCGCTGATTGTCTTGGTCCAATTGAAACGACCGTGGCTGCCTCGAGAAAAGCTTAACGTCCGGATGGCAAAAATTGCGGGCAGATTAAAAGGTGACGTCGTAGAGTTAAAAGAGCGCCAAAACTTTCCAGCAAACCGATTGTTACCGACCTGCTGGTCTACCTTGATGTCATAGTAGGCTTCATCCAGGGCACCGGATCCGCCCGACGTGAGGTAGTTATTGACTAGCGGGGAGCCCGCCGGAAGCGTCGGATAGTACGATTGGAACTTGCTGGAGACTTGACTAAAGCGGTCCTGCGGGATGATGTTGCCGGCGAAGGGGTCGCGGATGAACCCGCCCTGGCCGTCGGTCCGGGTCGTGGACGGATCGTAAATTTGGCCTTCTCGAACCGTGCGTCCCAGAGCGTCTGTCCCAATTGCCGGACCCAAGAGGCGACTAAAGTCACCGTTCTTGAACTCCTCTATCGGCATGCTGTAAGTAGCCGCTCCGACGCCATAACGACGTTTCGACTGGCCCCAATTAAAGTAAAACCAGGTCTTGTTGCGGCCGTCATAAAGGCGCGGCACCCACACCGGCCCGCCCACACTGAAGCCATATTCATTTTGAAGGTTCGTCGCCACCGTGGGTGAGAAGAAGTCCCGCGCCGTCAAAGCCGTATCCCGGTGGTATTCGTAAAGGTTCCCATGAAACTCGTTGGTGCCCGACTTAGTGACGAATGAGATAAGTGCTCCCCCCGTGGGGCCCTGGTCGGCAGATGGGGAATCTGCGACCTTGAACTCAGCCAGGGTTTCATTGGAGAAACCGTTGCGGAACAGCCCGTGCACGGCGGGATTACCATCCGCGGGTACGCCATCGACATACAACTCCGTAAAAGTACCAATGGATCCGTTGATGTTGTTGCTGAACCCGGCTCCACCCTGGTAGCCGGGAACGGTGGCCAGGTAATTACTGGCGTCACGTTTGAGCCCGTTGAGTAGGATCGGGAGCTTTTCCAAGGTATTCGTGGCGATCGTATCCGTATAGACAGGCTCCGAGGTTTCAAGCACCGGCGCCGTCCCTATCACCTCAATCCTCTGGGTCACCTCTCCCAATTCCAGCGACAGGTCAATTCGTTTGTTGTCTCCGGCGTTCAACTCAATACCGGAGCGCACAAACGTCTTGAATGAACTCTGGGTTACTGTCAGTGTGTATTTGCCCAAGGGGAGGCCTAAAAAATTGTACCCCCCGGATTTGTCTGTCGTACTCTCAAACCTTGATTGGGTCCCCTCTTCCACCAAGACGACCTTAGCGCCGAGGATCACAGCTCCTGTGGCGTCCGTGATAACACCGGTCAACGAACTCCTGTTGATCTGGCTGAGGCAAACCGTAGGGAACCATGCTAAAAAGACCGCCCAAGGGACGACGCTGAGGAACAGCCGCTGCCTTTTCATAGTCTCCTCCCAAGTCTTATTAAGTAATTCTGTTAGAATCACGCAAGCAAGTCGACCATCAAAAACTACATGTAGAGACGCCGCCCTTCACTATGCTGTCGCGGGAAAGGTGGCGCGTGGCAGCCAGTTCGCTGCGCAAAAGACCGTGGTGCCCCGTCTTCAACAATTCCTTACCTATTCCTAACCTCGTTCACGGGAAAGCGAAGCCCCCAACATCGTCCGCAAAGAGCAGAGACTGGATGCGCTCTGACAGGCGTACAGCAATCCTGCTCATGAGGTAAGCCTCTACGTCCTCAGTTCGAATGGGGTTGGAAAATGGTCACTTTGATACTTGTACTCCCACTTTCAAGATCCTGAAATGGCAGTAGTTTATATTTCGAAATGCTCCTGTCAAGTTTTTTTTCGCATGCCGGAGCGTTTTCCGCATGGCGGATAGATTATCCTCTCACCCTTGGGCGAGGCAGACCAGCAGCAGAACCAGCAGAGGAAAGTTAACGGTGGGAGGTAACGATACTAATTGGTTACTGTCGCAAAACTCTAGAACTCCAGCTTTGGGCCTTGTTGTGTTGCAGGCTTTCAGCCTGCGCTGCCGCTGCCCTGGTGGGAACGGATGCAGGCTGGAAGCCCGCACCACAATGAGTTTCGCGACAGAAACTAATCAGGTTATCGAAGAAGAAACGTCGACTTCCGCCATGACCGACTCTGTTTTTTCTCGCGCAATCCTGGCCACCTCTCTTAAGTTTTGTTGCCAGTAGGTTGGGTTAAAAAGTTCGACGGACAGATATCCTTTATAACCAATGGAGACGAGATCCCGCAGCATTTGGCCTAGAGCGAGAATTCCATCGCCCGGATAGACCCGGTCGCCGTCAACTTGCTCAAACTGACGTGGTGATGCTGGCGAGTCGTTGAAATGGCAGATCGAGATCTTAACCTCCTTTAGCAGCTTGACTCCGCCGAAACCGGAGCCGCCACGATGAAGGTGGAAGGGATCAAGAACAATGCAAGCGTCGGGATGCTCGGCCTGCTGTGCAATAGCCACGGCCTGCTCAAGTTGATAGACATTTCTGAAGAATCCCAGGAACTCCATTGCTGGCGTCACCCCGCTTTCCTTGCCTAATTCCAACAATTGACGATAGCGTGCCGCCGCACGACCAATGTCCAGGTTTGGCCAGTCAGGCACCGGCGAGGCAACAATTCGAGCTGCGCCAACGGCAGCCGCCTGCTTCATTCGCCTTCGGACTTCGCCGAAGGCGGCCTCTTTTCGCGTTCCTTCACTTTGCATCCAATCAAACAATGCGATGACACCTGGAACTTTCAAGCCGCTATCTTGAAGCCGCTGTCTGATTTCGGATAGCGAACCACCCTGCTGCTCAAACTGGGTGAGATCGTCATTCCAGAGCTCTATGGCGGAATAACCGGTCTCAGCAGCAATGCTTATTTTGTCGAGCAAACCGGCGGGGCGAATGGTACTGGTATTCAAACAAATTGGCCAAGTCGTCACGTTACGTTTCTCCTTTTCAAACGATTTCGCAAGAAGGGGTGACACTGTCTGATCTTTAGCTGTAACGGAACAGGAGAGAAAATCGACATTCTCCGAAGCTTCTCTGGAGTTATAGCTATTTTATTTATTTGAGTGGCTTCAGTTTGATGTTCTTAAACCAGCAGTCTGCACCATGATCCTGCAAACCAATGTACCCCTGCCGCGGGTGATCTTTGTAAGCCACATCGAACTTGTGAGAGGTTCCATCCGGTCGTTTGTTCGGTTCGGTCCATTCGTCGAGATTCATCCATGAGACTTTTTCTCCATTAAGTACCGCCGTTACGAGATTCTTGTTACAAGTGATTTCGATATGGTTCCACTGGCCCACTGACTTCATGGCATTCTTGGTCGGTTTTACCAAGTCGTAGATTGCCCCGGTATCGTAATATCCTGATCCCGTGCTATCAAGGAGCTGCACCTCGATACCGTTGAAGCCCACATCCTTGCCAGGGCGAGGCGTCAGGGGAAAAGTGCGGATAAAGATGCCGCTGTTGCAGCCTCTGCTAATTTTGAAGTCCAGCGACAGCACAAAATCCGACCACTGCTTCTCGTGGATCATCATATAGCCTCCGCATTGGTGCGGGTTGATGCTCCCCTCTTCCACCGGCCTCCGGCTGGGTTGCTGGCTGCTGGTCATCCACCCGGCAAACGATTTTCCATCGAAAAGCAAAATCCAACCGTCTCTCTTCTCCTTCGGCGTCAGTTCGTTATCCACTGCCAGGGCCGAGGAAACCGCGGCCCCCAGGGCCATCAGCATCCATCCAAGTCTCGTCCTCATCTCAGACTACCCCTTTTCCTTGAGCGCCCAATTCTGCACCTTGTTGCGCATTAGGTCGATGAGTTGCCCTCCATGTATCGTCGTTCCTTGCGAGCCAAGCGAACTTCCGTATAGCCGTCATTTTCCTGTTTGAAATTCGAGGGCCGGGTCCCCCGAGCCGACTTCATTGTCCTGCGCTTGTGTCCCTGTGCTGGCCACCACCCAGCAAGTCGTTAATGGTCTGGGAAACAATCAAAACGCCCGCTAATATGAGACCCTGCAACACGATTGTCAAGAAAATAAGCAGAAATGAGTTACCGCGATGCGGAAGGATTCGATAAGGGAGTTGTGAGGGTAAAGGAGCAGGGGAAATACATCCTTCGGAAAATGAGGCGTGCACCAAAACACAGCGGAAGAATTACACCAGTAGGTCGGGAAATAAGAGGCCATCACCGGCCGTTCATAACCGACATGGGTGGTTGCCGGCAATGACTAAAAAGTCAATAATTTCGGGAATCGGATTTCGATCCGCATTGTGGAACGGTATAGAAGTTAGCTTATTCAAAGAGTGAGTCAACAGTTCGGTGGTCCCAATCGAGGGTTCTTGCGATTTCTCCTGCTTCGTTAACGCGAGAAATCTTGAGGGTATGCAAAATGCCATCGCCCATGTCCTGATATTTTCCCAACCCTAGCAGGTTCGCTAGCTTTCGAGTGTCCAACTCACTCCCCCTCAAGAAATGCCAGTTAGATGCGCTAAGACCGTGGCCTTTTCGGAAGCGTGCCAGCGCTTGAGGAGTGTCTTGGTGGGGGTCCAGGGTGACCAGGACAAACTCGGCCCTTTCCGAGCGCTCGTCAAATCGTTTTTGGATCTCTTTCAGCTTTTGCAAGGTGATCGGACATCGGGACCAGCAGCTCGTGTACCACATGGTGATAATGACTCTCTTCCCCTTCCAGTGAGAAAGAACAACGCTGGCACCAGTTTCGTCTTGCCAAACCATTGGGACTCGATAGATAGACGCTTGCGAGAACTCTTCGGAGAGATAAGGCATGGGCACACTTAAAAGGACAGTGAGGAACAGAATTGGCGATAGTCGCCAGCTGAAAGGACCTGGGCTGCCGTGAACCGCGATAGTTCTGATCATCCGATTCTCCCAGTTCCTAGGATTTCTCATCTCGGGACCCATTATCGTCCGATGTTCATGCATTATTAACTATTAAGAAAATTAACATTGTTGACGAATGAATGAAGAGTGCGGCCTTTTGAGTTCAAATTTTCAGGAGCGACAGGCTTTTGACCCGATTTTCGGACAAGCCTCGTTCTGAAACCTTAGCTGATACGGAGACCTCATTATGAAACCAATTAGATCGTCAAAATCCGGAAGCTTGACACTGCTGCTCCAAATATGGCTGGCAGCTCTGGGGCTCATGCTGACGATGGCGCCAAACGTTCGGGCGCAAGCACAGGACCCTCTTTCGGAGGGCGAGCGCGAAGCCATCAAACGTTTG
>QHZP01000282.1 GCA_003224715.1 Acidobacteriota bacterium | reverse complement strand
AAACGAAATCCTCTCATGGACGGAAAAGCTCGGTAGGATTGGTATTGCCGCCAGGACAATATTAAGCGATGGCAAGTCGAGAACGAAACCCCATGCGCTTAATCAGGCTATCCAATGGGCGGCTGGAGAGTACTGCGTATTTTATGATGCCAGCGACGAAATCGATCGTGACCAGATCGAAAAGGGCATTTGCCTGATGACTGAAGGAGGCTATGATGTAGTACAGTCCAGGGTGCTCAGAAAAGGCTCTTCTATCTTAAGCCGCTTCCTGCTCTTGGACACCGCCATCTGGTACTGGAAGTACCTGCCGGTTTTGTCGAGATTTTGTGGAGGGTTTCCGCTGAGTGGCGAAGGTTTGTTCATCAAGAAAAGCGTCCTGCAAGAAGCGGGGTGTTTTCCCGAGGTCCTGACAGAAGATGCCCTTCTCGGAATGATGCTTACCCAGAGAGGCAAGCGCTTTGGAATTTTAGATTCTTTAGTCATTGAAAAGGCTCCCAAGAACCTGAGGTCACATATCCGGCAGAAATTGAGATGGCATAGAGGTTATCTGACATGTCTCAGAAAACTCGTATCTATGAAGATGCCGTTGCGACAGCGATTTTTCTTCTTCTTGCCGTTCAGCGTGCCTCTCACCGCCGGGTTAGCATTTGTCGGGTGGTCACTGACTCTAGTTGCCCTGATAGCAGGGATGGCTCTCCGGCCGCTTCACTTAAATTCTTCGTGGGCTGACTCGGGCGCTTATTTTGGTCTGGTGCACTATTGGTCCTTTTTCTTGGCCTACATTGGCATACCACTTACTGTACTCTCCACCATTCATGTCACCTGGTGCATTAAACTGCTTGATCACGCACCAATGGCCCTGCTAATGCCTTTGTACTGGGTATTTGTTGGATTCTGTTCGATATGTTCCTTCTTTCGTGGCACAGCCGATTGGGGCAAGACTGAACGGTAGAGAGTGTGGACTAGCTGGGCAGAGGGCGTGGGCGTAAGACAAATTGCAGGGAAAATTTGAGGATAAGAGAGGAGCCGCTCATGCCCGCGGGGCGCCGAAACCAAGGATAAGTTATTCTCCCTCCACGGGAGGGAAGGTGTGAAAAAATTGGGAGGGCGAGCTCGAACCCCCTTGGAAAAGGGGGGACGATCTAATAGGGACGACCTTCCCCGTGAGCCCTGAATTTTTTCACACCTTCAGGGGTGCAGGGGGATGTCCTGTGGTGAACATGGCACTGGAAAGCGGAAGGACACCCCCGTACGCCCCCTCCCGAAAGGGGATTTTCAAGGGAGACTCGATTGTTTATACCCTTGAACACATTGCTAATAATAAGGAGACCGGCGGATGGACAGAAGAAAGTTTCTGACAACAATGGGTGGTTTGGCGGCTTTGGAGGCTGCTCCCGGGCTGGCAGCCAGCCCCGAGGTAAGGGTGAGAAGCACCTCCAACGGGCCGCCGCGAAAGGTGATCGTGGGCACGGTCATGCAGGCATTCTGGGGAGAGTATCCGGGCCTGCAGATCCGTCTCGAGCAACTAGCGGGCATCGTGGACCGGATGGCCGCCCAGGCCGGAAAGAAATACGGTCGTAGCCTGGATCTCGCGGTGTTGCCCGAAACGGCCATCACTGGCGAGGCCGGGGAGGATGCCTTGGCGCACGCGGTCCCCTTTCCTGGCCAGGTGCAGGATGTGTTCACTCGCAAGGCCCGCGAGCATCGTTGCTATATCGTGGTTCCTACCTACTTGCTGGAGTCGAAAGAAAAGAAATTGAGTTCGAATGCAGCGATCTTGATTGGGCGCAAGGGCGAAGTAGTGGGGACCTACCGCAAAATGCACCTGGTGGTTTCCCTCGATCGCCGCACCATGGAGGGAGGCTCAACGCCCGGCGATGTGCTGCCGGTCTTCCACTGTGACTTCGGCAAGCTCGGGATTCAGATCTGCTATGACATGGAATTCGACCACGGCTGGAGTGAGCTGGCTCGCCAGGGTGCGGAACTGATCGCCTGGCCGACCCAATCGCCACAAACAGCCCACCCTGCGTTCCGCGCCATGCAGCAACGCTGTTACATCGTCTCCAGCACCTGGCGGCATAACGCTTCGATTTTCGAACCCACCGGCAAGATCGCCGCCCAGATTACGCCGCCGCAGAGCATCCTCGTACACGAACTTGACCTCAGTTACGCCCTTCTTCCCTGGAGTTCAAAGCTACAAAAAGGAGACGCGTTCAGGGAGGTCTACGGTGACAAAGTCGGCTTCCGCTACTACGAAGACGAGGATTGCGGCATCTTCTGGTCCAATGATCCCCAGAACACGGTCGGCGAGATGGTGCGCTCGATCGGCCTCCTGGAGATGGAGGAGGAACTGGCGCGTGTCCGGCAGTTCTACCGGAAAGCCGGGGTGCCGAGCTAGCTCAAGGCAATGCCTGCGGGAGCGAATTGATGTCGTAAACGATTGGTCAACCCCTATGGGACCTCACAATAGCGTAGTTACTAGTTGGCCAAGTCTCAATTCATCAGACCATACGGGCATTAATCGGAGACAGCAGCGTGGTTAGCCGTCGAACACTGCTAAAGAGCTTTTGCGCGGCCGGGTCGTTAGCGCTGGCTGAGCCCAGGTTCTGGTTGTCTTGTGCCTCGGAATCAGGGGGACGCACACGGATCTGGGACGCGCACTGTCATCTTCATGCTGTGCCGGGCGATACACCCGAAGATCGCATGGCGGCATTAATCCGATTCGCTGATCGTGTAGGGATCGAGCGGCTCCTGCTGTCCCAGGGGTACTCTGCCGACCGCCATCCTACCCCTCAACAACTTCGCGGGGAGAACGACCGAGTGCTGCGGGCCGTGCGGCGCTTTCCCGACCGCGCCTATGGCTCCGTGTATTTGAGCCCAGCCTATCCAGACTTCAGCCTCCAGGAGTTCGATCGCTGTGTGCGGGACGGGCCGATGGTCAGCATCGGGGAGCTGGAGGCTGACAGGCGTTGCAACGTTCCAGAAATGGATGCTATCGCCGAGCGAGCTGCCGCAATCAAGCTGCCTATCCTGCAGCACACCTGGCTTAAAGCGGGCGGCAACGACGCTGGCGAATCCACACCGTACGACGTGGTTGAGCTGGCTCAGAGACATCCCCAGGTCCAGTTCGTTTGCGTCCACACGGGAGGCGACTGGGAGCGCGGGATTCGCATTATTCGCGCCACGAAAAAGGTGTCGGCCGAAATGGCTGGATTTGATCCGACGTCCGGGGCCATAGAAATGGCCGTGCGCGAACTGGGCGCCGAACGAGTGGTCTATGGCAGCGATGTCGGAGGCCGGAGTTTCGCCTCACAGCTCGCAAAGATTATAGGCGCCGACATCCCCGACTCAGCCAAGGAACTCATCCTGGGTGGAAACCTGCGCCGGATGCTGACTCCTATTCTGCAAGCGAAAGGATACTGGGCGTGAGGATAGAGAGAATCGGGACGTGGCGGTCCGCGTCCTGGTTGGCCCCCCGAGGACGAAGCGCGCCACCCTCATTTAGTTCCCCGTCGGCAAGGACGGAATCTGGCACGGGATGAATACGCGGAGCCTTATTTTGTGGGAATCAATCGTCGCTGACGCGACGCGGTAAACGGTTGTTGACCTTGTCCTGGCCTTGAAAGGCCAGGCTAAAATCAGAATGCCGCTACGCGACATACCGCCAGCCTGGCTGGGCACCTTGCATACCTAATTTGGAGATTGGACATTTTGGGATTTCGGCGGCAAGGGGGTAGCGACAGGCATTCCTGCCTGTCAAACTCGTCTCTCAAGCAGCTCAAGACAGGCAAGAATGCCTGTCGCTACTTGAAATGTCCAATCCTCAGACTTAATATGAAACTGGCGACCATCGCGCTCTCTGCTACCCTTTTCACTTCCTCATCTCTAGCTGCTCAAGCGCCCATCCAAGACCCGCTTCTCCGCTGGATGAACCAGATCGCACAGCAGCAGCTACAGCGGCGGGAGAATACCATTGCCGCAATCCACACGGTCGCCGAGGCAGAGCGCCGGAAAAAATGGGTTCGCGAAACACTCCTCGATATTTTGGGTGGTCTACCCGATTACCAGGGGCCGCTGAATCCCAGAATTACTGGCCGTATCGAGGCGGAGTCCTTCACTATCGAGAGAGTGATTTTTGAGAGCCTGCCGGGCTTCTTCGTCACCGCCAATCTTTACCGGCCCAACCAGGCCGGTCGTTATCCGGCCGTTCTGCTGCAGTCCGGCCATACCCAGGAGGGCAAGCCGGAACCGCAGAGACTCGCCGCCAATCTGGCCTTGAAGGGCTTTGTGGCTCTGACTTTCGATCCGGTAGGACAGGGCGAAAGAGAACAGACCTACGACCGGCAAGTCGGTGGACCCTTGGCGGGCTGGTCAGTTAACGAGCATATCCACGCGGGAGCCCAGAGCATTTTGATTGGCAAGAGTGTGGCTCGGTATTTCGTTTGGGATGCGAAACGGGCCCTCGACTACTTGCTCAGCCGGCCTGAAGTGGACGCCACGCGCGCCGGAGCTGCGGGTTGCTCGGGCGGAGGCGCACTGACTGTGTTCATTGGCGCGCTGGACCCGAGGCTCAAAGCGATCGTCCCCGCCTGCTTTCCGAATTCGTATCGAGTCTTATTTGCGGGCCCTGACCCGGATTCCGAAATGAGCTGGCCCAATTTTCTTGCCCCGGGACTCGACGTGGCCGATTTTGTAGAACTATCTGCCCCAACGCCCTGGTTAATCCAGGCAACGGAGCATGACTATTTTACGCCTGAAGGCGCGAGGATGGTCTATGAGGAAGCTCGGCGTTGGTACGCTCTTTACGGCGCTGCGGACAAGGTGCGCTTCTTCGTCGGATCGGGCCCTCACGGCACTCCCCTCGAAAGTCGAGAAGCCATCTATGAGTGGATGATCCGGTGGCTCAAAGGCGGTCAGGGAGATTCTCATGAGTTGCCCGTGAAACTCTATCCCAACCACGAACTATTGGTCACGCACAGCGGCCATGTCGAGGATGAACCGGGGAGCCGAAAGCTCTATCAGTTGATCCTGGACGATTTTCACGCTCAGGAAAGCCAGGGCACCCTACCTGAACTTCAAGCCGAACTGCGCAGGTTGCAAATTCCCTCAGAAGGCTCCTCCCCCGCAGTAAAGGTATTGGAAGCGTCGAGCGGTCCGGAGGGCCGGCGTCAGCACATTAGCTTTGAGAGCGAGCCAGGGATCGAGATTAAGGGAACGCTGCATATGCCGCCTTCCCCTGGGCGAAAACCGGCTATACTACTGGTGGCGGATGAATCGACGGCTTTGCTGGCGGAAAGAATGGCTAAGGCGGGACGGACTGTCCTCGAACTGGAACCTCGTGACTCCCCTGCAGAACATGATCACCGGCCATTCCTCGGAAATTGGATAACCAATGCACGGGCCAACCAGATTGGGCGCAATTTGCCGGCCATGCGGGCCCATGACATTTTACGCGGCGTGGATGTCCTCGCCGCTCACAGCGATGTCGATCCGGCCTCGATTCGCGCTGCCGCCCGCGGTGTGAAAGGAATCTGGCTTTTATTNCAGCAAGGTCTGGTTAGATCGAACACCCTACAGCTTGCGGGCGGCTCTGGAAAGGTCGATGAACACCGACTTATTCGATGCGGTCATTCCCGGCTTTGCCCTTCATTGGGACCTCCGGGATCTTACCAAGGCCATGGGAACCCGGCCGGTTTTGTGGACCGACCCAACAAATTGGACGAAGCGAGCGGTTCCGGTGGGTCCTACGTTTCAGTATCGTTACGTTCTAGGCGACACCACGGATCTGAGCGATGAACAAGACAACGCCTACATCGCCGAGTTCCTGCGATGATTCTTGCGGTTGGCTGCCCCTCATAGGGGCTACTCAGGCCGGCTGCGACGGCACCACCAAGCGTGAAAATGACGGTTCCTCCTTCTAAGGGAAGGCGTGAAAAAATTGAGCGAGCGGGCTCGAACGAGTCCCCGCTTTTCCAAGGGGGGATTTTCCGGAGAGGTAACATGATGGACATCATCGTTTCCCTGGAAACCCTGGCGCATGATGTGCGCTATGCCCTCCGCAGCTTGTACAAGAGCCCGGGCTTTACGGCCGTGGTCATTTTGATTCTTGCGCTCGGCATTGGAGCGAACACGGCAGTTTTTACGGTTGTGAACGGAGTCCTCCTGCGCCCGCTGCCTTTTCCCGACCCGGCCAGGCTGTTTTTGATTTCTTATGGACCCCGGGAAGGCCCATTTGGAGCTAGGTTTGGACTCGCGGACTATCACTATCTCGAGTTTCGGCGTCAGAATCAGCTCTTTGAATACATCGCTAGTTTCTCCTTTCATCCGGTCACTCTGACCGGCGCCGGCGACCCGGTCCGTGTGCCAGGGGCGATCGTCACACCGGATTTTTCCCGCGTGCTCCGTGTCTATCCTGCCGCCGGCAGGACGTTCCTGCCGGAAGAAGACCAACCGGGTCGTAACCAGGCAGTCCTGTTGAGTGACAAGCTCTGGCGGAGCCGTTTTGGCGGCGATCTGAATGTGTTAGGAAAAACGATTAGCCTGGACGGTGTCGGCTACAACGTGATCGGCATCATGCCGGTCGGGTTCGCCTTTCCCTATGACGCCGAGTTGTGGACGCCGCTATCGATCCAGTTCGATCAGCGCAATTCACTTACACGGCCTGTCATTGGAAGGTTAAGAGCCGGCTCTTCCCAGCAGCAGGCACAGTCGGCTCTTGAAGCCTTCACCCACGAGTTGCCTCTGGCTTTCAGCGAAACCAGAAACGATTTCGTGGCTCGGATTGTTCCGCTGAAGGAATTGCTGGTCGGTGACATCCGGAAGTCGCTACTGATCTTCGCTGGCGCAGTGGCATTCGTGCTGCTGATCGCGTGCGCGCACGTCGCCAACCTGCTGCTGATTCGCGCGGCTTCGCGGCGTCAGGAGATGGCTGTCCGTGCCGCCCTGGGTGCCGGCCGCTGGCGGCTCATTCGTCAACTGCTCACGGAGAGCGCTCTGCTTTCCATCGGCGGCGGAGCGGCGGGAACATTGTTGACCGTATGGGGCGTGCCGGCCCTGGTGGCGATGGCCCCGGGCGGAAAGCTTCCTCGAATCGAGCAGGTTCATATCGATGTCTGGGTATTGGCATTTAGCTTTGGCCTCTCGGTCTTGACGGGAATCGCCTTCGGCTTGGTCCCGGCATTCCGAGTGACGCGGCGTCGGTTGCGCGAATCCCTGAGCGAGGGCGCTCGGACCTTAGCGGGACGGCATGAAGGACTCCGCAGCACTTTGGTGGTTCTGGAAATCGGACTTGCTCTCGTGTTGCTGACGGGCGCCGGTTTGATGTTGAAGAGTTTCTTGCGGATGCGTGCGGTCGATCCGGGCTTTCGTCCACAGAACATCCTGACCATGACGGTCGACCTGCCGGACTCCCAGTATCGCAGCGCCATGCAGATACAGGAATTTCACGAGCGTAGCCTGGCGAAGCTTGCCAACCTGCCCGGAGTGCTCGGGGCGGCGGCGGTCAACTGGATGCCACTCGGTTCGCTCTTGATGAAGGGAGACTTCAAGCTCGAAGGTGGCCGGCAGCTCCCACCCCGCTACCTCGTGGATAAGCCGAGCGTGAGTGCGGACTATTTTCGAGTGATGGGGATTCGCCTGCTAAGCGGGCGGAGTTTTACCGAGCACGACACGGAAAGCGCTCCGGGCGTCGTGATCATCAGCCACTCCGTGGCGCGCCGCCTTTGGCCAGGCGAAGATCCCATCGGAAAGCGAATC
>QHZP01000281.1:6258-6721 GCA_003224715.1 Acidobacteriota bacterium | reverse complement strand
CTTCTGCAAAGGGTCGAGCACAACCACAATTCTTTTCCTCGATTACCTTCGATCTGCCAAAAGGTGCGCCATATCACGAACATCGCAAGTTAGCACAGCCCTATCAGGCTGTCAAAATTTTTTACTTTTTACTCTTGTGCTTGTATCATACTGAGGAATGCATTAAACACATGGGCTATTCTCTTACCTTCATCTTTAACTTCAGGTAAGGTTCCGGAGTATTATGAGCAAAGAAAAAGTTTTGATTGTAGATGATGAAGTGTCAGCACGTACTGGTTTAGCCTCACTTATCTCGAGTTGGAATTATAAAACTGAATCGGCCGAAAATGGAGAAAAGGCATTGGCACTAATTCCACAGTTCGGGCCATCAGTGGTCGTAACGGACCTGGTGATTCCGGAGATGGGTGGCATGACGCTTTTGAAGAGTATTAAAGAGGACAACTCGAAGCTCGCGGTCCTCATG
>QHZP01000281.1:0-6172 GCA_003224715.1 Acidobacteriota bacterium | reverse complement strand
TTCTTTTGGAGAAATGCCTGGAACGAAAAAGGACCCTCAATGAAGTCCAGCTCTTGAAGAGCCAACTCAAGCACTTCGGTGCGTTTGGTGAACTGGTGGGAACCTCCCGCCAAATGCAAGAAGTTTACAGCCTCATTGAACAGGTAGCTCCCAGCACGGCTTCAGTACTTATCACCGGGGAAAGTGGCACTGGTAAAGAGTTAGTGGCTCGGACCATCCATCAGCTCAGTAAAAGGAGAGAAGGACCTTTCATCGCCATCAACTGTTCGGCCATTCCGGAAACACTGATGGAGAGCGAAATCTTCGGCCATGAGAAAGGGGCATTTACGGGGGCTTTGGAAAGGCGTCTGGGCTGCTTCGAACTGGCCAACGGCGGAACCATTTTTTTAGATGAGATCGCCGAAATGCCTTTTGGCACGCAAAGTAAGCTACTTCGAGTGATCGAAGAGCGCAAGTATCGCCGCCTGGGAAGCAAGAATGAAATAGATGTCGATGTTCGCATTGTGGCAGCCACCAACAAGCAACCTTTAAAAGCGGTGGAGGCAGGCGATCTTCGCAATGATCTTTATTACCGGCTCAATGTCTTTGCGATCAACTTGCCACCGCTCCGAGATCGTCTGGAAGATATTCCGGTTTTGACAGAGGCTTTGATCAAGCAGCTCAACGTCAAGCACGGAAAGGAAATCAAAGGAGTAAATGATAGAATCTCGAAAATTTTCTCCACCCACAACTGGCCTGGTAATGTTAGAGAATTGCGAAACGTTCTGGAGCGTTCTCTGATCCTCTGTGAAAAGGATTATATTGAAGAACGCCATCTCCCACCTTTGGAGCAGCGCGAAGTGCCGCAGTCAAGTAATGCTGTGGCTATCCCGGTCGGGACCACCGTCGAAGAAGCGGAAAAGCGGCTCATTCACAAAACTCTGGAGTTCACCAACAATAACAAAACTCGGGCGGCGGAAATATTGGGGATCAGCTTAAAGACGCTTCATAATAAGCTCAATCTTTATGACGCTGAGGCTCAAAACTAGACTCACCCTGGCAATTACACTCCTCGTTTTGGTAGCACTGACCGTTGTTTTCTTCTTTAATATTCTTAATGTCACCCAGGAATTGATTCGTGAAACCAATGAAAAAGGAGACTTGATTGCTAAGCAGATTTATAAGCAGGTTGAGCAAGCTCTGCTGGCTCCCGAAACAAAGGCCCTTCCTCCAACAAATAACCCGGAGGCCTTTTCGCGCTTTATTCAAGAAATATTGAGCGCAGATCCGGGCCTCAATACCCTGCTTCAATCCACTAGCGGATATTCGCCTACCATCCTCTATCTGGCCGTAACCGACCCTGCTAATGTTGCCCTGGCCCATACAGATGCTTCCCAGGTTGGCAAGAAGCTGCCGCTGGTAGAGCATTTCACTCAACTGTCGGAGGCTGATCCCTTGACCCAACTCCAGATTGTCCACGGGCAGGCAAGAATTTATGAAGTCTATTTGCCTATGTTTGACACGTCCAATAAGTTGTTCGGAACTGTGCGTGTGGCTATGAGTACCGCCTTCCTGGAGAGAGAGCTGGATCAATTCTTAATCAAGGACCTTCGTCTGGCTGTGGTCGTATTGCTGCTGGCTACCACCATGGCGGCACTCTTTTCCCATTTTCTCTTAACTCCTCTAACCTTTATTTCCGCAGGGATCGAACGGCTGGTTCACGGTGAATTTGACAAACCGATCAAACTGGCTCGTCGTGATGAATTCGGTCTGGTCTCGCTCAAGTTGAACGAGATCAGGCATCGCATGGAATTCAGCCGTGATGAGATTGACACCTTGAAAGGAAACATTGGTCAAATCGTGAAGAGCCTCGAAGAGAAGCTGATCTTTATCAATCCGGAGCGCTTTATCATTTTATTGAGTCCTTCTGCAGCCGGTTTACTCAACACAACGGTGGAAGCGTCCCTAGGGAGAGCGATCGACCAAGTGCTCCCGCCCTCTCACCCCCTCCTCAATTTAGTAGAGACTGCCTTTGGCGTTGAAAACAACATTACAAAGACAAATCTCCATATCCCCTCACTGGACAAAGCCATTACCGTCAGAATCCATTTCTTGAAAGAAAAAAACCAGAGCATGGGGGCCCTGGTTATCCTTCAAGACCCGGAAACAGTGGCCAGTTTGGAAAAACAGCTGGAATACGCCAAAAAGCTTTCCGCCCTTAGCCGTCTAACCTCGGGCGTCGCCCACGAGGTAAAAAATCCTCTCAATGCGATCGTGATCCATCTTGAATTGTTGAGGAACAGAATTTCCGGTTCTTCCCTGGAGATGGAGAAAAGCCTGGCGGTGATCACCCAGGAAATTAAAAGGCTCGACCGGGTCGTGCGTAACCTCTTAAACTTCACTCGACCGGTCGAGGTGAAGCTTCAAGAAGCTGAAATTCAACCTATCATTCAAGAGGTCGTGACTCTGGCAGAAATGGAATCAAAGCAGCATCAAGTTCAAATTCTGGTTCAAAACCACAGCAGCCTGCCAGCAGTAAGACTTGATCGCGATTTGATGAAGCAGTGTCTGTTAAATATCGTTTTGAATGGATGCCAGGCCATGCCAGAAGGGGGGGAATTAACTATTGCGAGCCATGTGCGCAATGGGTCACTGGAAATAAGCATCCACGATACGGGTGTTGGAATACCGGCAGACAGTCGTGAAAGAATATTCAATCTGTACTATACTACCAAGGAAAATGGCAATGGGATTGGCCTGGCCACTGTCTTCAAGATTGTCCAATTGCACAACGGAGAAATCAAAGTAGACTCAGAACTCGGGAAGGGAACGACGTTCACCTTGAGATTTCCACTGGTCTAGTATCTTCCTGCTCAACACGGCTTTTATGAAGCTTTCTCAAATAATGACATTGGCTTTCTTCCTCGCTCTGGCAGGTTGCAAGAAAAATAAGCAGATAGCATTGCCACCCGTGTCCGAAGCACCTCGCGTGACTTACCAGGGGCCTTCCACGGAGTTAGAGAACCAATCGACCTCGACTCCTATTGCGGTTGATACTCTACCTGAGCCTCCGCCAACCACCACCGATGTTAAACCGAACATTCCCTTGCCGCCTTCGAGACCATTAAGTCCAAAGCCCCCCAAGCCGCTGTCAGAATCCAAAAAGGATGCCAAACCCGCAACCGCTAACGAACCAAAAACTCTCGTGCAGACTCCCACCTTTCAGTTGGCCCCGCTCGTTAGTGACAGCGAAAAGGCGGTCTTGACCAGGAAGATCAAAAACCAGCTTGAATCTGCCAAATCATTGGTCAAGTCAGTCAATGTGTTTCATCTCAATGAAGAGCAGAAAACCAACTTAGCCGCCATCCATGACTTCATCAAGAAATCTGAAGATGCCATGAAGCGCGGTGAATTCATTCAAAGTTTGGTTTTGGCAGAAAAGGCAAACACACTGGCGGCCAGCATTTCCAATTTGCCTTGAAACCATTTCCAGGTTACTGTCCCTTCGAGGCCGTCGGGACAGGCCCCATCGAGTTAACGATTGTGGTTCGAAAAATCCTTAGATTTCGAAAGTAAGAATTCTGTGCGCAGAGGGTTTTGCTGATGGTTCGGTATCTCCATTCTCTGAGCCAGGCTGCTTCTCTGCCGTCCGGGACTCGAAGCGCGACAGTGACTATCCAACCGGAAGCCGACCGGCGCGTTTCAAAGGAGTAGCCATAGATGTTTGAAGGTTATCGTTTATTTTATTCCGAGTTTCGTAACAACTTTACAACGACTGGAGCCATACTCCCCAGTTCCCCCCTTTTGGCAAAAGCCATTGTCCTGCCTCTGTTGCAGCGCCCTGCCCGACCCATAGCGGTTCTCGAAGTGGGTGCCGGCACCGGATCTTTCACCCATCGAATTCTAAGGCATCTCAGCTCCGGCGATATCCTGGATGTCTACGAACTGAACCCTAGACTCTATACCTTTTTGATCAAATCACTCAACAGAGCCAAATTAAGTGAAAAAGGTATCCACTGCAGACTTCATAATGCCGACATTCGGAGTCTAAGAAAAAGGATTCAATACGATTTTATTATTTCAGGATTGCCTTTCTACACTTTCGAGTCACAAACTGTCTCGGAAATCTTGGAAATCTATCTGGAACATCTCTCGCCGGCGGGGGTTCTTTCGTATTTTGAATATATTCTGACCCCGGAGTTTAAATCGAAGTTTCTCAGCCCGTCAGAGCGTGACCGGCTGATCCGGGTGGCAAAAACCATCGAAAGCTTTGTCCAGAAATATCAGTATAGTTCTAATGAAGTCTGGCTGAACTTGCCACCGGCCAAAGCTCGATACTGCCGAAAGATTACTGCCGGAATGGCGCCTTCTCACAAGAAGGATCGAAGCTTTGTTCGCTCGCTGCTAACAAAGTGATAGACAGCAGGAGAATGGTACTTACCGGATAGGAGTTATCCATGCCGCGTTGCGGCAACGCAGGCGATGAAAATTATTTCCCTCCACGGGAGCGAAGGTGTGAAAAAAATGGGAGGAGGGCGAGCCTCCTGGCGAGCCATCGCCCCATGAGGCTCGGCGGGAGCCTCGCCCTCCCGATCTCCGCCGGTTTTGAATTTTTCACACCTTCAGGGAGCGTGTGAAGAAATTGAAATGATGACAGGAAGCTTTCACTGTGGCCATGCCCATCGTCAAGATCGATACCCACCAGCACTTCTGGCTTTACACCCCGGCTGAATACGGCTGGATGGGGCCTCACATGGGCCGCCTGAAGAAAGACCATTTGCCGGCTGATCTCTGGCCCCTGTTACAATCTTCCGGAATTGACGGCACCATTGCCGTTCAAGCACGCCAATGTGTGGAGGAAAGCCGGTGGTTGCTGGAGTTAGCTGATGAGAATGCTTTTATCAAGGGAGTTGTTGGGTGGGTCGATCTATGCAGTCCCAAGTTAAGCGAGCAACTGGAGCTTTTTGCCAGTCACCCCAAATACTGCGGAATTCGTCACGTGGTCCAAGACGAACCGGACGACCGTTTCGTGATGCGGGCGGACTTTCTTCGCGGCGTCGGCCAGCTGTCAGAGTTTGGTCTGACCTATGACCTGTTACTCTTCCCTCGCCATCTACCTGTCGCTTGCGAACTGGTCCGACAGTTTCCGGAACAACCGTTTGCAGTGGATCATCTTGCCAAACCCCGCATCAAGGAAAACCAGCTCCAGCCCTGGGAAAACGATATCCGCCGCCTGGCCCGCTTTGAGAACGTTTTTTGCAAAGTCTCCGGAATGGTGACCGAGGCTGACTGGGACAACTGGAATTCAGCAGATTTCAAGCCTTACCTTGACGTTGTGCTTGAAAGCTTTGGAACGAAGCGCCTCATGCTAGGTTCGGACTGGCCCGTTTGCACCCTCGCCGGAACCTATCCTGAGGTAATGCGAATTGCCTCCGACTATATTGGCCAATTGTCCAAAGACGAGCAGGCTGAGATCTGGAGTAAGAACGCCAAGCGATTTTACGGGATTGGCGAGTAGACCACTCATCCCTCCCCGTTTCTCCGACTCCCAGCGAGCGAGGGAAAAAGAATTGGAATTCCTCGCTCCTGAAGCTGTGAAGAAATTAAAAGCCCGCGGAGATCGGGAGGGCGAGGCTCCCGCCGAGCCTTATGGGGCAAGGATTTGCTGGCGCAATGGCTCGCCAGGGCTCGCCCTCCCAATTTTTCCACAGCTCCCTTTGGGAGGGGGGAGCGCGGGGTTTTCAACTTCGGAATCCGAGTTGACTCGGAACTAACTCGCGAAATCGCCATTCTCCCGATTCACGCCAAGCTGCGGCGGCACCGGCGGCCGCCCAAACTTCTGCGGTTGAAGTTGATTTTTTCCTTCCTCAATCACGTAAAACTTATCTGCGCCGACATTGCGAAAGACCTGGTGCACGCCACTCGGCCACCACACTTCCAGAATCTCGGCCGAGGTGGCTCGACCAAGGCCGAAGTGAGCTCTAAGATCGCTATGTGAAAGATAGCTGCCACCGCCCGCAACCTCACGGATCTGAGAAAGCTCACCGCCGCATAGCTTGAGGCGAGCTCCCAGGGCATCGCGGTTGCTCTTGTTCCCCACAAGTTTGAAATTCAGGAAATGATTTCCGGCTCCACCCTCATTACCGAGAAGAAGAGGCGGATTCGAGCCAAACCCGGGTCATGGGATCCATTT
>QHZP01000280.1 GCA_003224715.1 Acidobacteriota bacterium | reverse complement strand
CTCGCTTTCTTTAATTCTGGTTCTGACCTCTTCATACAAGCGAGCGTGTTGAATGGCGGCGGAGGCATAATTGGCAAAGGTCTCCAGCATCTCAACGTCATCCGCAGTGATATCTCTCTGGGTAACGAGGTTATCGGCCAGAAGAAGTCCCAAAGACCTCTTGCGAAACAGGAGTGGCACGGCAGCAAAACTGCGCACCTCCAGCAACCTTAAGATCTCTTCAGGGTGACGATGGGAGGGAATGTCATAACCAATGATCTCCGGCTGCATGTGGGCCAAGAGATCAATCAACAGATGAGATCGTTCACTCAAGGGAATCCGAATCTTGCGAACAATTTGGTTAACGTAAATATCGCGCTGCTCCCATTCCTTATCAAAAGAAGCTAACAATTCACGAAACGTAAGATGGCGGGTCTTCAGATCGGTCCATATTCTGAGAGCCTCCTCCAGGCTAGAAGGTCCGATAGCTATTTCCCCTTCCAGCATTTTCTCCTCATTGTTCACGAGCAAAAGGAAAGCCCGATTAAATCCTAATCCCTCTTGAGCCGTGACTCCGACTAAGATCCGAAAGAGGATCTCATCCAAATTCATCGTACTGAGCAAAGAGGAGGTGATATCATTGACTAGGGAAAGTTCGAACCCTTTCTTCTGAAGATCTTTTTCAAGATCGCGCTTTTGGGCGTAGAGCTCCAGAAATTCTTTGGACTTTTTTTCCAAGGTACGGGCGTAGTCTTCGAAATCCAAAGCGGACTCAGGGTGCACGCTTCCTTCCAGGATCCGATAGCGCTTAAACATGTGTTCTGAATAACGTCCCTGAACCTTGATGGGCTGAAAGTAGAGGGCGCTGTCGATACTCTGAATGTCCAAAAAGATAGGAACCGCGTCTCTAATTTGAGCGACGGTGGCATTGGAAAGGAGGTTTCTTTCCAGAGCGACGTAAGCCGCCGCCTGACGCTCTGTGAGTTCGGCGCTGATTTTTTGAAGGAGAATGACCAGTTCCTTCTCGGCCCCGGCCATTCTTACCAGCTCGGAAACATTGTCAAGAATATAGAAGACGTGGGAATCGTTTTGGGCAAAAGCTTGAAATAGTTCCTCACTGAGCCTTTCAAGGCTTTCAAGGCGGCTGAGATCGTGAATGAATACAGGCGAAAGTCCAGTGTTGAAAGAGGCTGGTTTTTCAGAGAAGGCAAAATAATGCAGGGGTATATTCTGAACCTGAAGAAAATTAGTAATCAATTCTATGAAAGGATAATATTCATCCCAGCTGTTCAAATGAAAGACAATCGTATCTCCCCATTGTGGACCCTCCAGAATACGGTCCAGGCTTTCAAGGCCAGAAGAAAGTGTTTGCAGGTTAGTTGAAGGAGGCATTTTTCATACTAAGTTGCAATCAAACAGATGCGAAATCTCGGGCTCTCTGCTTTTCTCGTCAGGTTCCTCTCACCGGCGAAACGGAGACCAAAGAAAAGCATATCCCGATTATAGCGTTGTTTAATTATTGGCAGCGCGCATCAATGAAGCTGGGTTCATGACGCCATTTCCAGTGGTGTGGCCGCATTGATTATCTGGGGTCGAACGAGTCGTTCGAAATCCTTGTATTTCATTTTGATGGTATCGACATGGGTACCAGCATTAAAGACAATATCCTCGTCTGTAGAAAGGGATTTATCCACATAGACCCGCAGGTTGTATAGATTTCCGAAGGGAACCATGGCTCCAATCTCGGAATCGGGAAACAGAGAGGCAAATTCTTTCTCACTGGCCAGTTCAACCTGCTTGAACGGTAGCTCGTTTCGTAAAGACTTCATGTCAATTTTCATTATGGCAGGCAAGATGACCAGAATGAACTGATCATCTACTTTAAGCACAATCGTTTTCGCCATCTCTCGGCCAGGCACATGTTGAGCCGCTGCCACTTCTTGAGCCGTGTAAGCCAGGCGATGAGTACAATGTGTATATGGAACGCGGTTCTCTTCCAAGTGTTCCTTCAAACGTTTTGCGATACTCATAAACACCTCCTTAAGGCATTACAAATTGATACTCAGGATGACGAACCGAGCAGGATGCCTTCCGGACGACACGTTCAGTAGTTGAACCCAAGTGTGAGTGTCTGACTCCAGTCTGGCTGTGGGTCGCCATCACAATTAAGTCGGCGTCCTTCTCTTTGGCTAGACGAATGACTTCTACAAAGGGCTTGCCTTTGACAACGACCTCCTCCACGTTGATTTGTCGTTTCAACTGAGGTGCGATCACTTTTTCCAACTCCAGCTTCACCTTTTCTTCCATTCCGTGATGGTATTCGAGCGTAGTGGGGAAGGAACTCAGAGTGAAAGGAGTGTTAAAACCAATGTCCTCGATCACGTGAACAAGGAAAATTCTAGAATCATGCTCAAGAGCCAAGGAAATCGCATAATCGAGGGCATGCAAGGCGGAGGGAGAAAAATCAGTGGGGAAAAGGATTCGTCTGAACTTAATCATTTCTGCCTCTTCACGGAAATGGCTTGTCTAAACCAATGGCAGAAAATTTGATCAAGGAGGAAGGAATCCAGAGCTATAGGCAGACTAAAAAAGATGGAAAGGGCATGTCATTCAAAGGCGCCTTGTATTGCAGGGCGTCAAGTCTGCAGAATCCCCCTTGATGGATTCTTGTCAATTACTCGTTACCTGAAGGCTCATTTTCAATGAGTTCTTTGCCTTTGTCAAATAATCTGACAAATTCCGTTGGGATTATCGATTCAAGAGCCTGCTAACTATATAGTTTCTGTCGAAAACTCGTAAACGTACTCCGGTTCCAGTCCCGGAGGGACGAGGGAGTGTAACCCAGGGTGGAGCGGAGCGGCCACAGCTGCGTAGCGGAGCCCTGGGGATCCAGAAGAATCAACCCAAGCCCCGGAAAGACCTACAAGCAATATTGCACAACTATAGGGGCGGCGGACAACCATGCTGGATCGCGGAAATCCTGCTGACCTTCCGTCGCCTTTCCAGGGCTGATCCGGCATCTTGGCGGCTAACCCAGGGTTGCGCGGCGCTTCGCCGCACCCTGGGTTACGATCCGCCGCCCCCTCCCAGGGGCTCAAATAACCGTCTGGCTGGTCTCTCCAAGTTTCGCGACAGAGACTAACCAACCAAGGGTTCCGCCCGTGATATCCCACCGAGGAGCACGTGCGAAAGCCCGAAGCGCCAGCGAGGGTATAACGGCCTGGGCCCCTCGCTGGCGCGTCGGGCTCTCAATCCGTCCCCAAAACGAGAACAAAATTCTCGTCTCGATTCACATAACGGGCTAACCACGCGAGGAGTGACCAGATTTAAACGTTGATTTGGCGCAGCCTGCTTGATATATATGTCAGCGCCTTGGGTGATCAACTGTTACCACTAAGGGTGATATGCCAAACCTGAGCAAGAGGCTGGTGGCCTTTCAAGGCGAGCGAGGCGCCTACAGCGAAATTGCCGCGCGAACTTTTTTTGGCAATGAGATTCATTTGTCGCCGAGCCAGACGTTTGACCTGGTGTTCAGGAAGGTAGAAAAAGGAATTGCCGGTTTTGGAGTTATCCCCATCGAAAACTCGCTGGCGGGAAGCATCCATCAAAACTATGATCTTCTTTTGAAACATCGTTTGCACATTGTTGGCGAGCTGAATGTTCGGATTGTTCACAACCTGATTGCTCATGCGGGCATCTCGCTTTCTCGAGTCAGGCGGGTGTTTTCTCACCCACAGGCACTCATGCAGTGCCAAAATAATGTGGGGAAACTAAAAAGGGTAGAAATTGTGCCGACGTATGACACGGCTGGCAGCGTCAAGAAGATTATGGAAGAAAAAATTCTGGATGGGGCCGCTATTGCTAGTGAACTAGCGGCCAGAATTTATGGAATGAAAATCCTCAGACGCCAGCTTCAGGATAATTCGGAAAATTTCACCCGGTTCTTAATATTGTCCAGGACAGCCCAACCTCCTCCGAATGCCAACAAGACCTCTGTTGTATATTCTGTCAAGAATGTACCAGGCGCGTTATTCCGCTCCTTAGGCGTCTTTGCCCTGCGTGACATTGACTTGTTTAAAATCGAGTCGCGACCGCTGCACGGCAAACCCTGGGAATACCTATTTTACATTGATTTCGCTGGTTCCCCGAAAGACAAGAACTGCAAAAATGCCCTGGAACACCTGGCTGAAATCACAACTTTTATGAAGGTTTTAGGTTCCTATCGAAGAGATCAAGGGCGCAAGGTGTAAACGAGATGCGTGACTGGCACGCTATTGGCAGCGAACGCTCCTGAATCCCCTCTTGGGAGGGGCAGAAGGCGTAGCCTTCGGGGTGGGTCCTCCGGTTGGCGACAACGCACCCCTGGGCCCCTGAAGGTGTAAAAAAATTCGAACCACCCCCTCATCCGCCCTTGTGAACGCTTATCAAGTGTTCACCCCTCTCCCCGAGGGGGGCGAGGGAGTTAAATCTGATGTTTACTTTCCCCTCGCCCCAACGGGGAAGAGGATGAAGGCTTGATAAGCCTTCATGGGTGAGGGGGATTACAATCCTCTCGGTAGCTGATTTTTTCACACCGTCCCTCCCGTGGAGGAGACTAATTTTCATCGCCGTGGTGATCCGAAGGATCATCAGAAACTTCTATGGGCAACCCTGAAAACACGCGAAGAGTTTTTCTAAGAGAACTATTTGCTGCACCCTGTATTTCCTCGAGTGCAGCAATTTCAAATGTGTTCCGGTGGAGTTCTGCTTCTCCCCCCGCACTGGCTCCGGCTGGATCTATTTGCGATGTTGGCGGAATCAAAATAGGGCATTACACGGATCCGCGGCGACCCACCGGATGCACCGTGATCCTGGCCGAGGCCGGGGCGACCGCCGGAGTGGACGTTCGCGGCTCCGCTCCTGGGACGCGCGAGACAGACCTTTTAAATCCGTTGAATACGGTCGAAAAAGTTCATGCGATACTTTTGGCAGGCGGAAGTGCCTTCGGACTGGAGGCCGCATCCGGGGTCATGCAGTACCTGGAGGAGAGGGGCATTGGGTATGCAACGCGAGTGGCCAAAGTCCCTATTGTACCGGCGGCCATTTTATTTGACCTCGAACTTGGCGATTCCAAGGTTCGTCCAGATAAGCAGGCGGGTTATCAGGCCTGCAAGAACGCACGACCAGATTCGTGCGTGGAAGGCAATTTTGGAGCCGGTGCAGGAGCTACAGTGGGTAAGCTCTTTGGATTTGAACGAGCCATGAAGAGTGGAATCGGAACCGCTTCGATGAAAGCTGGCAGCGTCATTGTAGGTGCGATTGTAGCCGTGAATTCGGCCGGCGACGTCATCGACCCACAGAAGGGCAGAATCCTTGCCGGAGCCCGTGGCTCTGATGGAAAGACGCCGTTGAATTCCATGGAACAGATTCGTCAGGGGAAATTAGACATCTTGAAATCGTCCGGGGAAAATACGACGATTGGGGTTGTGGCCACCAATGTTGCCCTCTCAAAATCACAAATCAATAAGATAGCCCAAATGGCCCACGATGGCTTGGCACGAGCCATCAACCCGGTTCATACCCCGGTCGATGGGGATGCTCTCTTCGCACTCTCCACGAACACTTCCTCCCATCCCAGTGGCCGCCTGGCCGAGCTGATCCGAATTGGTTCACTAGCCGCAGACACAGTGACCAGAGCTGTCTGCCGTGCCGTTCTGGCCGCCCGAGGCCTTCCGGGCTTTCCCAGCTATTATGATTTATATGGCCCAGAGCAGCGAGGCTGAGAGTTGAATCTTTATCTATCGATACTGATTCTTTACTCCGCTTTACTGGTCGGCCTTGCTCTGTTTATTTCCAAATCCGTCAAGCAGGCTTCTGATTTTTTCGTTGCGAGCAGAAGGCTTGGAACCGGTCTGCTATTCTCCACATTACTTGCAGCCAATATCGGAGCTGGTTCAACGGTAGGCGCAGCCGGGTTGGGCTATGAGCGCGGCCTTTCCGCCTGGTGGTGGGTTGGCTCGGCCGGTATTGGATCTTTGCTTCTCGCGTTTACCGTGGGGCCCCGTCTCTGGAAAATTGCCGCCAAAAACCATTTCTATACGGTGGGCGACTACCTGGAATTTCGCTATGACCGCCGGATGCGAGTGCTGGTTGCATGCCTCTTATGGCTGGGAGCCCTGACGATTCTGGCAGGCCAATTGATCGCTCTGGCCTGGATTTTGGAA
>QHZP01000219.1:13487-18991 GCA_003224715.1 Acidobacteriota bacterium | reverse complement strand
AAAGTGTGGCCGCTGAGCGATCCAAACTGAGGTAGCTCAATCCAACCGCCTCGAGAAACTCCAAGCGTTCAATGATCTCTTCGACGATCCGTCCGGCTATGATTTTCTCTCGTTCACTAAGTTTGATAGCGCGAACGATTTTCAAAGTGGTTCCTACTGGAAGTGCTGTCAAATCTGCGATGGAAAGATCGGCAATTTTGATGGCGAGGCTCTCCGGACGTAGTCTTTTGCCAGCACAGGCCGAACACGTTCTGGTCACCATCAAGGTGTCATAGGTTCTGTCATCATCGCTGGGATAATCCTCCGAATAACTTTCCTGCAAAACCTTAAGGATTCCCCCATTCAATTCCTTGGGATGGTTAGTGCCGTTCCAAATGGCAGATTGTATTCTGGCAGGCAAGTGGTCAAAGGGTTGATTGAGGTCTACCTTAAAGATTTCGGAGATCGTATCCAGAAAGCGGATGATTCGTGGCGGAAGACCATCGCTGCACGGTACCAGTCCACCATTGAGAATGGATTTAGTGTGGTCCGGAAAGATACGGCCCGGATCTAATTCGAGTCGGTATCCAAGTCCGGAACATTCCGGACATGCACCATAACGGCTATTGAACGAAAATGTTCTAGGCTCGACCACCGGGATCGAAATCCCACAGTCTACGCAGGCTAGCTTTTCCGAGTATAATTTTTCTTCGCCGTTTACCACGGCGATTAGAACAATACCCTTGGCCAACTTCATGGATACCTCGATGGAGCTCTCCAGGCGCTTTTCAATACCTGGTTTAATCAAAAGACGATCTACAACCACTTCGACCGTGTGATTCTTCGTTTTATCCAGCTGGATTTTTTCATCCAGGCTACGAAGTGCTCCATCAATGCGGGCTCGAACAAAACCCTCCTGAGCTAAGTCTTCAAGTAGTTTCTTAAACTCACCCTTCCGTCCTCTGACGACGGGAGCCAGGACCATGATTCTTTCACCTTCGGGCAGAAGCCTAATTTTTTCTAGAATTTGCGCAGTTGATTGCTTCGCGATTAGCCGGCCACACTTATGGCAATGAGGAACCCCGATCGAGGAATAGAGCAAACGAAGATAATCATAAATCTCCGTTACCGTTCCTACCGTGGAGCGCGGACTGCGACTGGTGGTCTTTTGCTCAATGGAGATGGCGGGGCTGAGCCCTTCAATGGAGTCCACGTCCGGCCGCTCCATCTGGTCCAGGAACTGTCGCGCATAGGCCGAAAGCGATTCCACGTAACGGCGTTGGCCTTCTGCGTAAATAGTGTCGAAAGCCAGACTGGATTTTCCTGACCCGCTCAAACCCGTGACGACAGTCAACTGGTTGCGAGGAATCTCAACATCAATATTCTTGAGGTTGTGCTGCCGAGCCCCTCTAACAATGATCCGGTCAAGTCCCATTTCGCAAGCGAACTCACACTAGAAAAGGATTCAAGCAACTTCAAAAATATAAATGATAGACATAGGCGAGAAAACTCGTCAAGAAGTTTGACTTACGTTTACCTTTTAGAAGGCAGAAGGGCTGTAGGTAGGAGGATGGAAAGGGCTAACGATTCAGAAACTTCTCCAGCTTGACTCTCTCCGAGGTGGGCAGATCTAGAAATTGAACGCCCATGGCTTTGTCCTTTTTGACCCAGATTACCTTGGCGGATCCCTGGAAGGACTGGAGTTCTCCAGGGACATCGAACTTAATCTGGACAAGGCTATCTCGCAAGAACGTTCGGGGAGCACTGACAAAGGCGCCTCCGAAACTTAAGTACTCTATCGTTCCCGGAACCTTTTTCATGTCTTTTCTAATCTCAACTGAGATGTGAGTTCGCTCGCGGGCAAAATTTCTTCGTTCCGCTCCAGTGTCTTCCTTCATGCATAGCCTCCTAATGATGCCGTGCGGCGAATTTTTATAAGATAACAAATCAAAATGACTGTCAAGCAAACTTGTAGAATTACTGGCCTGGGAGAACCCGTTTTGTCAAGTTCTTATCTCGAGGCTCGATCAAATCGAACCACCAAGAACGCCAAGAGCTGAGGCCTTAGAAAAAGTGATTTAGAATAAGTAGCGTCGCCTCAATTCCCTAGCCTAGCGGCTAGCTTGATCGGCAGGCTCCGACAGATCCCCCTCCGAAGCCAGGGCGCACTTCGAGACGAAATGTCCAGACTATCTGCAACCAGCCAGACCTTCTTCTGGGTCCTTGGCGGTTCGATGGTCTTTGGGAAGACTGGAAATGGCGACCCGTTTGGCCAAAGATGACGCAGGAGCCCCTGACCCTTCGGTTGCAGAGTAGCATTCGGGAAATCTCTAAAGTCAGCAAATGCGAATCCCGATATGGATTACCGGCTATTGCACTAACTGGTGTACGGAAGTTAGCACGCCGATCGGACTCTCCTCGAGGTTCTTCCAATTCAAATCAGATGGTCCGCGATGTGTCCGTGTTAACTTTTCGCTGGAGAAAAACCCTCAATTTCATGCGTCCTGACTTTCCAGACCTGCAAACTGAGAATCACAAAAAAGGACAAATGATCGATTCTCACCGCCTGTTGGTGGTTGATGACGATCCGGGAGTGCGCCAGGCGTTGTCTGTGGTCCTGGCGAGCTGCGGATATATCTGTGACCAGGCGGGCTCTGCCCAGGAAGCTTTGGACTACTTAAGGAAGCAGTCCTACACTTGTGTTTTGACAGATCTGGTAATGCCAGAGAAATCTGGAATTGACTTGCTCCGAGACATTGTTGCCTCCTATCCGGATATCGCCGTAATTCTGGTCAGTGGACAAAATGATACGAATCTGGTTCGCAAAGCTCTCAAGAATGGTGCTTACGACTATGTCGTGAAACCTGCGACCGCCGGTGAATTAATCACGACGGTGTATGGCGCTTTGAAGAAGCGGGAGAATTATCTACAGGAACAAACCGACAAGCAGAGCCTGCGTGAACAGATAGAGATCGGACAAATGCAGTACGTTTTGTTCAAAGACATCGTCGAAAGCACTATCGATGGGATCATGATTACCGATTTGGAAAATCGAATTATCTCCGTCAATCCAGCCTACGAAAAGCTCACGGGTTTTCGGCGTGAGGAGCTGATGGGGTCTACCCCAACTATCTTTGAAGGGGCCAATTTCGTGGCCGCCACAACACGGGAGGTCTTGCGCTCGCTTCATATCAAAGGATCCTGGTTCGGTGAGGTTATTGATCAGCGTAAAGACGGAAGCAAATGGTTTGCTCACATCACCATTACTCGTGTCAGAGATTCGCGGGGGAAAGCATTTGCCGATGTCTTCATTGTGCGGGACATCTCCGACAAGAAGCAGATGGAGACTCAACTGATCGAAAGACTGCAAGAGCTTCATTCATCTCAGGATGCAGCGATCTTTGGTTTCGCCAAATTGGCCGAGTGTCGTAATCCGGGGTTGGGGCCTCACCTGGAAAGAATGCGTAAGTATTGTAAGGTGCTGGCAGAAGATCTGGCCAATCTACCTAAACACCGATCTGAGATCGATGAAGCCTATATTGACCGCCTATATAAATCGAGTCCGGAATATGAGATCATGAAAACACATACGATTATTGGTGGGGATGTGTTGAAGAGCGCCGAGAGCCGAATCCCTGGCAAATCCTTTTTGACTTTGGGAAAGGAAATCGCGTACCACCATCACGAGAAATTTGACGGTACGGGTTACCCTCACCGTCTTTCAGGAGAGGCTATTCCACTGTCGGCGAGGATAGTTGCGCTGGCAGACGCTTACGACGCCCTTACCTCGAAGCGCGTTTACAAAGATATGGTTGATCCGGCAGAATCAAAGCGACGGCTATTAATTGACCGAGGGCTCCATTTTGACCCCGATATTGTTGATGCCTTTTTACGCCGGGAAGAAGAGTTCTTAAGAATCTTGCAAGAATTCTCCACGGATGAAGAGGTTCCCTAACTCTGAAGCACTCTGGGTTTGATTTTATTGGAATCGACTCACAGAAGACCTAGTTTTGATATTGCAGTAGAGAATAAACCTCGTAACCATTCAATTTTTTGCGGCCGTTCAAGAATTCCAATTCCACCAGGAATGCGACACCGGCAACCTCCGCGCCTAATTGGCGTATCAACTGGACGACGGCCGCGGCAGTTCCACCTGTGGCCAGCAAATCATCGACTACCAAAACTCGCTGCCCTTTCTGAATAGCATCGCGATGAATTTCCAGGGTGTCCTGACCATACTCTAAGTCGTAACTTGCCTTGACGGTCTCGGCTGGAAGTTTGCCTGGCTTGCGTACGGGTACAAATCCCGCACCGATATGATAGGCGAGAGTCGGGGCGAAGATGAATCCCCGGGATTCCACGCCCACTACCAAATCTATATTTTGGTGGCGGTAGCGCGCCGCCAGTATATCGATGACTTCTTTGAAGGCTCTCTTGTCTTTGAGCAAAGTGGTAATGTCGTAGAAGAGGATTCCCTTCTTAGGAAAATCGGGGACATTACGAATCAAACCTTTAAAATATTCCACGTCTCAAAGCTAGCCATCCGGTTTAGAAATCTGAAACTTACAAATTGGTCGGGGCGAGAGGATTCGAACCTCCGACCCCCTGGTCCCGAACCAGGTGCTCTACCAGGCTGAGCCACGCCCCGCTATCGAATCAGACTTACTTTCTCCTTGAAGAAAGTTTCAGACCACCCTTCCAGCCTGTCTATCGCCTCACAGGCTGTCCGGTCAAGCTTCAAAGGGGTGATGGAGACATATCCCGCATTAACTGCCATGTAATCCGTGTCCGGCCCGTCTTCATCACTCGCTGGTTGCATCTCTTGATCAAACCAAAAATATCTCCGGCCTCGCGGATCCTCATTTTCAACAATAAGAGTCCGTCCATTGTGCTGGCTTTGCCGGGTGATTCGAATTCCTTTGATCTCATTGCATGGTACATTGACATTCAAGACCAAACCTGTAGGCAGAGGATCCGCCCAGAGTCTTTCTGCAAGCATCCCGGCGAACTTCGCAGCCCCTGTAAACCTGAAGTCCTTGCGCGCCACTAAGGAAATGGCAAAGGCCGGAACATCATGAACGGCCGCCTCCATGGCCGCAGACACTGTTCCGGAATAGGAAACATCACGACCCAGGTTGGCTCCCTGGTTGATCCCGGAAATCACCAAGTCTGGACGCACCTTCAAAATATGATGGAGCGCAATCAGGACGCAATCAGTTGGCGTTCCGTCAACTGAAAATCGCCTGGGTGTGATTTCTTCATATCTAATGGGACGATGTAAAGAAAGAGATTGGCTGGAGGCACTCCTCTCTCGATCGGGAGCAACTACAGTCACACATCCGAGGTTGGAGAGGGCCTCGGCAAGGGCGCTAATACCTGGCGATTGAATTCCATCATCATTGGTCAGCAGGATTTCTTTCAATGACAAACCCTAAAAATAACAATGGTCGGGACGAGAGGATTTGAACCTCCGACCCCACGCACCCCAAGCGTGTGCGCTACCAGGCTGCGCTACGTCCCGACAG
>QHZP01000219.1:8880-13468 GCA_003224715.1 Acidobacteriota bacterium | reverse complement strand
CTATTTAAGATTGTCAAGATGTCGCGCAACTCTAGTTTCAGTTGAACCAGCTTCTCAGGAGAAAGACCATTGGTTGGAGATCGAGCAACCTTGGCAGCTTTGTTACCTTTTTTCTCTCCATTTTTTAAAGGAAAAAGTTCGGAAGGGAAGTCTTGAGGCCTGGTTCCCGCCAAAACTTTCTTCGCCCCGGCAATGGTAAATCCCTGCTCATAGAGCAACTTCTTGATCGCAACAACCATTTCCACATCTTTCTTGCGATACATTCTGCGACCGTTGGCCCCTTTGGAGGGAGTGAGTGTGGGGAATTCTTTCTCCCAAAAACGTAGAACGTAAGGTTCAAGCTTCAGGAGCTTAGACACCTCGCCGATCCGAAAATACAATTTATCAGGAATTACCAGGTTAGCCATGACCTTGATTCATTTGATACACTCGCGAGAAGGCAACAGATCAAGGTAACACAACATAATCCATCTGACTGAAATGACACCGAGGCCGTCAGCTAATTCTTCTGTTCCCGATCTTCTGTTTGAGGATTATAGGAGTTCCCCTGAAACCAAAGCGCTCACGAATCTTGTTGACCAAGTATCGTTCCAACAAGAAGTGCAGCTTAATTTTGCGATTTGTAAACACCGCGAAGGTAGGAGGAGCTATACCTACCTGAGTCATATAGTGCACCTTCACCTTTTGATTAAAGGGAACAGATGCCTTGTGGAGAGCAACCTTTTGGAGAAATGCATTCAATTCCGCCGTGGTCACCCTGGCTTGGCGAGCCGCGGCAGTCGCGTCTATAAGGGAAAATAACTTTGCAACTCTTTGTCCCGAAACAGCAGAAATGAAAATAAGGGGCGCATAGTCCAAATACTTAATTCGGGATCGAATTTCGTCCTCATATTTCAGTGTGGTAAATGTATCCTTTTCAATCTGGTCCCACTTGTTGACCACCAGAATAACGGATACACCCGCCTCGTGCGTATAACCGGCAATGGTTGCATCGAGCGCTGTCAGTCCTTGCACAGCATCAATCAGCAACAGAGCCACATCACAGCGTTCCAGACTCTTCCTTGCCATTATCACGCTCAATTTTTCGGCGACTAACAAAGTCCGGCTCTTCTTGCGAATCCCCGCTGTATCGATCAGGCGATAGACTTTGTCATTTCGAAGCAGAAGGGAATCTATCGCGTCCCGGGTGGTGCCCGGAAATGGAGAAACAATGGCTCGTTCTTCTCCCAGGAATTTATTTAGGAGCGTCGATTTGCCAACATTAGGTTTTCCTATGATTGCAACTTTGGTTTCCTGCGGGAGCGCTGGCTCTAGAGGCTTGCCGTTAGGAAAAGTCTTCAACACCTCATCAAGCAGGTCTCCCACATTTAATCCGTGTGCCGCTGAGACAGGATAAACCTTATCGAAACCTAATTCGTAAAATTCCTGGGCGGCAATCCATGACTTGTCGGTGTCGCACTTGTTAACCACTACAAAGACCGATTTCGACCTCTCGTTAAGGAATTTTGCCAATTCCAAATCTGAGGAGGTTACGCCGGAACGGCAGTCCACCACAAACAGAACGGCACAGGCCTTATCAATGGCTGCTCTGCTTTGTTCATAAATTAGACGGGGAATAAGCTCAGAATCTCCAAAAACGATGCCTCCCGTGTCGATCACTTCAAACCGTCTGCCTCCCCACTCGGCCAATTCACTGATTCGATCCCGCGTCAACCCCGGTTCATTACTCACGAGGGCTTTTTGTTTTTCGCAGATTCGATTAAAGAGGGTTGATTTACCTACGTTAGGACGGCCTATAATGGCCACAGTCGGTAACTTCAAGAGCCGTCTCCTTCGCTGAATTAGGAACCAGCCAACCTCATCCGCGGGCGGCTCATTCGAAATCAGTTCAATTCAATTAGCAACCAGACTCGACTTGATGTATTACTGAGGATTCCTGGTAGCCCGGAAGTTCACAAGAGCTGGTCTTTCTCGCGCAAGGCCGGAGACGTCACTCCTGACGGCATCGACAGCCCACCTAGTCTGCCTCAGAACTCCGCGGATCAGTTCCGGGTCGCTCCATACCTGGAAGATACAAATAAAAAAGGAGGGAAACGAACACAGCTTCCCTCCCCCTCGATCCAGCCGTCCTGGATGGCACTCCTGCGTCAGGAATACGCTTCTATTTAGAAGCCTAGCCCACTTCTAGTAAGGCGTATACGATGATCCCAATAACCACTGCAACTACTGCCACGATTATCGCTCCTTCGGTCAGTCGTTCTTTCCAGGTTTTCTTACCTGCAACTTCAGGATCGTCAATTTGCTCAAACATATTTCCAATCCCCCCTTGAGCCAATTGTGAGATCGGCTCGACTATTTAGAAAAGAATCTTGACAGCACCTCCGCCAAGCGATTAATGGTGTTCACTATGTTCTTATTTTAACGCAAATGTCAAGAGGGCCGCGACAAAATCTTAATTAACCTGGGCCCCTGCATTGGCGAAAACTGCGTCTTTGTCGGGCTATTCCCTTTGCCAAAAGAATTCGATACAATGCCACACCTAATATCATTGTGAGTTGGTCAGCGGCGAGGCCTTGAGTCTCAAAATACTGGACATCGGTTGTGGAAGATTTAAGTTACCGGGAAGTGTCGGACTGGATATCGCTCCCCTCGAAGGGGTGGACGTGGTGCATGACTTAAATCAGTTTCCCTACCCTTTCCCCAACAACAGTTTTGACCGCATTCGCGTTATCCATGTGGTCGAACACATCCAATCAATCTTAAAAACAATGGAGGAAATCCATCGCATTGCCAAGCCGGGTGGGGAGGTGGAAATTGTCACGCCACACTATACAGATTCTTCTTCCTGGCAGGATCCCACCCATTTCTGGCATTTGAGCAGCCGGTCTTTTGATTTCTTCCAGGAAGAATACAGGACCAGCTACTATTCTACGGCTCGTTTTCAGGTTGAGTATTCGGAAATTAAACTCCTGAAGCTTTATAAATGGTTTGGCTTCGAGTTTCTTATAAATCTGCAAAATCAAAATCTTAGGTACAGGTTTCTGAGAAAATTCTGGGAGCAGTACCTTTGTTACATGATTCGAGGCAAGGTAATGACTTTTCGATTGAAGGCTATAAAATAACCAATGAAAGAATAGGTGAACACTCGGATGAGTTTATTGTTTGCAATCCTGAAAGACTGAGAGGCCAAGGGATCGTGGACGGTATCCATTCTCAATCGGGCTCCTCAAAATCGGGCTCCTCAAACAAAGGAAATCTCGCCGTAGTTTTGGTTAGCGGCGGAATGGACAGTTGTGTGTGTGCTGCCATAGCTCAGCGGGAACACCAGTTGGCCTTTTTGCACATCTCTTACGGCCAACGTACAGAATCACGGGAGCTCCAAGCGTTTCAAGACATCGCTGGATATTACCGTGTTGATAAAAAACTTATTTGCCGACTTAACCACTTGACTCAAATCGGCGGATCGAGCCTGACTGACCCCGCCATTCCCGTTGCAGAAGCCAACTTGAACCGAAATGAGATCCCGACGAGCTATGTCCCCTTTCGGAACGCACATTTTTTATCTGTAGCGACTTCCTGGGGAGAAGTTTTGGGAGCCGAGGCAATCTTTATAGGAGCAGTGGCCGAAGACAGCTCCGGATACCCTGATTGCCGGCCCGAGTACTACCAGGCGTTCAATCAATTGATTCGTGCTGGAACGAAGCCGAATACGCGGCTCAGAATTATTACGCCCGTGATTCACATGAGAAAGAGTGAAATTGTTGCCACGGGCTTCAAGCTTTCCGCACCGTTCCACCTGACCTGGTCATGCTACCAGAACACACAGGTTGCTTGTGGCCACTGTGACAGTTGTGCCCTGAGGTTGCGGGGATTTAGGGAAACCGGCAGGGAAGATCCTATCCCGTACGCTTCGCGCTGAAAAATAGCTGTGACCGACTTTTGATTTTTAAGGTATATTTACTTTCGAGGGAGGATTGTCCATGAATCTGGAGGTCAATATGCGAAAGCCTTTAGGGGCTTTACTAGTATCTGTATCTGCCCTGATTCTGTTTATACTTTTGGGCACTCAAAGATTATTGGCTCAAACAGGGTCGATTGAAGGGGACGTTAAGGGCCCTGATGGGGTTCCTCTCGTGGGAGCTCTGGTAAAGCTGGACCGGAAAGATATTAAGCAGCATTTTGAGGTGAAGACGGATAAGAAGGGCCATTACTTCCACGCCGGTCTACCCGTGGCTTTCTACAAAGTTAGTTTCAATCAAGACGGCAAGGAAATCTTCTTCTTTGACAATATCAAGGTTCCTTTGGGAGAAACCTTTAAGCTTGACCTTAATCTGAAACAGGAGGCGGAAAGAGCTAAGAGTCAACCCAGACAGCTCACTAAGGAGGAGGTGGAGGCCAAGGCTAAAGCGGAAGAAGCCATGAAGAAGCAGGACACCATGAAGGCTCATTTTGACAAAGGGAGAGAGTTTTACACGGCAAAACAATTTGACCAGGCGCTGGAAGAGTTCAAACGGGCCAGCGAGCTCGATCCTAAACAACACGTGATTTTCGCCAACTTGGCAGAGTCTTACAAAAACCTGCGGAAGTA
>QHZP01000219.1:0-8875 GCA_003224715.1 Acidobacteriota bacterium | reverse complement strand
ACGAAGCAGTGGAGAATTATAATAAGGCTTTGGCAATTCTATCCGAAAACCCAAAGGCTGACGTCCAAACGGAAGCTAGCTATCACATGAACATGGGAATAATTCATGGGCTGGCAGGAAAAATGGACAACGCAAGTGCGGAGATGAAGAAATCGGCTGAGTTGAATCCAGCCAATGCATCACAGGCCTACTACAACCTGGGGGCCGTTCTGGTCAATAGTGGCAAGTCCGCCGATGCCGTGGAAGCCTTTAAGAAAGCCGTCGAAGCCAATCCTAAAAATGCCGATGCCCAGTACCAACTAGGAATTAGTTTGACTGGGATGGCCACCGTCACCCCGGAGGGGAAAACCGTTCCGGCACCGGGCACCGTTGAAGCTTTTCAGAAATATCTGGAACTAGCGCCCGACGGGAAATATGCGGCACAGGCAAAGAGTATGATTGAAGCTCTGTCTCAAACAGTTGAAACCAAATTCAAAGCCGAGAAAGAAAAACCAGCCAAGAAAAAATGAAACCGAAAGAGGTGGCGATACCTGAAGCTGTGAGAAAATTCAAAACCGACGGAGATCGGGAGGGCGAGGCTCCCGGGCGGTGGCTCGCCGCGAGGCTCGCCCTCCCAATTTTTTCACACCTTCTCTCGCGTGGATGGAAACAAATTTCGTCGCCCGTGGGAAACCCAGGGATCATGAAAAGCTCTGGGATAGACTCAATTCTATATTCCTCTACTCGGAGGTTGAAGAGGTGTGTCGTTTGGACTCCCTAGCGGCGCGCCTGTCCACTCGAAAATCGTCAATATTCCAATCGGTTTTCCCTTGCTTGGCGATTAACTGAGCTTCCACGATTTCCACCCCTTTCCTGCCCTTTTGGACCAAATAAAGCCCAGCCTTGATCTCAATTTGCTTTCGATCCTTTTGGACTAGACTGCGCAAATCATAAGCGGTGTAATAGGGATCAGCCGGCCCCGCCAGCAATCGCTCCAGTTCCTCCTGTCCTCCCGTGTTGGTCTGGAACTCTTGAGTGGTGAACTGAATTGCCGCCTTTGGATTGTGGTTGACAACAGACTTCATGAATTTCTTAATAACGGCCAACGCCAGTTTGGCCCGTTTGTCACTTTCCACATTGAATGGGAGCAGTTTCTTGCCAGGAACAGACCTGATGAATTCAATTTTATCGGCGAGCCACTCATTCTTGACCTTAACAAATTTAAGTCTCTCATATTGGGTGGCAAACACTTGCTCATTGAGGTCAGCCCAAATGCTCTCAACATCAGTTTGAAATTCCTTTTGGTTAGACTGGACGATTCTTGCGGGGTCGAAATCGAAAGCTACCACTCGGCCGCTGCGCACACGAATAGAAAGACGCTTCTTGTGAAGATAATCATGTTCCAGATCGGCCGTCATCAACTTTCTTGCCTCTACGTCATGTTCGAGAGTTCGAGCAGCCATGAACGCCTCCACTGCCGCGGCTCTCAAGTCAAATTGCGGGCCTACCGCGCCGAAGTCATAAGAAAAAATAAGGGCAAATAGGACAAAAGAGTTGATCCAAATCTCTAAACGATTCTTGCTCAAATCGACCTCCTCAGTTGATGTTCGGACTTACGCCTGGAAGCTTTTGCAAAATTCCTATGCTAACATAACCTCGCCTGATTTACTTTGGCAGAGTGGTTCAAAGCAGGGTTCCGTCAAAGTCCCTGACCCTCCCTCACGGTCGGGCTACTGAACGGGCTCAGGGCCAACTCAGTAGCCCGCGCGTCAGCAAGGGCTGTGCCTCAACGCAATCACTTACAGGACTTTGACGGGACCCTGGGTTCAAAGCCATGGCTATGGAAGCGAATCCCAGGAAACGTGTGATTGCAGCCTTGAAAATGAGGCCGCGTGGAAGGAAAGACCGGGTTACTTTAGACCGAGCCTTTTCCAAATATGGAATTTTTTCTCGTAGCATGGCTTTGGAAAAAATCAAAGCGGGAGCAGTTTCTGTGAATGGGAAGGTAACCCGTAACCCCAATTTGTGGGTTTCCCTCACTCGCGACAAAATCAGATGGGATGGTCAAAGTTTGAAAAAACAGAAGAACATCTACTTGATGTTTTATAAGCCAAAGGGGGTGGTGACAACACACCGGGATCCTGCCAGTCGCAAGACTGTATATGATTTCCTGCCAGGACTCAAGGAGTGGGTATTTCCAGTCGGACGCCTGGATAAGGATACTTCCGGTCTTCTGTTGTTAACCAATGACACCGATTTCAGCGAGGCTCTGACCAACCCACTCTCTCGAATACCTAAAACCTATCAGGTGAAGATCAACCTCCGTCCTTCTGCTGAGCAGTTACAGCTTCTGGAACAAGGGATCACCTTAAAAAATGGTGAACAGACCTTGCCTGCAAAGGTAAGAATTATCCGTGAAACGGAGAAATACACTTACCTGGATTTGGTGCTTATCGAGGGAAAAAACCGCCAGGTGCGCCGGATGATAGAGGCGCTCAATGGAAAAGTTCTGAAACTGGTTCGTAAAAGGATTGGTAATTTGGTGCTCGGCGACCTCCAAGTAGGGAACTATCGCTACCTGGACGATAAGGACTTGACGCAATTGAAAGGGTTCCCCCTCTTATCATGAACCAATTCGCGTTCCCACGGTCTGACTCGACCTGTGAACTCTTGCCTGGACGAAGAGGCTCCTTATTTGACAGGCATTGAGATTTGCGTTTAAATACCTCCAGTTCGTCTGACGCGGGAGGGCTATGTTAGAAAGACTAAAGTTGAAACATAAGCTGCCGGAAATCACAGACAAGATCGTTGACACTTATAGTCATTGCCAAGTTCCGTTACATCATTTAGAGACAAAGCCACTTCCTTCCAGAGATCCTGGAAATACTGCAAGAGATCATTTTCCCTGGTTATTTCGGGAAAAAGGGATTAGACATTCACAGCATTAAATATCATGTCGGTGATAGTCTGGAAACCGTCTATGAAATGCTGTTTCGCGAGATCTACCGGGGGATTCGGCACGGCTGTCAGTTGTCACAGTTGTCCGAGAGCATTTGTTCTCATTGCGAGGAAATTGCCGAAAATCAAACGGTGAGCTTTTTGGGAGAGATCCCCAGTTTGCGTCATGCTCTGGCCTGCGATGTCCAGGCTGCCTATGATGGAGATCCTGCGGCGAAAGGTTATGATGAGATCATTTTTAGTTATCCCTGCATTTTTACTATCATGATCTACCGCATCGCTCATGAACTTCAATTGCGCGGTATTCCCTTATTGCCACGGATCATGACGGAATTTGCCCATTCGAAAACTGGCATCGATATTCACCCTGGGGCCAAAATCGGAAAAAATTTCTTCATTGATCATGGGACCGGGGTTGTTATCGGCGAAACAACTGAGATCGGTCAGAATGTAAAGCTCTACCAAGGTGTGACTTTAGGGGCCTTAAGCTTTCCCAAAGACGAGACCGGTAACATCGTTCGCGGGAAAAAGCGCCATCCCACTATTGAAGACGACGTGGTCATTTACTCAGGAGCCACCGTACTGGGAGGAGATACGATTATCGGCAGAGGCTCCATCATTGGTGGCAATGTTTGGCTCACCCACTCTGTCCCTCCGGGAACAAAGGTTTTGATTTCCGACCCTCAGCTTATTATGGCGCCCATGCCGAAACTTGTAAGTGTCTGATGGACTGAGTCAGACTTCCATTGGCCTTACCGCCACTACAACATTGACTTTCGTGCCAAATACGGCTGACTCTCCAAATCGAGCTACCAGGGCAGCAGTAACTTCTTGCCGGAACGCACTCCAATCATATGACGGAAGCTCTGCCATCATGAACCGTGAAGCCATCGCGATGCAGCGAGATTCGATGTAGGAAGCCATGGTCATCTGAACAGGCAATTCGACGACGCGCGATTGCGTAACGGGAAGGCCGGCGTCCTCCAACACCGCCTCGAGCTTGGCCAGTTCCGACAGTTCCGCTTCCGATGGAAGCGCTTCATTGACGGCCATGCGAAGTGCCTCTCTGTCAATCCAATTGGAAACGATGGCGTTCCAAACGTCTCCCAAGGCATTTTCCGATGGCCCCCTGGCCCATGACGTGACGGCCAGTTGCCCGGCGGGACGAAGCATGTGACCCAGCTCGACAATTGCGATGGCACAGTCGTCGAGGTGGTTTAACACGAAACTTGCGACCACAATATCAAAGCAGTGGCTGGGAAATGGCTGGTGACCTATATCAGCAACAACCGAAGGAACACCGCGCTGCTTGGCTTTGCGCAACATCATCAGAGACAAATCTGTAGCAACCACACGAACATTTTTGCATTTTCTCAGCACCGTTGATCCTACAATTGCGGTACCAGCCCCGACGTCCAGAAGCCGGCTGCCTCGTGCCGGTTGAAGATCGGCAATCAGTTGTTCTGCAACCGGAGCGAAGTAATGCGGTACGGCGACTGCCTCATACTGGTCGGCCATGCCGTCATACGACCACCAACCTGGGTTCTGACCCGGGAAATGCATACAGTCTGAAGCCGCCTGACAATCGCAATTGGGCCGCAGCGGGTGAGCTGCCGGGCTGAATGCACCGTGGAGAAATCCACGCGCCCCGCCCTTGGCTCCCATCACATGTTTAGCTGACCGTTTTCTTCCCTACGTCTATACGTCAGCCGTAGCCCATCAGCAAGCGGTCGCTACACGGACCGAGGCCAGCCCTCTTGACTAGAGCGGCACCAGTTCTGTGGTCGTCGCCCTGGACTTCGCCCCTACGAGGCCTTCGGCGTATGTGATGGACGCCGGCGTATTGTACTTCTCCAGGTAGGCGCGGTCGATAGCGTCTTTCAAGCGCTCACTCCTGGTGGGCACGGCGCGGACGAGGAACTGACGATCGGCGACCCGGATAGCACCGTGGGGTTCCTCGAGGAAAGTCCGGTACCAGCTCCGCGGCTTCAGGCTCCACGACCGGACGAAGACGCGGCCTTCCACCACTACAGCCCAGATACCGATGAAACGGTGTGGCTGCGTGCCGGCCCGGATACGAAGAATCTTGCTATTACGGATGGCTGGCAAGATTTCATCTACGAAACGTCGCTTCCCCGTCATCCACGCGCCTCCCTCGCTCTGGCACGCGTGGTCCTGCGGATAGCCTGGACGGCGTGTCTCTTGAACTCCAGGATGGTAAAGCTGGCGCTAGTTCGGATGTCCTCTCTAGCTTCCAGACTACTCCAAGTCTCACTCGGCAGATGCCAGTAATTCGGTGTCATCCGGATCAAGTCAGACAACTCTTTACCATTGAGATACAAGTCATACTTGATGCTCTGTTGCTTCGCCAACCTGAAGACTCCACTCAACTGCTCAACAATATGTTGCCGCTTATTCGCTTCTATGGCCAATAGGCCAAACTCCGATCTTAGACTGGTCAAGTGGTCAGGGTTGGGGATGACTACAAACAACAGACCCTCGCTCGCGAGCACTCGATCAAACTCCACGGCATTTCTCGGTGAGAAGATGTTGAGTAGAATTCGTACTGAGCCCTTGGAAAAAAGAATCTTGCGTTTTACATCGGCGACAAAGAAAAATATGTCGTTATGCTGTCTTGCCGCTAGCCGGACCGCCTCTTTGGCGATATCCATTCCGAAGTAACACATCCTTTCCGTTCCCAGTCGCCTATCCAGATAGTCCTTGAGCCGGCCCAGGTAGTAACCCTCACCACAGCCTACCTCCGCGATACAGGTTAGCCCCGGCTTAACCTTGTGTCGCGCCAGTTCCAGGAATCGCTGATAGACCTGCATGTTAAGTGCGTCGGACAACGGCTGATAAAAACCCTGGCCAAGGAAGGTCTTACGGGCTGCTAGCATTTCCCGTGCATCGCCGCAGAGCCGATGCGTCTGGCGGTTTCCGAGAGATAGGTTGACGTAGCCTTTTGTGGCCATATCGAAAGAGTGCAACTGGACGCACTTGAGCATGTTGTCAATTCTTGTGAGCGCAGCCTCGCACACCGGACAAACTAACGGCCAGAAATGTTTTTCCATCGCCAAGGGTTATCAGACCCAAGAAAGGGTTAAAAAATCATTCCCGATCTCGAGAAAATGTTCACGCTATTTGCCACACGTCTCGCGCTTGACTAGACTACTGTTTCTACGAAATCTGAATTCTATTTGCCTGCCTACGAGCGATCCTTGATTTTAAAACGTCGCAACTATGCCCAAAGCCTAATCGCTCGTCAGAACAAGCAGCGTAATATCGTCTGGCTGAGGGACCGGCCCAGCAAAGGTTTCTAGATCTTTCAAAATGTGAGCAAGTATGTCCTGGGCAGCAAAAGGGGCGCTACTGAGGGTGTCAGCCAGACGCGTGTGACCATAGTCTTCGTCCTGGTGGTTCACGCTATCGGTCAAGCCGTCGGTGTATGCCAGTAAGGTGTCGCCAGTCTCCAGGCTCAGCTTTTCGTCGCTCAAAGTAAATGGCTCAAATAGCCCCATAATGAGTCCCCCGGAGGCGAGGCGTTCCACCCCGCCCGAGGCGCGTCGCAGCAAGGGTGGATCATGCCCGGCGTTGGCGTAAGTAAGCAATCGCTCGAAGGGGTCGAGAATCGCATAGAAGACGGTTACAAACATCTCGTTAGATGATTCCACCAAGAGTCTCCGATTAACTTCCTTCAATACGGCAGCAGGATTAGCGTGACGGTTGGCCTCGGAACGAATCAGGCTACGGGTCATAGCCATATACAAGGCCGCCGGAGCGCCTTTCCCGGAAACGTCGGCAAGGACCAATCCCCAACGACCGTCCGGTAGCGAAAGAAAGTCATAGAAATCACCAGCGACCTGTCGAGCTGAACGCCAATCCGCCACGAGAGCGAAACCGGGAATATTGGGGGGATGGGTTGGCAAAAGACTTTTTTGCACAGCCCGCGCCATCTCGAGTTCTTGTTCCAGATGGGTCCGTTGTCTTTCGACCAAGTCAAACAATCGAGCACGTTCGAGGCTGCTGGCGACCTGTGAACCGGCAGCCGAAAGGAATTGTAGATCGGCCGGGCTCAGGAATTCCCATTGTTCCGTGGCGACATTTATCAACCCCACAGGTCGGTTCTGCGAGATGAGAGGCACCGTCGCATGGAACAGTAACCCTTCGGTGTCACCGGCATGACGGGTGGAGTCCTGCAACCGCGTACATTCCACAATGTTGACAGCACGAACTAATTGATCGTTTCGTAACAGAACCTGGCAGTGACAATCGGGCGGTTGGCAGAGATAGCGTCGATTGTCCCTTTCAAGTCCGGGCGGTAGACCACAGCATGCGGCTAAGGCAAAGTCATGCGGGGGATCAGCGGTACCCGTCGCAGTGTGTAGACCAGCTTTCGTCCAGAGGAAAGCCCAAGCCGTCTTGAGCCCCATCACCTTGACCAGCGTTTCAACAACCGTGTCCAACAAGGTGCGGATATCCGCGCACCGGTTAAGGTGCTCGGCAAGCTGGTTGAGTGCCCGGAGATGGACGATTTCACGATCAGTTGGATTGGCAAAGCGCGTTTCCTCGCGTCGCCTGATCTGCTCGCGACTCAATAAGGGACGGTTTAAGTCGAAACTGTCGAAGGGGGACTTCGCAATGACATGGTTGGCTTGGGCCCAATCATAGAAGCATTTAAGAGAGGCGATCGTACGCTGAAGAATTGATCGGCTGGCCCCGCTTAGTTTTAAGTGAAGCAAATAAGAGCGAATGGCGACATCATCGACCGTATCGGGTAAGAAGGGCCTCCCTTGTCGTTGCCTCTGCCAGTCATCGAAGTGACACAGGTCAGCCAGAATCTGAGAGTCGCCTGAATCGAGTTGGGCTGCGAATTGTTCAACAGACTTCGTCATCTCTCTCTTGTGTTCAAAAACAGTACGGCTGCTTCCAGCCATCTATCGCCAGCCAGCTCACCGGCTTTTGCTGCCAGCAGCTCTGGCAAGTGAGGGGAACCAGCGGCTCGGTGGCTGGCGTGAAAGCACCCAGATTAGCCTCGAGCACGGGCAGGTGAAGCTGCTTCTCAGGTCGTAGTCCTCAAGTTTATCCATCCCCTTCGGGGAAAAAGACGCTTCGTTGCATGAATCTCGATTGAGCAACGAAACACTTAATTCACCTGGACCGGCCCGGCGTGTCGCAATTGGTCTGGTTCGTATGGCGTCGAAATGTCCAAACTCCAAATAGTCGTAAGCGCCCAAACCTAGGCTCGGTCGAAAAACTTCAGCGCAAGAGTGCCATGGGCAGCAGCTCCGCCCGCTCGAAGTGCCGCTGCCAGGAGGATTGCTTCGGCAACCTCCTCCCGCGTAGCGCCCGCCTTCTTGGCATTCTTCGTATGAACCTCGATGCAATAGACACACTGGGTCGTGTGTGCCACCGCGAGTGCGATGAGTTCTCGATATTTACGCGGGATTTGACCATCTTCACGTGCCACGATTCTGTCGAGATTCATCCAGGCCTTGAACTCTTCGGGTGCGAGCTTGGACATCTCTTTGAGCAGATTGAGATCGTTCTCATCGTGGTAATAATTTGGCATGATTGTACCTCCGTTTGGAAATTTCTAAATGGCGCCGGAAGGGCGTGGGAAATCTGTCAAGTGCAAGCGAAGAAACCGCTGTCCCTTCGCTTGCCCTAGCTAGTTTCTGTCCCGAAACGCTCGAGGTGGTTCGGGCGCTCCTGCGCACGCTTGTTGAACGCGCGACGGAGCGCGCGTTCAACCCTAGCTATCATCTGACACCGACTGGCGGAGCGGGGAAAAAGGCCAGTTTCGCGACAGAAACTAGCTAGTTTCTATCGCGAAACCTGGGAAGCCTTGCACTAGGTAGCTTCCAGCCGACGCCTCTGGCAATTTTCGGCTCCCCTCTCCCCGCTGGGGCGAGGGGAGCCGAGGTGGTGAGAGCTCGCA
>QHZP01000218.1 GCA_003224715.1 Acidobacteriota bacterium | reverse complement strand
TAGAACTACGAAACACACTAAAAGGGCAGGGCCAAGTGGTGTCCGAGGAGTCCTCTGGACTATTCAATGGATCCTTGCTCTTTACTTTTTCGTGTCTTTCGTGTGTTTCGTGGTTCCTCATGCCTGAGTGCGCAGGGCGCCTGCTCCACCCCATTTTTTGTACCGGGAAGTAGCCAGCCAAAGTTTGTGATCCCTGACCTTCTGAGAGTAATTCTTCTTCAGACCTCACAGCCCTGATCCGTATAATAGCACCATGGAACTGGCGCGTTTAGTCGAAGTGGTCAGCAGGGTACGAGCGACCACGCGAAAGACGGAGAAGGTCGGTCTGCTGGCCGATTTCCTCCGGCAAACCCACGCCAAGGAAACCGAACTGGCGGCGCTCTACCTTTCGGGCAGCCTGCCTCAAGGGAAAATCGGTGTGGGCTGGCGCATGACGGAAGAAGCCATGCCTCAAAGATCAGTCGGCGGAGGCCCGTTGACGCTCCTCGAAGTCGATCAAACCTTCGAGAGCATCGCCGTCCAACGTGGCTCTGGCTCCTCCGGGAGAAAGAGCCAGGCGCTCCGGGGACTGTTCGAAAGGGCCGGCGAAGAGGAGCGAGAGTTTGTTGTGCGCTTGCTGATGGGTGAGGTCCGCCAGGGAGCATTGGAGGGGCTTATTCTGGACGCGATTGCCAAAGCTTCAAGCCTTCCCCAGTCAGCGGTTCGCCAGGCGATGATGTTTTCCGGGAATCTCGGCGAAGTAGCTCGAGTGGCGCTGGAGCAGGGCTCGCCAGGTCTCTCCCGCTTCAGCCTCCGTCTTCTTTCTCCGATTTCTCCAATGCTAGCTAACAGTGCTGAGGATGTTGCCGCTGCCCTCGAACGGATGGGTGAAGCCGCTTTTGAGTTCAAGCTCGATGGGGCGCGCATCCAGGTTCATCGTAGTGGAGACGAGACCAAGGTTTTCACGCGGCAGTTGCAGGACGTCACCGAACGCTTACCTGAGGTCGTGGAATGGAGCCGTCTTCTGCCGGTTCGCGACATCGTGCTGGAAGGCGAGACCATTGCGCTTAGATCCGATGGCAGGCCTTATCCTTTCCAGGTTACGATGCGGCGACTGGGACGCACTAAGAAAGTCGAATCGATTCGGCGGGAGCTTCCTCTTTCTTCATTTTTTTTTGACTGCCTATACGTGGACGGGGAAGGCTCACTCATATCCTTGCCTTACCAGAAGCGTGTTGAGGTTCTTTCGAAGACGGTTTCGCCATCCTCACTAATTCTCTGGATCGTTACCGGCAAAGCGGAGGAGGCTGAGCGGTTTCTTCAAGGCGCACTGAAAACCGGCCACGAAGGAGTCATGGCCAAATCCTTGACGGCTCCTTACGTGGCAGGCCAGCGCGGGTACCATTGGCTCAAGCTCAAGGCAGCCACAACTCTTGACTTGGTGGTGTTGGCAGCCGAATGGGGGCATGGTCGCCGTTCCGGTTGGCTTTCCAACCTGCACCTGGGAGCCCGGGACCCGGAAAGTGGCCAGTTCGTCATGCTGGGGAAAACCTTCAAAGGACTCACCGACCAGATGCTGCAGTGGCAGACCGAACGGTTGACTATGTTGGAGGTGGAACGAGACTCTTGGACGGTGAAGGTCCGGCCGGAGCTGGTCGTGGAGATTGCCTTTAGCGATATCCAGGAGTCACCACGTTATCCGGGAGGACTGGCTCTCCGTTTTGCCCGGGTGAAACGTTTCCGTCCCGACAAGTCTGCGGCGCAAGCGGATACGATTCAGACTGTCACCGCACTCTTCGAGAAGCAGAGAGACAGATAAGCGTCGGGCTTCCCCTGATAAAAAAACAGGGCTAGCCCCGATTGACAAATAGTGGCCGCCCCCTAGACTAGACTGGGTAAGTTTGGGCCCGGGTTGAGGGCTCTTCATCAAACTGAAAAGAGCCATCCTTTCGATGAACTGATTTGTTTTTGGTCTGAATGAACCTAAAATGGAGGTGTGCCATGCTAATTCAAAAAATGACGTTCTGGGTCAGTGCGCTGCTGTTGGTGCTTTGCCTTCCGGCTTCCCTCTCCGCTCAGACCACCTTTGCCACCATCACCGGCACAGTGACCGACCCCGTGAATGCAATGGTGCCCCGCGTCAGGATCATTGTGACCAATGTGGCCACCAATACAGAGACAACAACCGAATCGAACGACGTCGGCATCTACGTGCTGGGCACGATCAAAGAGGGTATATACACGTTGCGAGCCCAGCATACGGGCTTCAAAGAATTTGTGGTCCAGGATCTCGTATTGGCGGCACGTGACTATCGGAGAATAGATATACGCCTGGAATTAGGTGAGCAGAGAGACAGCATAGAAGTCACGGGCGGAGCCACGCTGATTGAAACCGAATCTGCTCGGGTTCTGGAGACGAAATCCGCTGACCTACTGAAGGTGCTCCCGCAGAACTGGTTCCGATTTTCAATTTATTTTGTGGCTCTCACCCCAAATATTTCCTCGAACAACGATGAAGGCGGCTTCCGCTTTGCCGGCAGCAAAGACAACCAGGCCCAATTCACCACCGACGGCACCACCACCAGCGACGGCGTTTCCTCCTTCATTGGACCTCAGGCTAGCTATCTCGAATCGGTTCAGGAATTGAAGGTAGGCACAGCCAACAACAATGCTGAGTACGGCACCTTGGGCCAATTTACGTTGATCTCCAAGTCGGGGACAAACCGATTCCATGGTTCTCTGTTTGATTACTATGTGACACCCTGGTTCCGAGCTCGCAACCCGTTTGCTGACGCTCGCGACCCGGGGATCACTCACTTCCCAGGCTTTTCCGCCGGAGGCCCTGTGTTCCTACCTAAGGTCTATGATGGCAGAAACAAGACCTTCTTCTTCAGCTCCTATGAAACGTCCCGGGGGAGCGCTCAGACCACCTTCTTAGACCCCACCGTTCCGCTGGCGGCCTGGCGTGAGGGTGATTTTTCTGGGGTGGGCGCCGTCATTCGCGATCCGCTCACCGATCAACCCTTCGAGGGGAACCGCATTCCCCGGGACCGGCTCAATCCGGTGTCGGTCAAGATCCAGGATCGTTTTTATCCCCTGCCTAACTATGGAGACACTTCAGTGTTCAACACCCAAAACTATCGGGAGAACAAGGTGGCGAACTGGAATCCCGTCAGCCTCTGGGTGGTGCGCGGCGACCATAACATCTCGGAACGAGACAAGATCTATGGCCGTCTGACCTGGACCCGGGGGTTGAACCAGTTTTATGATGGCAACCTGCCAGCTATTGGCCGTCCGGAGGTGTCCCAGCGCGATACCCGCTCAGTGACGGGCTCTTACAGCCATACCTTCGGCGCTAGCTTGCTGAACGAGTTTCGCTATGGACTGGTGTATAACAACTTTCCCACGCACGGCAGCATAAAGGGGAAACCCCTGGTGGAGGACTTGGGACTGGTAGGCTTGGCTCCCGACCTGCCCGACATCAGCGGGCTGCTAAAGGTCAACTGGACCAACCTGCCCTTACAAGGTATTGCACAGAGCGACTACAGTGATCCCGGCTATCGCAACTTTCTGAACGAATTCTCCGATCACGTGAGCTGGTTGCGGGGTCGACATACCTTTAAGTTCGGCGGCGCCTTCACCCGCGTAACCTGGAGCGATTATTCGGCACCCTACTGCCTGTTCGGCTGTGTGACCTTCTCAGACCGCTTTACCGGGTTCGACTATGCCGACTTCTTGCTGGGCTATCCCACCACCGCCGCCCGTGCCTTTCCACCATTGCAACTGGAACGCAAGCGCTACCAATATGACTTCTACGTCAACGACGATTTCAAAGTCAGTCCCAAACTCACTCTGAATCTGGGGCTACGCTATGAATACCATCCTTACTGGAGCGAGGCCCACGGTTTAGGCTCGATGTTCGACGTTGACTCCGGCAAGATCGTGGTGCCGGACGGGTCGCTTTCCAAGGTTAGTCCTCTGTTTCCTCTTGACTTCGTGGACGTGGTCGAGGCCGGCAAAGTGGGTTTGGCGCGCAAGACTCTCATCAGCAATGATAAAAACAATTTTGCGCCGCGCCTCGGGGTAGCCTATCGTCCCTGGGGGAACAACACGGTTCTTCGCAGCGGTTTTGGGATCTACTACGACATGGGGCCGAGGGACATCAACTTCGGCGGTCTGCCCTATGTGCTCAACGAGCCCTCTTTTACCAATCCGGTGGCCAACCCAGCGGTCATCTTTCCGCAAGTGTTTCCAGCCACTGGTCCGGGAGAGCGCATTACCGAGGTCAGCTTACCCTCGGCTTTGAATCCTCGTCTGACGGTCCCTTACAGCTTGCAGTACAACTTCACCCTCGAGCACAGCCGCTGGGGCACGGGTTTTCGCCTGTCTTACATTGGGACCGCAGGCCGGCACGCAGAGTGGAGTTACGACATCAATGCGCCGGTGCCCGACGCACGTCCTTACATCGAAAAGCCCCGGCGCTTTCCGACCTACCCGAGCATCAGCTACCTAACCAACGGGGCCGGGCATCAGTACAACGCCTTTACCGCGCAGGCGGAGCGCCCGGTGTCTCATGGTCGATTCCCCACTCTATGGGCGCTATGGCGCTTTGGAGAATCCCTTTGACCGGCGGCGAGAGCGGTCGGTGGCTGCGGACATTCCCACTCACCGGTTCATCGTCAATTTCCTCTACCAGTTTCCCTTCGGCAAGGGACGCCGATACTTGGCCCAAGGGGGCCGGGCTCTGGATCTGCTGGCGGGCGGATGGGAGTTCAGTGGAATTTTTGCGGCTCAGACAGGCGGCTTTCTAACCCCCATCTGGTGTGGGGCGGACCCGACCGGGACGGCGTTTACCGGCAGCATTGATCGTGCTTTCGTTTGTATCAGGCCCGACCAACTGCGGGATCCCAATCTGCCCAGTTCAGAGCAAACGCTACAACGCTGGTTCGATCCTGAGGCGTTTGCCCCGCCTCCGGTGGGCCGGTTCGGGACTTCAGCCAAAGGCGTCATCAAAGGGCCAGGCACCAATGTCTGGAACGCAATCTTTGCCAAGAATTTCTCCTTCCAAGAGGGTGGTGCCAGGTTGCGGCTGGAACTGATGGCCCGGAACCTGTTTAACCATCCGAACTGGAGCAATCCAGTCACTGACATCAGCAGCGGAGTGGCAGGCCGGATCTTTGGAGCCTTCGGCACCTCTTTCGATTTCGCTCAGGTTCGACAGATCCGCGCTGGTATAAGGTTTGAATGGTAAGCCTGCAGCGCTGGTGGCAAGAAGAGCACCACGGCGGGAAACCCTTCCCGGAGGGAGAGGGCCGCCGTGGCGGCGTGAGAAAACCGTTAAATTAAAACGGTCGAGAACGCTCAGTGACCGTCCCGATCTCCTCGATGGATCGAGGGGTTGGAGTGTACGCTTCAAAATATCTAACCTGACACCTTCAACCAACACACAGACTCATTAACAGCTGCGTTTGCCTGCGTGAATCTGTGTTGAAGAACCCTTGTGCCTGCGTGCCCTTCTTTCGTCACTGTGGGCTGCGCGTGTCGAGGCTTAAAGGACCGGAGCCGAAATGGGCGATAAGAAGGGCCGCCCCTAGCATCGAGACATTCTTCATGAACATGGCCCCCTGCAAGGTTGCCATTTGCGGATCAGCGAGACCCCAGAAGCGGTGCATCATGATCGTGACAGGTACCAGAAAGACCACCAGAATCCAGGCACCCCATTTGGCCTTGTAGCCCAGGAGGACACTCAAGCCTCCAACCAGGGCCATCACGCCGGAAACAGGCACCAAGAGAGACGGCATTGGCACTCCCTGACTGGCCGCATATCCTATGGTGCCGGCATTGAAATGTGACAAGCTCGCCATGATGAAGATAGCGGTGTAGAACACCCTGCCTATTAGCACTTGGTATTGCACCTGATACCTCCTTTCGCTCTTTGCGACTCTTTGTAGAAAGCTGATGGATTTGCTTTTTATTTCGCCGGGGTCTCATGGAAGGATGTATTTAGCCACTCGCCGCCACGCTGGACGTAGGTAGCACTACAGTACGACGTCGACGGAACAGTTTCTCCCTTGTACGTGCCTTTTTGGGTAAGCTTATAAGCCACCATGGCTGCGGTTTTGTTGAGTTCAACTGCCCTGATATTTTCCATCGAGTAATCGGTGAGGATCAAATTGGCCTTTAAATCCTCAACAGTTTCAGGCTTCCCTCTGATGCCCGCATTACCAACGTCTACGAAATCATCGGTCATCAGCTGACTGAGCGTGTTCCAGTCCTTCTTCTTAATGGCCTCCCATCCCTGCTTTTCCAGCAAAACGATCTTTTCCTCAAGCGCCTTGTTGCTGGTAGTTGCTAGTGTCGTCTCTTTCTTCTCTTTGCCCTGAACAAAGCACAGAGACACCAACATAAGTAAAGTCGCACCGATGAAAGTGAGATGCTTTTTCATTGTCTACTCCTTTGCTTGCTCTCAATTTGAAAGGTGAAGTTTGAAAGGTGGCTTAATATCTTACAGCCGAAGTGACGGTGTCAAGATCTATTTTGATGGAAGTTGCTCTGCCATGGCTCTGATCCCGGCACTGTAGGCACAGTTACTAAGGCTAGGGAGAGGATTTTTCTGCCTGATCAAATCCCTTGGCGGAGGCGTAAAGTCACTTCTAGTCGGAAAGGAGAAACGGCAGGATCGTAGAAAATGGCGGTGGGCGGTTGTTTCTTGGGGATGTCGTGGAGACAAACTGCGGGTGGTCACTAAAGGAGAAACTGGAGACCGACCCTATATTTTCGGCTTCCAGGATCTTTTTGACTCCATCGAACCAGAGCGAGCACGGGTAGCCTGACCGGCAAGTCAGAAAAGCGGATCTGGCATCGCACGACGTTGGAAGGTTTGAGTGCACGACTGCTCAGGAGGGATAAGCCGCCGGAACTGATGTCCTTGGCCGTTCCTTGGATGAGACCGCTGTGAGCCTTGGTGAGCCCGTATAACGGTACGTCCTCGGCCCTCACCGGTCGAGAAAATGGATAGCGGCGGTCCCGCCTTTGGTCTGTTCGTCCCTTTCCTGACATACGTTAGCGCCGCACTGGGTGCACCGACTTGGTAGAGCCGCGCATGATTACTGAGGTTCCCACGGCTATTGAAACCGGGCTAACGGCCTTTGCAATGACCCCGGAACGTGTTGATACGCCCATCTTCGTCATGATGAGCTTCAAAAATGCCTTGACTGTATTGGGGCTTATGTTCATTCGGTGTCCAATCTCTTTGTTGGTAAGCCCCTGCATTAAATACTCCAGTGTTTCCTGCTCCCGTTGGGTGAGATGAAACCGCGCAGCCACTTGATAAGCATCCAAGGATTTTGGGCTGCTACGCTCAAGAATAACGGCGAATGCCGGATAAGCCCCTGTTTGGGTAGAGGGAGATTTGAGGGAAAAGGGGCGGCAGACATAACTACGCTTCCCTGAAATGAACTGCGCGGCAAAGTCGGGCTGAACGCTCTTCTCATCGGCCAGAAACATGGATCGGATCTTGTCGGCCAGAAAACCCTCCGATGAGATCATTGATTTGGGTGTTTCCGGGTAGGCCAGGATTTGTATGGCTTCAGTGTTAGCGTAGATTGGTTTGAGGTTGGACGCCACAACCAGGAGTCCGACTGTTGATTCGCGCATCACTAACCTCGACATCTGTCCCAGATCCTGTTTGAAAAAACGAGGTCTGAGAATCCAACCTACAAACTGGCGTTGCCGTCAAACAGCGAAGGAGCCCAGGCACGCCGGTCTTTGAGGCGCTCCGCCAAACCTGGATTGTTGGCACGGTAGAAGTAGGCCCACGAGGTGGGGAGGTTGCGCCGGTAGGGGGCAACCATTTCGATCAATTCTCCCTTTTCTAGCCAGCGACCGACGTTTGCCAGCATGTGGATGCCTTCCTCCCGGCACTTTCTCAAGGCCCAAGAAAGCAAGGGTGGAAGCAAGGCAATCCCTCCATCAAGCGACTGGAAGTCCACGAGCCGCATTCGCTTGAAACCATACTTGAGATCCCTTCTATCGAAAATGGCGTAGGCGGCCAGACGAGAGCCATCGACAACGGTGGCGATCCAAACCTGGTTTTTCAACAGACCATATTTGAAGTGCCACTCCAGCACGTCGCGTGTGCGGGCGGCCAGAAGCACCTGCGGGTTGTTTCTTTTCAAGCCTTCCCAGAAGCCGTCAAAGCGATCGTCGAAACTGGGGCAGACTTGCACCTCGACGTCGCCCTGACGCAACCCTTTCTTCGTCAGCGCGTCTTTGAGGAAGACGGCGGAGGAGAGCGGGTAGCTTAGCAGCCGGGCCAGCGGGCAGTGTTTCATGGCAAGGAATTTCTCTAAGAAGCCCTGGTAATGCGTTATCCAAAAGGCGAACTCATCCCAGACACCTACTGGCACGCGTGGGCACTCAAAGGCGCTGAAAGCGGCGGCGGACGCCCTTGTAATGGTGTTGGCCACGAAAAGTTCTACACCAGGCTGGTTGATCAAGCGATCCAACAGCAACAACGAGGTGCTCCGGTAGGCGGGTTCGACGACAAAGCCATAGCCCGAGACTGCCAGGATTCTCCTTCCCTCCAATTCATAAGACAGCAGCGTGTTTCCTACCGAACCGACAATTTGCTTGTTTTCGTCTTCAATCACCCAGCCGATAGGCCAGCCTGGTTGACGCCCAACCTGCAGGGGATTGCTCAGATGGAGATGGACCCATTCCTCGTAGCTTTTGGTCGGGAGGTCATAGCGGGATTCAAGCAAGGCGATCTGCTGATAGTCCTCGAGAGAGGTCTCGCGAAGCTTGGGACCTCGCCTGGCTTTCTCCTTAGGTTCAGTCGCTACTGAGGTTCTTGACATGTTGCCCATTTCACTGCTGTTCCCGCCCCTCCCGCGGCGTAAACCGGCGCAAATCCGAGACCCGCTGTTCGGGGTTGAGCGCCACGCTTTCCAGCAAGCTCTGGAGGTCGCCCAGCATGGCGGTGATTGCCGGCCGTTCGAAGAGGTCGGGGTTATATTGAGCGCGGCCGATCATCCCGTTGGGCCTGTCGATAAAGGCGATGTACAAATCCCAGCTCGCTCCACCGCTCTCGACGTCCATTGAAGTCACGCTCCACTCCAAGTCAAGATCCGGCATGGGAGGCTGAAGAGAGACGGCCACCGTGAAGAATGGGCTGCGGCTGGGGTCCGCCTTGGGCTTGAGCTGCCTGGCCAGAAACTCGATTGGCACATCGTCGTGCGAAATGGCCTCGGAAAGAACGCTCCGTACCTGTCGCAGCAGCTCACTAAACGTCGGATGGCTCCCGAAGTTGACCCGGAGCGCAACGGGATTCAAGAAATAGCCCAGCAGCGCCTGAACTTCGCTTCGCTTGCGGCCGGCCGGAGAAAGGGTGCCAACGAGGATGTCCTCCTGGTGGGTGTAGCTGTGCAATAGCGTCGCGAAGCCGGCCAACAAGGTCATAAAAAGGGTTCCGCCCGCCCGCTGGCTCAACTCCCTGAGTGCTCCGCTAAGCGGGCCTGGCAGCGCGAACGGTTGGAATGCTCCCCGAAAAGTTCGATCCGCCGGCCGCGGCCGGTGGCGCGGCCAATTGAGTACAGGCAGTTCGCCCGAAAGCTGCTTCCGCCAGTACTCCACCTGTTTCGCCAACACTTCACCCTGGAGCCACTCGCGTTGCCAGCAGGCGAAATCAGCGTACTGAATGGATAGCTCGGGCAGGGGCGATGGTTTGCCGTTGGAGAAAGCTTGGTAAAGAGTCGCCAGCTCCGAAGGAAAGATTTGATAGGCTGACATCCCGTCCAGAATGATCTGATGGGCGATCAAGAAAAGGCGGTGCTCCGTATCGTCCATCGTTACCAGCGTAGGCCGGAGCAAAGGTCCCCGCTGTAGGTCAAAGGGGCGCCTGGCGTCCTCCGCCACTCGACGGACAGCTGCCCCCTCGCGCGCGGCCCTGGGAAGTCGTCGCAGGTCCAGCACGGGCAGTTTGATCTGCGAGGGCGGGTGAATGATCTGGGCGGCCCGCCCATTCACTGTCTCAAACGTGGTGCGCCAGGCTTCATGACGCCTGATGATTTCCGTGAAACTCTTTTCTAAAAGGGCCACGTCGAGGGGCCCGGTCATGTCAAGGGTAATGCACTCGTTATAAAGGGGCGGGATGTTGGGTACCAGAAGTTCGCGAAGCCAGAGCTCCTGTTGGGCTAACGAGACGGGCGCTCTTTCTCCGCGAGGACGCCGCATAATGCGGCTCGTCTTCCCAGAGGTCTGCCCGAGTTCGCCGCGCAAATACTTTTCCAGTAGACTGCGTTGAGCCTCAGAAAATGGGCTGGCTTCTGGCATTTTGTCCTCACGGCGTGGGTGGAATGACGGGATTCGCGGCGGGAGGCTTATCGCCGAACACAACCGGCAAGGCGGTCAAACCTCGCAGCCCGAGATTGTGCCGCCAGACCAAGGGCTGAGGCTCGAGCACTAAGTTGGGCAGCCGCCGCAGCATCGTTTCAAAAGCGATCTGACCCTCGATCCGCGCCAGTGGTGCGCCGAAGCAAAAATGGGCGGCCCATCCGAACGCCACATGGCGATTGTCCTGGCGCGTGATGTCGAGCCGGTCTGGATCGGGAAAACGCTCCGGATCGCGGTTCGCCGCTCCCATGACGGCGATGACTGCCTGGCGCTTGGGGATCCGCCTGCCCCCCAGCTCCACATCGTCTGGAGCCAGCCGGGCGGTATGCTGGCTCGGGCTCTCGTAGCGTAAAAGTTCTTCGACTGCTGAAGGAATCAGGGAAGAATCCTCTCGCAGCTTCTGCAGTTGGTCCGGATGGCGGAGCAGGCTCAACACACCGTTG
>QHZP01000180.1:10907-14962 GCA_003224715.1 Acidobacteriota bacterium | reverse complement strand
TTGGTCGCATTTGCTGGGAATGCTCGGCTCTCGAGCCGCGTGGTACGAAAGTGAGGTAAGAAGTGACGCAGCAGGGGAAGAAGGTGCTTAGCCGGAGCCGTTAGCCACGATGCAGGAGGCTTTCCAGCGTGCACGGTTTTGACCGTAAAGACACTGCCCAGCCAATGTGAACACTCCCAGACTAGTGTCGACTTCCCTGACGCTTCAGGACCGACAAACGCGACGATTGCGCCACCGGAATGCAAGAGTTTGCTCTTCTTGTTTCCAGCCAGACGCCGCCGCCCGTGCCCCCAGAACAATCGGATGTAAGCCGAGAGGCGCTGGAGCCTCGAATACCTTGAATAAATTTTGAGCCGTCGCCGGACTTGCCAGGCCACCCGCAATCTCTTGACTAAAGAAGTGGGGGCACTGAGGGTGCTGACGCACTTTACAAATAGCTGCTCTTCTATCACCGGGCAGTATTTCTCTACCAGGCGTAATGCCTCTGAGAGGTCATTGTCAGCCAGTAACCAGCGCGCTTCTGCTTCGATTTCGTGGGTTTCCCTCAGTAAATAAATCAAGTCCAACAGCGAGCCGTACTTAACAAATACCTTCAGAGTGAAGCAGACTAACTCCGCCGCCTTGGAAGGCACCTTGACACCATCAATGGTACGCCCACTCGCCAGCAACATGACATCGAACGGAAGTAAGTGACTGTTGATAAAACTCTCGCCCGTGTATACGGCGCCGTAGAGATGCAAATGAACCAGATGGTCGATCTGCTGGTCGAACCCGTAGTAATGAAACACGTTGGGCGGTTGCGGCTCCGATTTGACGATGGCAGGCTTGTACCCTAGGCCCAAAAGAATGGTTATAACCTGGCTGAGCGATCTGCGATCCACCAGTAGATCGACGTCGTCTTTTTCTCCAGACAATACCCGTTCCAGAGCGAAGTTGCTCTTCCACTGACAATAGGAAATGTCGCTGGCGTTCAGTGCTTTGAACAACCGGTCTAGGATTTCAAGAGTGCCGTTTTGAGTAGACCGAGCACCCGGACTCCCTGGAGGACTTGAACAAATCATACTGTCTATTTCTCACCTCACAATGCCACGTTTCATATTGTCGGGGCATACACGGTCGCCCTGTCGGTTTCTGATCGGAGAATTTCCAGGATCCGGGCCGACAACAAACCCGTTTGATCCTCCTGGTTGGCGACTATCCTCTGCTGTGGCTCTACCTTCAACAACCTTCCTTTAAGCGCCACATGCCTTGCGACCAGATCGAAAGTGTCAACAGCCCGCCTCACGAAGCAGTCCACGCTGGCGTAGGACGGAACCGGGATTCGCTTGTGCCCGCGCGCCAGTGTTCTTTCCACCATGATAGAGGGACTCTGGGTCACATAGACAGCCAGATCAGGGAGAGGAACCAGCCCCACAAAGGTGGACACCTCAGTGAGATTGACGTCGGCAGAAAGATGGACAAAGAGACAGTGGGCCGTTTGTATTGTTCCCTCGTCTATGACTACCACGCCCTCCTGGTTGGCGCCCAGGCGCCGAACAAGCTCGTAGATCCCTACTTTCTTTAGAACATTCCTCGCCAGATTGAGTCTTTCAAACCAACCGACTACGGCGGGCAGATGCGAAATGGTCCGGATGGAAAGCCGATAGAATTCGCGGTTCCTACGCCAGCTTAGGAGGCAAGTAAACAGCGCCAGCACGTCCACCAACAGGGTTCGGACCAGACGGCTCTTGGTCCAATTCAGCCGAACTTGCTTAAGCACAAACTCATCGTCAGTCACAGCATTGATATCCTGGTCGTGGCAGGCCTGCAGGACGGCCTTGACTAAGCTGGATTTGCCTGCGCTTGTGCAACCAAATAGCTCAATTTGTATCATGGGATCTGCGCAGCTTCCTGATTCCCTGCCTTAGAGTGGCAAAACGAGTTCTGAAGCCGACTCGCCAGCAGATTTGACGCCCGGTGATTGGAAGAGGTTTGAGACTGGATTACGGAACAATCACGGAGTGGTTCATTCAGATGAGCCGGAGAGGGCTTTCGCTCATCTTGAAGAGCGTGGCCTCCTGCAGCGCCAGCAACACCCACACTTGACGTGCATGAAAAACCTGATGGGTTTGCGATTCAACCAAAATCGCAACCAGAGCTGCCAGGAAGATAACAACGGCCGGTCCAACCCGGTCTGGGTATCTCTTGTGGTTCTGGAGCATCTGAATAGCCTTGCGAATTGCCATTAACCCAAACAGCACGAGTCCCAGCAGTCCTCCCACACCGCGCTCTACGGCGAAGGCGAGCAAGTCGTTGTGCAGGTAGGTCATTTTGGGTGGGTCATACAGCGGTATGTCCAGATACTTAAAGCCATCCGGTCCGATCCCCAAGAGGGGCGTGTCGTAGAGGAGAAGATCAATGCCCCGCGTCCATAGACCAAACCGTCCCTCGGCAGACCGTTCGGTTCGGCCGTAAAAGATTTGCTCCAGGCGACCCTGGAAATCGGGTTGTTGGTTGATGACAAAGGCAAATGTTCCTCCCAGCAACACCACCGCTACAACCAACAGAGCCGAGACTTTGATGACGAGGTCCCACTCTCCCCGTACCATCAAGATTGCGGCCATGGCGACTATCAAGCTACATAGAAAGGCAGCGACTGCGCCCAGTGATCCCGTACCCACAACGCTGGCGATTAGAAAGGTCCCCACCAGGACGGCCACGGCCTTAGAAGGGCGCAACAGCACAAGCGGCACCAGTGCCATCAATTGGAAAAAGGCGGCTGCATTAGCGTTCTCGAAAAGACCGGAAGGTCGCCAGACATCCACGGCTCCAAATCTTTCCAGATAAGCCTTGCTATTCCGAAATATGTCAGGTGATAGGAACTGGGCAACAATCAGTGCTCCATGCAGAGTTGCCACACTACACCAGCCCAACAGTAGGCGACGCAGATCTTTCGCGTCTAAACTGATAAACACGGCTGCCAGTGTTACAAAAAAGACGTACAAATAGATTTCCTTCAGAATAACGCTCAAACTAACCCCTAGGTTAGGGGAGGCAAGGGCGGCCATGAAACTGGTAAGCAGGACGAGCCACATAGCCATGATGTAAGGCAGACGGACAGAGCGGCGCACCCGCATCAGGTACAGCCAGGAAAGAAGCAGCCCTATCAGATTCCAGACATCGAAGGGCGACATATTGAGAGGCAGGACCAGGAATTGAACCGGCAAGAGAACGAAAGTCACCAGCAGACTCAAACAGACGGCTGATTTCAGCAGGGAGGGCCGCCTCGGCACCGGCCTCGATGTCCCCGTCAAAAGGTTTGGAAGATCTCTCGAAATCTGTCGACGTGTCATTGCACGGGTGGTTTCTTTGCGCCCATTAGAAGCAAAGTCTCGATGCTGTCCCGATCCAGAGCCACCACGGTTACGATATAGAGCGCAATGGAAAGAGAAACTAACAACCAGACGTTTATTGCCTCAAACAAAGGTGGGACCCCAAAAATTATCAAGGCCCCCAAGCTCGGCGCAACAAAGGTGCGCCACTGGATAATGTCATGTAATTCGTTTCTCAAGTACCAGAGAAACAGTCCGCATATGATCAGTTCCGTGAAAAGAGTTGCGTAGGCGGCGCCTTTCATTTGATAAATGGGAACCAGACCGAAATTCAACAGCACGTTGGTAACGGCGGCTATAGCTACCGCCGTGGCGCGCTGGCCTGCTCGATTACTGGCGTCCAGAGCCACGGCCAGCGAGGTTTCTACAAAGCGAAGCGGAATGGCCAGGGCCAGGACGCTCAGGGTGGCGCTGGCAGCAGTGGCGAACTTTTCACCATACAGCAGCAAGATAAACTCGCGGCCGAATACGCAATAGATGGTGGCGATTAGAAACGCGGGAACGATCAAGTAGCGAATGCTTTGGGCCGTACAGGCTCGCACTGCTCGCTTGTCTCTCACGAACTCGGAGGATAAGAATGGATAAAGGGCATAGGTAATTGTTCGGGCCACAATATTCAGCCGCATCGTGAGACTGTAGGCTACCTCGTAAAATCCAACAGCCACGTTTCCTGCTAGAAGAGAC
>QHZP01000180.1:0-10837 GCA_003224715.1 Acidobacteriota bacterium | reverse complement strand
CAACTGCAGCCACAATTTCCAGTCGGCTACGGGACGCAACTTCCCAAAGCGAGATCTTCGAAAGAACCAGGCGGCTACTAGCAATGAGAGAACGCGGGACATCAAATAGGTAGCCATTAGCCAATCTATTCCCACCTTGGCCAGAATGGCAGGTAAGGCCATGGCCGTGAATGCGATTTGCATCACAACAATCACAGCCGAAGCCCATTGCAACTCTTCGATCCCGCGAAAAGCGGCTGCCACGACCATGGCCATGGACTCAAAGCCAAGAGCTAGCCCCGTCAGAATAAGGGCCCGAAGCAGGCCACTTGAATAGCCCAACCAGAGCCCAAGCACAATCATGAGCATAATGGCCACCACAGATAGGACGACCACCAGACCCACAGAGGCATTCACGAGTTTGGCTGCCTGATCTTTGTCTTGTCGGCGGCGGGCGATTTCTCGCGTCAACAAACCAGGCAAGCCAAAGTCTGACACGAAAGCAAACAACCCCGCCAACGTGACCAGGGTAGTGAACTCGCCGAGCTGCTCAGCCCCTGCCAGGCGTGCGAGAAATAGAGCAACAATTACTTCTGTCAGCCCTTGGGTGATAAGAGCGGTGGCGTAGAAAACGGAATTTTTGGCGATCCGTCTGGCGTCAGTCATAAAAGGCTACGATTGCTTTTTGAGAAATCCGAAATCTTAAGGATCAGAGCATCCGGTAAATACTCTTTGGGACGGGAAAAGTGCGTTTATTCAACACCGCCGCCAACACCGGCACCCCGGCTGCTCCCAAGCTTTCCACGGCTTTTCGGGCTATCTCGCGGCGCGTGGAATTGGCTTCCACGACGAGAACGATTCCATCAGCCAGTTGTCCGAGGAAGGTGGCGTCTGTGTATGGACTTACCGGGGGTGCATCGATCACAACAAAGTCGAAGACAGCACGTAACTCCGCCATTCGCGCTCGCAGGCCATCGGAGTTCAGGAGCCGGCGGGGATCCGGAGGTACGGATCCACCCGTTAACACCCAGATATTGCCTGCCGGAAGTTGTTGCGCGTAATTCATTAAGGGATCGGACTGAAATATCGCTTCAGTCAACCCTCGACTGTTATCGAGGCCGAAATATTTGTGCAGGGAGGGAGACCGCAGGTTTGCGTCCACGATACATACAGACCCAGTTGCTTGTTCTGCCAGCGTTTCACCGGCACCGGCGCAAATCCGGCTGCACCCATTGCCGTGCTCCACTCCAGAGAATATTACGGTCCGCCGTGGTTCTCTGCCTGGCGCCAGGAAAACACGCTGGACCAGTTTGATTTCTTCTTCTCGGGTCGAATCCGAGTGAGCCAAAATTTCACGATGGGAGCTCTGCGATTTAACTCGGAGCAGCCCTGTTGAGGGAGCGAGCAGAGGCCGGCGGACGAGCCTTTTCGTGTGAGACAAAAGATGGGACAAAAAGCTCGGTACAAATTGAAATGCCGGTCCTACTCTCGTTAACACTGGGTCCCTTGGCTGTGTGGGCTGACGGTGCAATGGGTAGGAATCCATCCAGCTCCTGTCGCCGGTAGATATCGTCGAATTGCCAAGGGGTCGAAGTAAATTCTGTTCTTCCTGGTCTGGCCGACAGCGGGCCAGTTTCCCCGCTTTGGCTGCAACGTCCTCTCCGAACAAGTCTTGCCCCTCAGCCGGTTCGAAGCATCGAGACGGAGAGGATTCTTGACTTTGGAATTTCTGGATAATCGATTTCTGAAGAATTCGAGGCTCCCGGGTCTCTGTCTTACTCTGTTCCAGAATAACCGGCCCGATTTGGGTTCGCTGTATGAGATTTTGCCCTTCTCTTTCTGCTCTACGAAGGGCGTCATAAATCCTGCTCATGGGTTCCCTTTTAGTTGCTGCAATTTATCTTGATTTGTCTACGAACCGCAGGAACAAGGCGAAGGACTCGGAATGAGTGGGGTCGTTTGGAATCTCACGAATGCGCTTGGCTCATCTCTGTTTCCAATATCGCTCCCATTCCCTGGCATTGTTACCCTGTGTTGATCTTTGTGCTTTTCTGACTAAATGAAAGTCATTCTCTGATCGCTCCGGGTCTTTATGAAAGTTCATCTCGAAGAGTGTTCGCCCATTTGGCAAAATTCCGGGAAACATAGATCTATCTGGCGCTCTTTGGCATCGCCGCAGCCACAGGAATGTTCAAGTACGCTTCTAGCTCATGGGGTGTCCGGAACGATGGATCCAGATAATCCGAAGCAAAGGCCAACCCCATGCTTATCAGACCAGCCAGACAGCCACCCACAAGCAAGATCAACCAGCTTGATGGGTCTGACGGTAAGAATGGGATAGTCGCTGCTTCCGCAATGGCCACATTGAGAATCCGCTGGTGATCGAGGGCTTCAGAGATCCGCGCTTCTTCTTGCTTCCGCGAATAGATCAAATAGGCTTGTTCCGCCATTTTCTCATTCCGGACCAAGTCCTCCTGACTCATTTCCATGCGACCCAGTTGGCGAGCTTTCTCCCGATAGGAAAGAACGGTCTGGTTTGTTGCCTGAGCATGAGCCTGCAGGGCCGCCAGTTCGGACCTGGACTTTGCCAGCTCAGACCTCAACCACTCGTAGGTGGGATCATTATTGGTGGTTTCTTGAAGGAAACGGGTCTTTCCCGAGGCAGCGATGGACTCACGAGTCTGTGCAATCTGCTTTTCAACTTCTTGAACTGATGGGTAGCTGGGTTTGTATATTCCCAATAATTCGGTACGCTTGCGTTCAAGGACAGAGAGCGTGATATGCAGCTCTTCCAGAACTCTCGAAGAACTGCTAATCTGGGTGGTCGTCCGAGCCGGGGCCGACGCCAGTTCTGTCTCAAGCTCCCGGATACGCTCCTTGGTTGCCACGATTTCAGCGCGCGTTCTTTGCAACACTACCTCAAACTCATTGAACTTTCGCACGAGGAGTTCCTTCTCCAGTTGCAAGGAAACCACTCCCCGGTCCAAACCAAAATCGGCCAATCGCCCCTCGATGTGAGCCAATCCGTTTCGATATCTTTCGGCTTCGTGTTGAAAGAAGTCGAGGGTCCCGGGAGAGCGATGGACAGCCAGGTGCTTTTCCAGGTACAAATCAGCCAGGGTGTTAAGCACTCGAGCAGACAGTTGAGGATCGGGTGATTTGTAGGTCACTCGGATGAAGTTGGAGTCTTTTAGCAGTTCCACTCTCAGTTTGGCTCGCAGGGTGAAAACCGCGCGGGCGATTTTCATGTTCTTATCCGATGGCTGATCCTCCCAGGTGCTTCTTTACAAAGAGCGCCCAAGATTCGTGTTCCTGCTCATCAAGCTGACAGGACAGAACTACCTTTTCAATCAAATCCCGACTCTTTAACAATTCCAACTCAGAGTTCAACTCTTGCATGGTTATGTCAGGGCTAAGACTCGGTGTGGGGGTTGCTTCAACAGTCACCAAGAGGTCAAGCCGCTGGCGTTTGACGAGAATTTTCATTTGTGCTTCATACTGCGTGGGCAATTGTAGAATGAATAAGACAGTGATCAGAAGAAGGGATAGGAAGGTGAAGAGGATTAGCCGGATATGGCGGAACGCGACCGTGGCTAAATCTCGCAGTGTGAAAAAATAGCTGCCGTATCCCTCGTGATTCGATTGATCCTGTTCTCTCATATCGGATGGGCCTCCTCTTTATAATTGCTGTTCAGAATGGCCTGAAATAAGGCTGAAGCGATACAAAGGGAACGAATGATTTCATCTTCGCCAGGGCAGTCTTAGGAACGAACAACATATCCCCAGGTCGGAGATGCAAGTCTTCGCGCAAGTTTGCCTCCCCCAACATTTTTTTCAAATTGACCTGCTTGACTTCGACCCAATCGTCCGAGACGCGACGAAAGAGCAGTACCTGGGAATGCTTTGCGTACTGTCTAAATCCGCCGGCGACGGCCACGGCTTCGGCCACCGTTGTGTCACTGCGCAACTCATATTTGCCGGGGTGCTCCAGCTCGCCCCCGGCAATGAAGTAAGGTTTCTCGAAGTCCCTGAGCTCCACCGCTACGACCGGGTCTTGCAGAATCTTGGAGTATTCAGCCTGAAGCGCTTGGGTTAATTCTGGTAATGTCTTTCCCTCGATGTGGAGATCACCGAGGCCGCGCAGAGTGATGTAGCCATCGGGCTGGATAGTTACAATCTGATTGAAAGCCGGGACAAAAGCAAAACTCAGTTCTATGACATCCCCTCTTCGCAACAGGTATCGCGGATGACGGACCCGCAGCACGGGTCGATCTTTTTCTCCCTGCCCCCTATCTCCAAGAAGCGGTTGGCTGGGAGACGGTGCTTGGGAGAAGCCTGGGGGCGAGTTGGCCGATTGTCCTTCTGATTGCGTTGCGTCATCCGCGAAAAGAGGCCCAGTGACTGCCAGCATCGTGGCTGTGCCGAGTAGCAATGTCCTCCACTGACGCTTATTCATAATTGTTTCTCCAAGAGTAGGGTTTTAGAGTTCAGATTTCTGGTCAAGCTTGTGCGACCAGCCGTTTTCAGGTAGCTGCTCCTGCGGCAGGGCCGCCCTAACTAATGGTCGAAGGAGGTGCCCCGGTAGGAAAGGCCACTGGGAGTTTAAGGACGTAGCGCCATCACCCACCCAGCCTCAATTTCGACTGCAACAGAACGTTCAAGAAGTTTTATGGATACAACCAGTCGGTGCTGCGATTTTAAATGAACTACAATTCCCTCAAGCCCACTCAGAGGGCCGCGATCAATCCGCACTTGCTGCCCAAGTTGCAAAAACGGCCAGGGCTGGGCGGAGAGCCCGGACTTTACGATACACTGGATAGCTGAAATTTCTTCGTCTTCCAAAGGGATCGGCGTCTTACCAATCCCGACAATATTAACAACACCGGGAGTTTGAAGAACCGGCAAACGGTTATCCAGGTCAAGTCGGCAGAATAAGTAGCCCGGGAAAAGCGGAAGTTCCAGTTCCTTGACGCGGTCAGACCACCGTCGCTTGGACTTGTAAAGCGGTAGAAACCATTCGTACCCCTTGTGTCCCAGTAGAGTAGCTGTGGTCTTTGCGGACCGTGCTCTGACTCGGAGCGCAAACCAAGGCAACGGCTTGGTCGCTGCGTACATTTTGAATCCCCCAAAATCTTAAAGTTGACCGTACGCCTCATTTAGGCGTAGGCGGGCAAGCTACCGCCCTTAGAGTCCCATTCCACAACTTCCAGGTTTTGGGCCCTGCTAACGCAGAAGGAACTAGGTGCCTATGGGGTAGTTTCTTCTTCCCCTGTTTGAACGCCCTCGAAGGCGCTTTCATACCGTTCGAGGGACTCCCGGAGCGACTCCAACAGATACTTCGCACATTTTGGACTCGTGATGATCCTGGTGTGCAGGTGGGCTTGCTCGTTTTCAGGGTAGAACTGTCCAAAGTCAAACAAGAACTCGAAGGCATTGTGGCCCACCTTGAAGTAATTGGTGTATCGCCCCTCGAGCCGGCTGGAGACCTCGAAAGTAGTACCTTCCTGGTTCATGGTCGCCTCAAATCTGTTTAGTCAAAAGAAACGCACGAGAAATTTGGAGTCATTCCGAGCCCCGTCTTCATGGGGCAAATCCCGTGCCAAACATTGCGATCAAGGTGTGGTTCGGTCGAATTGGCTGATGGATAAGAAGATCGTCAAGGTCCGATGCCTGCGAGCCACTCTCCTTGGGCAGAAAGGAGGGCTACGGCCTGTTACACTCGATCGGCTGGAAGAGGATTGGGAAACAGCGAGGACGGAAGGATGGAAATCCGTAGCAGACAGGGAACTTCCAATCGGTCGGTTATTAAGTTGGGATCAGGATAGGATCAGTGAAGCTGAGTGTCACTCTCTTTGTCCACCTTGAAGTGGAATGGCACAGGTTCCTGGTGCCAGCGAGAATTGGTTAAGCGAAGCATGAACGGAGGAGAGCCAGTTCAATAAACAAACCCTCACTCAGAGGGGATCTTGGCCGGCTGGATTCTTGCGGGCAAACCATCCTGGGGTTTATCGCTGCTCGTCGTGATGTGATATTTTGATATCTTTCGATAGAGAGTTGTCCTTGACCAACGCAATTTTCGGGCAGCTTCCCTTCTGTTCCAGTTGGTAGAGGACAGCGCGGAAAGCAAACGGTCAGACTCAGCTTGGGCTAGGGCCTCAGCATCTTTCCGTAAGGCGCGAAGCTCTACAGGCAGGTCGCTGAAGGAGATCCTCCTGGTGGAGGTGTTGACGAACGCAGCCTCCAAGAGATTCTTTAGCTCCCGAACGTTGCCAGGGTAATCATAACGCAGCAATACTTCGAGGGCGTCATCGCTGAAGCCTTCGATTCTTCGGTCGTATTGGCGGTTCAGTTCTCGGAGATAATAGTCAATGAGGGAAGGAATATCCTCGAGGCGATCCCTTAGGGGAGGCAGGTGAATCCGAGCCACGTTGAGACGGAAGAAAAGATCTTTCCTGAACTTGCCATCAGCCATTGATTTTTCTAAATCCTGATTTGTGGCAGCGATGACTCTAATGTTTAAGGAGATGTTCTCCTTGCCTCCCAGGCGCTGGAACTGCTTGCTTTCTATGGCCCTCAGAATCTTTGCCTGTGCGTAGGGACTCATGTCGCCGATCTCATCGAAGAAGACCGTGCCCCCGTCGGCAAGCTTTAGCTTGCCCTCATTTAGTGACTGTGCCCCGGTAAAGGCCCCTTGCTCATAGCCGAAAAGTTCACTCTCTAAGAGGCCATCCGGGATGGCGGCCGAATTGATGCAAATCAGAGGCTTGTGGCACCTGCGGCTATTCCGGTGGATCAGTTCAGCCATTAGATCCTTGCCTGTGCCAGTTTCTCCTGTGATGAGAACATTGCTTTCGACCGTCGACACCTTGCTGATATAAGCCTTAATTTCCTCGATCACCGCGCTTCCGCCCACCAGTCGCCGATCGTCGATTAGATTGGAAGCCTTCTTACTTTCCTTGGCTAGCCGAATCGTCGCACGGTCGGAGAGGAATTGATGAATGGCGGTCATCAATTCCTCAAATGAGAAAGGCAGCTTGAAATAATCATTAATTCCGATTCTAAGAGCCGCAATGGCTAGGTCTTCGGTGCTGGCCGAGGCAATCAGAATGAGAGGGGTCTTCTTGTCCAATTGGCGGATTTGGCGGGCCAGCCCTAACTGCTCCTTGGCAGCGTTCTCAGAAGAGCCAATGATGACTAGGTCCGGGTTCCCATATTGAAAGCCCCGAAGCGCATCCCTCTCGTCGCTAAATTCTAAAATCTCAAACCCACGGCGGTGCAAGGCGCCTTTCAAATTGCGAGGCAGCGTGCCATCCCTGCCCACCATGAGAATTGCGAATTTTTTCATGGGCCTTCCCAACCTGAATCGTACGGTTTTGAAGAATCGGCGACATATAAAGGCCGCCAACCGAAACTCCCCGTTTGATGGTGGCTCAAAACGGAAGAAACTTCCTCGCGCTGCCACTGAGCCAGGCCTAGCTCGCCCCATACTGAAATATCGATCATGGGCCGTGAAGACCTGGCCGGCAATATCCGTTCGCAGGAAAAGAACTGAGCTTCGGTCTTGCGCATAACCTTACCTCACTTGCGTCCTCGCCGCATCGGAATGGGCTCCCATTTTGATGGTCTATTTCGACCATTTCTGAGCTAGTTGTGGGCAAGATTCAGCCATAGAACCGGCACATTTGTGCCTTTTCCCAGCAGACGTGGTTAGTCACGAAATCCGCGGTTACAGACCTAGATAGTTTCTGTCGCGAAACTGGCCTTATTCCCCGCTCTGCCAGTCGGTGTCAAGCTCGGGTGGAACGCGCGCTCTGTCGCGCGTTCAACAGGCGTGCGCAGGAACGCCCGCTCCACCTGGAGCATTTCGCGACAGAAACTAGATAGATGGAATCTTCAGGCTAGACTTGGGGTCTTAATGAGATGCTGACTCTACGAGGCGTGTGTTTGGTCAGGCGAGGTGCTGCTGGGTGGATGGGCCAGCTTGCATCGATAGGCATAAATTATGAGCTCGAAGCGATCCGCTACATCAAGTTTGCTAAAAATCGATGTTAGATGATGGCGTACTGTTATCTCGCTGATGAAAAGACGCTCGGCGATCTGTTTACTCCTGAGTCCCGCTCCCACAAGGGCAATGACCTCACGCTCACGCTTGCTAAGAGTGGCGATCTTGGCTACTTCGGGGTCTGTCTTCTTGTTCTCCTTCGTTCGGGACTTTTCGGTCAGTACGGCGCGGGCTTTTTCACCGGGTAGCAAACCCAGGGCGGCCAGATTTATAGCGCTGCGATGGGCTTCGGAGTCACGGCCCCCGGTGAGTATGATCACTCGTGCTCCGTTGGCAACCGAGAGTAGTTCGGGCAGGAAGTCTAATCCACTATCGCGGTTCACATCGAGGTCAAGCAGGATAATTTCGGGTTGCTCCTGGGCGGCCATGGCCAGCGCCTCAGTCCGATTCCCGGCTTCCCCGACCAACTTCAACCCCGTCGCGCTTTCGATGAGCAGACGTAAGCCTGCCGGCACGACCGCGTGGCCATCAATGAGCAGAACTCGAATCGGCTCCGTGATGAGGTTAGTCATAGAAGTCGTTTCTTACAGTTGAGATCATTCCTCGCAAGATTCAGCTCACTCATTTCGTTACCGTCCAATTGACGCTGCCATCGAACTGGTCTTAGTTTTGGGACACTGATTGCCCTAAGAGTTTATTTAACCTAAGGCTTTCTTGTTTGGTGTCGGTTCCGCCTGACGACAGGTATCCAGCATATCTCTGGCCAATCATCCAGCATTTCACCGGAAACAAAATCTCTCTTCAATTGTCTGAATTCAGGTAAATTAGACCAAGATGACAAGCTAGCGTGACGATCCGTGTTCTAGGCAAAGGAATTTTTTTTCCTATTCGTGGCAATGATTTTCCAACGTCCCAGCGGTGTCGCAGGCAGAAAGCACCCAAACCGAGAGTGCAACGGCGTTGTTCCTACACAGTCAGTTGATCCTGGCGACGTTCGAGATAAAAGAAACGACCCGGGATAGAAGAACTAACGGGCAGACTGTAGCTGCTAGCGCCGGCGGCAAAGAGATCTTAGACCAGGAGGATCCCACGCTAGTTTTGCGTGCACGGCACGCGCCATCTGGTCCAGATCGGCTCGACCTAGTAAACGAGCTCCTCTTGAATCCTATTATCTGTTGACCGATCTTGTCGAGCTGAGTGACAATTTCAACACGTCAGCGACGCCGGACCCTGGACAACTTCATTTGGAACACTCACCGGCAGCGTTGTATTTTGAAGTTGCAATCCAGTTCCCGAACTCCGGAAGGGACGGAAACGGGCAAACATTCTGTCCAGATAAAAAGGGAGAGGCATCTAGAATGGGAAGATACTGATATAGGAGTGTCGGTGGAGGGGGCTTCTCGAAGGGGTATAAAGGAGTGAGTTTTGGAATTAAATGGCATCGCTTGACAGATGAGCAACTGCTCGATTTTCGTCTATGCGATTTACCTTTACATATTAAGGGCACGCCTCTAGAGTTCCGTCTCAAACGCCTGTACCAGGAGCTNAGCCGCATGTCTGGCTATCCGAGGAATGGTTCTCCCCCGACGGTGTGCCGGGCTTTGCCATTCCGTTTTACCTGGCGCACCCCCGCTTGGTCAAGCTGGAGCGGAAACAGATGATCGAGGTTGAAGGCGGCACCGACCTCGAATGTATGCGCATATTGCGACATGAGGCCGGTCATGCTCTGGACACAGCGTTTCGTCTTCATTTCAGGCGGCGTTGGCTCGAGTTGTTTGGATCGTTTACCCAGCCTTATCCCGACTCCTACAAGCCCAAGCCCAATAGCCGCAATTATGTTTTGCATCTGGAGGCCTGGTATGCCCAGGCCCATCCGGCAGAGGATTTTGCTGAAACATTTGCTGTCTGGCTGACACCTGGCTCACGGTGGCGCCAGAGATACCAGGGGTGGCCTGCGCTGCGCAAGCTCGAATATATCGACTACTTGATGAAGGAGCTGGTTGGAGTGTCGCCCAAGAACCAGCTCCGCAGCAGGGTGGAACCACTATCCCAAGTCAAGAAGACCTTGCATGAGCATTATCGGTGTAAGCGTCAACATTATGCATTTGAATGGCCGGCTTTTTACGACCGCGATCTGCGTCGCATCTTCTCCCAAAAGCCGCGTCAGGTTTGGAGCCCGACCGCCGCCGGTTTTCTCCGGCGGGTTCGTCAGGAATTGTGTCAAGTAGTGGCTGAGGGGACGGGAGTCCATCCGTACACGATCAACCATGTACTGCAGGACATGATCGAGCGTTGCCAGCAATTGAAATTGAAAATGGCGGTTCCGGAAAATCAGGCCAAACGACAAGTTATGATCATGCTGACCGTTCAGACCATGAACGTCGTGCACTCAGGTTATTATCGGATTGCGGTATGAGCTCCAAAAACACAAGAAGACTCCGCGTGCTAGTGCTAGTTCACGAGGACCTGGTCCCACCCGAAACGACCGAAGGCCTGAGCGACAAGCAAATACAGCCTTGGAGGACCGAGTATGACGTCATCTCAACGCTCAAGAGCATGGGTCATGAGGTCTATCCTATTGGTCTTTACAGCGACCTGGGGGTCATTCGGAAGGCTCTTGAAGAGCATAAGCCTCACATCGCATTTAATCTGCTTGAGGAATTCCATGGCTATGCCGTCTATGATCAGCACGTGGTCAGCTACCTTGAGCTGATGAAACAGCCGTACACGGGCTGCAATCCGCGCGGATTGACCCTGGCACATGATAAAGCGCTTTCCAAAAAGATCCTCGCCTATCACCGCATTCAAGTGCCCGGCTTTGCCGTGTTCCCAATCAATCGAAAGGCGCGGCGGCCG
>QHZP01000796.1:1313-1794 GCA_003224715.1 Acidobacteriota bacterium | reverse complement strand
CCTCGGCCCATGAAGCAACTCCACATGCGGTTCACAATGGTTTTGGCAAAAAAAGGATTGCCGGGTGAAGTCATCCACTCTGCCAGCAACTCGCGTCGGTCCGTCCACTCATCCGGCACCAACGCTTTCCCATGAAGCGGCCTGGGCCAGTAAACTTCCTTGGTGTCAGCATCCTCGAATTGCCGCTGGAAATCCAGGTACAGAATATACTCGTTGTGACGGGGACCGCTGTTCTTATAGCGGATCTGGGAGAAAAAAGCCGCCATGCCCCTGAAATCGCTCCTGGTCCACCTCTCGAAGGGATGATTATGGCAACGAGCGCATTCGATCTTCACGCCCAGAAATAATTGACTCGTTACGGCCGCCATGTCTTCAGGTTTCTTGATGAGCGGATAGTAGCTGGTGCCGCGCGTGAAGTCATACATATTTCCAGAGTCGGTCAGAAGCCTCCGCACGAACTGATCATAGGCCATGTTTTTGC
>QHZP01000796.1:0-1281 GCA_003224715.1 Acidobacteriota bacterium | reverse complement strand
ATTTTGCGGGCCTTTCTCATAGAGCAACTGAACACTGTTCTGGAGGCGGTCACCCCAGTAGCCCGCCCAGAAATCAGCATACTCAGGCCGCTCGAGAAGTTCAGCTACCAGTTTGGTTCGTTTCGCAGGATCCTTGTCAGCCAGGAAACGACGGGCTTCCTCAGAAGTTGGAAGGAGCCCGATAACATCAAGAAAGACCCTGCGGAGAAAGGTGGCGTCATCGGCCAATTCCGAAGGGGGAAGCTGCAGGCTCTTGAGCTTGGCAAAGACGTGCTGGTCGATGAAGTTATTCGCCTGGATTTCCGGCATGGATCGTTTCTCAATGACCACGCCGATCTTGGCTGCCGCCGCCACTCCAGGGCCGCGCACCACAATGGCCGTTTCGCCACCTCGCAAAGCGGTAACCACTCCCTCGCGATTGACCGAGACGGTGTTATCGTCATTGGACTGAAATTTCACACGACTCGTGACATCGCCCTCCGTTCCGTCGGAGTAGCGGGCCGTCACCAGTAAGTGCCGGCTGGCGTTTCTGCCGTAAAGCACGCTGCTGGCTGGAAACACCCGTAGAGAAACCATCTGTCTCTCTTGCTCCGGCACCCGCTTTGCCCCTGAGCGGATCCAGTTCACCAGCGTATTGTATTCTGCCGATCCTTGCACCAGCAGTTGACCACCCCCATGCATGACCTGAAAAGTCGGCTTCAATAGGAGCAGGCTCTTTTCTGGTTCGGACAAGTTAAGCCGCCGACCCTCGTGTTTCTGGACGATCATTTCGTAATCAGCGGCCGGCTCGTAGCCAAACAAGGAGAGCTTGAAACCGTTTTGCCCATTAAGGGCGCCATGGCAAGCCCCGCTGTTACAGCCGATTTTGGTGAGCACCGGCAAGACGTCAGCCCCGAAGCTCGGTGGCAGCGGGTTCTCTGCGCGCTGCACTAACGCAATCGTCGAGGCTTGAAGGTCGCGATAATTCACTCGAATCCGAGCCACACCATTTCCCTGAGCGTGCACTATTCCATTGGAGTCCACGGCGACGACAGACGTTTTTTCCGAGACAAAACTCAAGGGTGACGTGACTTCCTCTTCAGTTCCGTCCGAATAATGAACCACCGCAACCAGCGGTTGACGCGCTCCCTTACCAAAGAGGAAGGGGTTAGAGGGCTCAACCGAAAGTTTCACCGTTCGACGTGAAGCCAACGCGGCAGAAGAGATCAGAGAGAACAATAGGAGGATACACAAGACTCTCAGTTTTCTCATGGCTCCGGACTGTTAGCTGAGTGCGTTAGA
>QHZP01000179.1 GCA_003224715.1 Acidobacteriota bacterium | reverse complement strand
GCGCGACATTACGCTCTTTGCGGATCGCGAAGGCTTCACGGCTGTCTATATTCCGGAGCGGCATTTTTATGAATTCGGCGCTATCTATGCGAATTCGGCGATCATCGCGTCCTATCTGATCCCGCAAACAAACCGTATTCGATTTCGGACGGCAGGGATCAGTTTGCCTCTGCACCATCCTGCGGAAGTTGTGGAATGGTGGGCCATGAATGACATTTTGTCCGGGGGACGGGTGGATTTGGGATTTGGATCCGGATGGAATAAACCGGATTTTATTGTTTCGCCGTTGACTTATGCAAATCGGCAAAAGATCTGTGCCGAGAGAATTCCGATCATTCAAAAATTATGGCGGGGAGAAACGGTATCGTTTCCCGGACCCGGCGGAGAGGAAATTCCCATCACGGTTTATCCGCGTCCGATCCAAAAGGAACTCAATGTGTGGCTCTTGGTGTTTCAAAATGATGAGGCCTTTAGCTATGCCGGCCGACAAGGCTATAACATTTTTACAATGTTGTATGGAATTAACTTAGAAGCCATGGGAAAAAAGATTGCGCTGTATCGGCAGGGACGGAAAGAAGCGGGTTATGACCCAGATACGGGAATCGTTTCGTTAATGTTGCACACGTTCCTGCACGCAAAGATGGAAACCGTACAAAATGCGGTCGAAAAGCCTTTCAAGGAATATATCAAGAGTTCGCTCAATTCTCATGTCAAAGCCGCGGTGGATTTAAAAGTTAAGGGTTCGGTTGAAATTGGGGAATCTGAGAAGGCTAAGATGTTGGATTATGCCTACCAACGCTATTTTAAAACGGCCGCCATTTTTGGAACCGTTGAGGATGGAAAGAATATTGTGGATCAGGCCATCCAAATTGGCGTCACTGATATTGCCTGTTTGGTGGATTTTGGGGTGGATTATTCTACTGTGAAAGATTCATTGCCCTATTTAAGAAAACTCATCTCAGATTACTTATAGGAAGACAGTAGTGTCCGGTTAAAGAATTTTCAATTCCTGCCAATCGCACAATGGCAGTGGGGTTAGATTTGATTTTTCCATTTTTCGATTTCAACTGAGAGGGGTCTTTTTCCATACTTTCGGTGAATTTTTCAGCCGAGAGGTGGATCTTGAACGAAGGCCGCACCGTGTTTGCTCAGTTGCGTCCAGCGCTATCAAGGCAATTATCGCATTCGTCAGCTCAGTTGTTACGACCAGTTTCTAGCCATGGCCTTTGCCCAGTTGACGGGCCGCGAGAGTTTGCGCCACACGGTGACCTGTCTGAAGACCTTGGGCCCAAGGCTATACCACGCGGGTTTTCGCGGTTCTACGGCTCGCAGCACCTTAGCCGAGGCCAACGAAAAACGCGACTGGCGCATTTTCTCCGATTTCGCTGCCGTGCTCATCCAACAAGCCAAGCCCCTCTATGCCCAGGAATCGTTCGGCGTCGAGCTGGAGCAAGCCGCTTACGCTTTGGATTCGACCATCATCGAGCTCTGCTTGAGTTTGTTCCCCTGGGCCCGATTTCGCCATTAAGAAGCCGCGATCAAGATGCCCTACTCGACCTGAAAGGCAATCTCCCCCAAACGGTCTTTGTGACCCCGGCTCGTCTGCACGATGTCAACATCCTGGACCGGTTGTCTTTCGAACCGGGAGCCATTTACATCTTCGATCGAGCTTATCTGGACTTCGGTTCGCCTTCACCGCATTCATCGGGCTCCGGCTTTCTTCATTACCCGGGCCCGTCGCAATTTCCGCTTTCGACGGCTCTATTCTCATCGGGTGGAATCCGCCACCGGAGTGATTTGCGATCAGACCATTCGGCTGCAGAGTTTTTATCCTCTCCGCGGTTATCCCGATCACCTGCGCCGCATCCGTTACCAGGATCTTCAGCATCCCCAGCGTCTGATTTTCTTGACCAACAATTTCCTTCTGCCTGCCTCTCAGATCGCCCGACTGTATCAGTGTCGCTGGCAGATCGAACTCTTCTTCAAGAGGATCAAACAACACTTGCGGATCAAAGCATTTTTCGGAATTTCGGAGAACGCCGTCAAAACGCAGATTTGGGTCGCCATCCGTCTATGTCTTGGTCGCCATCGTCAAAAAACAGTTGCAAGTGGATACCAAGCTCTAAGAGATTCTACAGGTCTTGAGCGTGTCCCTTTTTGAAAAAATGCCCATTTTACAGGCCTTCTCACCGAATTCACCTGCTCCGGAAGAGGTCGATTTCACCAATCAATTGGAATTATTCGACCTTTAACCGGACACTACTGATAGGAAGATTATGATGAATGATGCAGAAAAACGCCAAAAGATTATAGAGCAATTGCATGGGCCATCATCAAAGATGCCTTTCTTTCAAAAGCCATCTAGCTCTTTATTAGAGCCCATTGCCGTGATTGGTTTGTCCGGTTACTTTCCCAAAAGCATGTCGGTCCATGAATTTTGGAAGGCACTGGACGAAGACATCTCTTTGATTGAGGAGATTCCCAAGAACCGGTTTGATTGGGAAAAGATTTATGATCCTACCGGCAAAGACCCGACCAAAAGCCATACCAAATGGGGCGGATTCATTCCCAAGATTGGAGAGTTCGATCCGCAGTTTTTCAACATTTTGCCCGTCGAGGCGGAAGTGATGGATCCGAGGCAACGTTTGTTGTTGATGTCCGTCTATCATTGTTTGGAAGATGCCGGTTATGCACCGGCGTCATTGAAGCAAAGCAAAACCGGTGTCTTTATCGGTGCCGAATACAACGAATACTTGCAAATCCTGAGGGAATTGGGAGTTGATGCAACCGGATTCGGCCACCACGAAAGTATGCTGGCTAACCGGATCTCTTATTTCTTTGATTTTCGCGGTCCCAGTGAATTGGTGAACACCATGTGTTCTGGCGGCGCCGTTGCGATGCATCGGGCCGTTTGTGCGTTGCGTTCCGGCGAAATCGCACAGGCGATTGTGGGAGCGGCTAACCTTCTTTTGCGACCGGATGTCTTCATCGGTCTATCCAGCACGGGGCAAATGAGCCCGACTCATTCCGTAAATTCTTTCGGCAGGAACGCCAACGGGTTTCTTCGGGCGGAAGGTGTTGCCTCCGTATTTTTAAAACCCTTATCTCGCGCAGAAGCGGATGGCGATCATATTTATGCGGTGATTAAAAATACCGCCGTGAATTACAACGGAAAAGCCGGCATGTCGATTGCGTATCCCAACACGGCAGCGCATGCCGAATTGATTCAAACGTGTTACCGGCAAGTGGAAGTGGATCCGCGAAAGATACACTACATCGAAGCCCAGGGGATGGGAAATCCTGTTGCCGACGTTGAAGAATGGAAAGCCTGTAATTGGGCCTTGCAAGCCTTAGCCAAAGAGCACGGCGTCACATTGACTCCGGGAACATGCCGGATCAGTACCCTCAAGCCCATGACAGGGCATATGCATTCGACATCCGCCTTGGGGGCATTATTTAAAATCATTCGCAGTTTTCAAACCCACACCATTCATAAAATTCTCAATTTTACGGAAATCCATCCTGACCTCGATACGGAAAATCAGCCTTGCCGGCTGGCGACGAAAACGGAGCCTTGGCAACCAGAGGATACACCGCGTTTAGCCGGTTTGCATTCTTACGGCTTAGGGGGAAATAATGCTCATTTATTAATTGAAGAATATCAACCCAAGGCCGCATTAACCGCGATCCATGCCACAACCTCGCCGCAAATTGTGGTGTTTTCGGCTAAAAGCCCGGACCGATTGCATGCCGTCGCCCTGCAAATGTTTGAGTTTATCGAAATTCAAAAGGAGCTTCCGCTAGAGAATTTTGCTTACACGCTTCAGGTCGGACGCGAAGCGATGGAATTTCGAGAAGCGATGGTCGTGAAAAACAGAGAAGAACTCATCCGGAGTTTGAAGAACTATCTGAGTTCTGCAAACAGAGAAAATACTGGGACTAGAAATTTGCTTTCCGGCAAGGCAGACGAAACTGAGTTGCAAGTCTTATTGGCCGAAAATAATTTCGAAAAACTTGCACACCATTGGAAACAGGGAGGAAAAATTCCCTGGGAGTCACTTCATCAAGGAAAAACACTTCTAAGGATGTCATTGCCTACCTATCCTTTTGCGACGGAACGCTATTGGGTACGTGCGGCACAAGGCGAGGAGCGAGAGGCAACGCGGGAAAAGCGAGTTATACCCGAGGTAGCGGAGCCAACTGTCGGGACACGGATACTCCAACCTTACTGGAAAGAACAAGCGATTCCGGGGGACGCTTCCGACGCTGCCTATGCCCGGCATGTGGTGATATTCTGTGAGGTGAGTGACATCGCGCAGGAAACTATTGAAAGCCAATTGAAAGGGGTGAGATGCCTGACTTTTAGGGCCAAACCGGAAGGTATTGAGCAGCGATTTCAATCCTATGCCGCCCGGGTGTTCGAAGAAATCCAAGAGATCCTAAAAGATAAAACACAAGGTGATGTCCTGATTCAGATCGTGGTTTCTAATAGAAATGAGCAGCAACTTTTTTCCGGACTCTCGGGTCTTTTGAAAACGGTTCAAAAGGAGAATCCTAAAATTATTGGGCAGGTCATTGAAGTGGACGTAAAGGAAGATGCAGAAAGCATCCTGGAAAAACTTAAGGAAAACAGCCGCAGCCCGATGGAAACCCGAATCCGTTATCAAGACGACAAACGCTGGGTTGCGAGTTGGTGTGAAGTTAACATTTCCGACGAAGAAGTGGGTATTCCGTGGAAAGAGGAAGGTATCTATCTCATCACCGCAGGAGCAGAGGAACGAGGATTTATTTTGGCCAAGGAAATTGCGCAACAAGTCAAACATGCGACGGTGATTCTTACAGGGCGATCGCGCCTTAGCCAGGAAAAGCAAGTCCAACTTAAGGCATTAGAGACCGCGCGTTTCAAAATTGCGTACAAACCAGTCGATGTGACGGAAAAGAAGGCGGTTAGAAATTTAATTCAAGGTATTCAGGAGGAGTTTGGAGACCTGGATGGCATCATTCATGACGTCGGAGTAAACCAAGACAACGTCATCCTCAAGAAAACTCAAGATGAGTTCCAGGAAGTCTTAGCATCCCAGATCACCGGACTCGTAAATCTGGATGAAGCCAGCAAGAATCTGCCGCTCGACTTTTTTATATTCTTTTCCTCTGCGATGGAAGGGTTGGACAATGTCGATGAGGTGGACTCCGTTATGGCTAACACAGTTATGGATGCGTATGCGAGATATCGTCATCACCTGGTGGCTACCAAACAACGCCAAGGTCAAACGTTATCAATCCATTGGCCGATGTGGCGAGAGGAAGACATCCGGACCTTGTATCAAGGCCTAGCCTCAGGTCAGAATCAGGTGATGGTGGCGGCAGGGGATTTACCAATTGCCGATCCAACGATCACATCCAACGCAGAAATAGAACCAAGCCTGCTTCAAGAAAAAACCTTGCATCAACTCAAGCTTCTCCTCGGAAAAATTTTTAAATTAAGTATTGCCCAAATTAATTCGGACGAGCCTTTGGAAAGTTATGGGATTGATTCCATCATTATCACTCAACTCAATCGCGAACTTGGCTGTGTCTTCGGAGAATTGTCAAAAACGTTATTTTATGAATATCAAACCTTAGGAACGTTGGCGGAATATTTTATAAAATCCCATCCGCAGAAGTGCATTCAATGGACCGGGCTGGAAGATCAGGGGCTGACCGTAAAACCGCAAAAAACGGAAAGACATTCTTTGCCTGATATGGCGCCAAACCCTAGCGTCCGAGAACCGATTGCCATCATCGGTATCAGTGGACGCTATCCGCAGGCAAAGAATTTAAAAGGGTATTGGGAGAATCTGAAGACAGGCAAAAATTGTATTACCGAAATACCGGCAACGCGTTGGCCGTTGGAAGGATTTTTTCACCCAGATCCACACGAAGCTGTTTTACGGGGTAAAAGCTATAGCAAATGGGGTGGTTTTGTCGACGGATTTGCGAATTTTGATTCGTCTTTTTTCAACATATCGCCCCGGGAAGCGGTCAATATGGATCCTCAGGAACGATTATTTTTAGAGTCCTGCTGGGAAGTATTGGAGGATGCAGGCTACACGAAGGAACAGCTTTCAACACAGCATAATGGCCGAATCGGTGTTTTCGCGGGAATTACCAGAGCGGGATATAGTTTGTATGGTCCTGATTTATGGAAACAGGGCGAAACAGTCCGTCCCTACACTTCGTTTAGCTCGGTGGCGAATCGCATTTCCTATGTATTGAATTTACACGGTCCCAGCATGCCTATCGATACGATGTGTTCCTCTTCGTTAACGGCGATTCATGAAGCATGTGAACATCTGCACCGGGGAGAATGTGAAATGGCGATTGCAGGTGGGGTTAATCTGTATTCTCATCCGGCGAGCTTTTTCGAACTTTGTGCACAGCGAATGCTTTCGACGGACGGGCAATGCAAAAGTTTTGGATTAGGGGGAAATGGATTTGTCCCTGGCGAAGGCGTCGGTATTGTTTTGCTGAAACGCTTGTCCCAGGCGATAAAAGAAGACGATCATATTTATGCTGTCATCAAAGGCACTAGCATTAATCATGGGGGCAAAACCAATGGATATACGGTCCCGAATCCAACAGCCCAAGGCGAGCTCATTCGAGAGGCAATGGACAAAGCCGGGGTCAATGCGCGAACAATCAATTGTATCGAAGCGCATGGAACGGGTACAGAACTTGGCGATCCAATAGAAATTACCGGGCTTACTCAGGCATTCCGAAAGGATACTCAAGACACAGCGTTCTGTGCGATTGGTTCTACAAAATCAAATATTGGTCATTTGGAAGCCGCTGCCGGGATTGCAGGAGTGACTAAAGTTGTGCTGCAAATGAAACACCAAAAGCTCGTTCCAAGCTTGCATGCGAAAGAATTGAACCCGAATATTAATTTTCCAAAAACTCCCTTTGTAGTCCAGCAAGAGCTCATGGAGTGGAAACGATGTGTGATTGAGGTCAATGGAGAAACCAAGGAATATCCGAGACGAGCCGGTATTTCGTCGTTTGGCGGAGGAGGATCGAACGCCCATATC
>QHZP01000795.1 GCA_003224715.1 Acidobacteriota bacterium | reverse complement strand
TTCGGTGCCGGCGGCCTCGGTTAAAGCCACCAACACAGCGACTAACGTGGAGTATCCGACGATTTCGAATGAGGCAGGCGTCTACGTTCTCCCGCAACTGGTGCCGGGTCCCTACAAGATCACAGTGTCGAAAGAGGGCTTCAAAACACTAGTGCAATCAAATCTCACGCTGAGAATCGGGGATCGCCTTTCTCAAAATTTCACCTTGGAACCAGGCGAAGTTCAAACCACGGTAGACGTCACAGCGTCGGCGGTGGTCCTCACCACAGACGATTCTACCTACTCGACGACCTTGGACAACTCCATGATCACGGCTTTGCCTCAACTCTCCAGGAGCACCTTGGACTTGACGCGCGTCACGCCAGCGGTCCAGGGACTGGGTCCCCGCAAAGCAGGCGAGGGTGGGGCTGACTATGACGTCGCCATTGCCGGCACCTCCTACTCTGGAACAGCCATTACCGTGGATGGCACAATGGTCCAGGATGCTGAGATCAATTCTACGAATCGCGCCATCCCTTCTCCGGATGCGGTGGGTGAATTCAAGGTGCAGACAGGGGTGCTGACCGCAGACGTAGGCCGTTATTCAGGCGGCGTTATCTCAATCTCCACCCAAAGTGGCACCAACGACTACCACGGGCGTCTGTTTTACTATGGCCGAAATCACAACCTGAACTCCAATAGCTGGAACAACAATGCTCTGGGTGTTGAAAAGCAGCCCTTCCATCAAAACAATTACGGGCTGGCGGTCGGCGGGCCTCTGAGCATTCCAAAAGTCTATAAGGGGAAGGACAAGACGTTCTTCTTCTTCGCCTGGGAGGCCGAGCGGTACTCGTCGAGCAGCCTGAAGACGGCCTCGGTACCCACTCCTGACGAAAAGCGGGGCGACTTTTCCAAGAGCATCATCAACGAGCAAAATGGCCAACCAGTCTATGCCCGGATCTTTGACATGTTTGATGGAACCACAGACTCTCAAGGCAACTTCGTTCATCCGGAATACGCCGGCGCCGTCATTCCCCAGGGAAAGCAGGTGGCCCTGTGGCCCTACTACGCCAGTTTGTGGCCCGACGCAAACCATGCTCCAGACGCCAATACTTCGGCGCAAAACAATTACTATGCATTGGTGAGTCTGAGGCGGCCATCAGATCGGGAATCATTCCGCCTCGATCACAACTTCAACGATCGCCACCGCCTGCAGGCACGCGTGTCGCATTATCGCGCGAACAATATCGATCCGGCGCCCTTTCAACTTGCAACGGGCCAGTCGAGCTACGACAACGACTGGCAGTTCGGTTTGAACTACACCTGGACTCCATCCTCGACCTCGGTCTTCGAAATGAGACTAGGCGGGTCCGTGGCCAAATTGGCCACTAACCTTGGCACTTACGGTGATGGCAGCATCGATACCGATCAATGGCCTTTTGACCCTGTTCTCTTCTCAAGCGGCCAGCGGTTCAGCAAGCATGTCCCGCCCGGGCTCCAGGCTGGCTACTATACGCCGGTTGGCGGAGGGTTTTTTGATCAGTTTACCAACCATATTTACAACGCCAACTTCGCGTACAGTAAGGTGTGGAACCGGCATACCCTCAAGGCGGGATATCAGCATTACTATTCGCTTTCGATTGAAAATGGCGGCGACCTCAGCGGTGCCGTGGCGCTATACACCGGTGGAGGATCCAACCAGTTTTGGGACAATAACGACGGCCTGACGGGCCATCCGCTGGCCGAAATCATGCTTGGCTCGTCCAGCTTCTATCAATGGGGGAACTTCCTGATCTCCCCGTACAACCAGGGCCAATCCGCTTTTCTTATGGACGACTGGAAGGTCAACACCAAGTTGACGGTGCAACTCGGCTTGCGTTCGGTATCGTTATGGAACGATTTTTGATGTGAACGCCAAGAACGTTCTGACTCCTAATGCGGGTTGGAGCTGGGACCAAGTAACCGCCGCGGTTCCGGAGGCTGGTAGTGTGCCTCAGCCTACCTGGATCACCCAGGGAGTCAACGGACGCCAGGCCTTGATCGACAGCCCGGAATATCCTCGCAGCACCTTGTTTGATTCCCCCTGGGGATTTCTGCAGCCTCGGGTAGGTGTGTCCTATGCGCTGGATAACAAAACAGTGCTCCATGGAAGCTTCGGTCTGATCTATCAGGGATACACCGGAATGCAACTGGAATATGGTGGGAGCTTCTACTATGGCACGGATGCGTTCAGCCAAGTTCCCTCGTTGGATGGGAAGCATTGGGTGAGTGAAATCGGATTGGACCACGGGCTGGG
>QHZP01000178.1:6407-12137 GCA_003224715.1 Acidobacteriota bacterium | reverse complement strand
TTAGCGGTACGCGATCCATGCTGCAGCACACGTTGGACCGGTCCGACCGGCTCTCTGACCCAGAGCACAAGGTAACAATCGCGGCTGGAGCCCACCGCTGGGAGGCCCTGGCGCAGCTAGCGGATAGCAGGCCTGGGAAGTTGATTTTGCAGCCTGCCAACCGCGGCACGGTGGCTGAAGTATTCCTGGGGCTAACTTATGTGCGGGCGCATGACCCGGAAGCTACAGTGGTGCTTTACCCACCAGACCATTTCATCCATCCTGAAGAACGGTTTATTAATTTGGTCCGCAGTGCGGTGGTGGCCGCGCAACAGTTGAAAAATTGGCTTTTTTTGCTGGGAATTTCGCCGGAGCGGTTGGACCAGGAGCATGACTGGATTCTACTGGGTCCGCATCTGGGTTGGATTGATGGACATCGTGTCCAAGCAGTAGCGGCCTTCCTGGAAAAAGCAAACGCAAACATGGGCAGGGGCATGCCGGCCGGGGCCCTATGGAATACGTCAATCCTGGTAGCCAGGCTGGAAACCTTGTGGGCGATGGGGTGGCAACACATTCCGGAAATCATGCCATTGTTCGAGAGATACCAGCAAGCCATCGGCACCTCGAACGAGGAAGCCGTTCTGGAGGCGGAGTATGAAGTGATGCCCTATGGCAATTTCTGCTCAGGTCTGCTGACCTGCGTTCGCAAGCAGGTCGCGGTAATTGAACTTAGTGGAGTCCTTTGGTGTAATTGGAGCACCCCTGAACGTATTGGGGAAACGCTTCGTCGGATCGGGAAATCCCCTCTCCCCTGGTTGGTTCATAAGCCAGCCGTCTAAGAACGGAGCCCTGGCTGACGCGCGTTCGGGATGAGTGGCAGGGGCAGGGGCCCGAACCGTCCCACGAGTTGTTCTTCACTTCAGTCCGAATCGTTGTTTCTATATCACTTTTTAAGCAGCACGAGTTATTCATAAGATTCTGGCAAAACGGCTGTTCCAGCATCCAAAAATGAGGTGAATCACGATGCAATGGATCGACGAACCACAAAGAGAGGGTTTCCAATTAACCCGAAAGGTCTTTGTCCTTCCCGCTAACCCGACGTCGCTGGACCCGGTCACAAAGCGGAAGATGACGATTTGTAACCTGTTTGCCAATTATCAGCAATCAATAATTGACATCGTTCGACTGCTTGACGAAAAATACGAAAGCGTGGTCAATGTTCTCCTCGAGGAAAGGCTGATCCAGGAACGGAGGAAAGAACGTCGGGAGTCAACACCTCAACCCCGCCGCTTCGGCACCTGGCCCTAAGCGTGTGTGCCTGGCGGCCCAGCGAGGAGCTGTTCCGACAGTCCTTGAACAGTAGGGTAGGGCCGACGCGGGCAGGGGAAATTCCTTTCGACTGATGATCTATTTTAAATAGACGGCACAGGTGGCAGCGGATGACGTTTGACCAGTGCTGTTCTGCAGGCCCGAAGCCAGGCCATGCAGGATGGTACGACCAGGTTTTTGCCTGGCTACTTTCCCGCGGAATCGCCAAGTACGATCAAGTTGTCGCCGACCGCAAGCGTGTCCTCTTTGCCGATTTGCACGGCGATGTTCTGGAGATAGGGCCAGGAACGGGGATTAATCTTCGCTATTATCCAACAGGTATTCGCTGGATTGGCATCGAACGAAATCTGGCTATGCATCTCTATCTGAAGAAACAGGCAGAGAGCCTTCACTTTGACATTGATCTCCGCAGTGGAAACGCAGAGCAACTGGAAATGCAAGACGGTAGCATGGATGCTGTCGTCAGCACGCTTGTTCTTTGTTCAGTGGATAGCCCAGCCCGTGTGCTGCAAGAGATCTTGCGGGTACTTAAGCCGGGCGGCCGCTTTCTTTTCATGGAGCATGTGGCCGCTCCCCTTGGGACCTGGCTTCGACAGGTACAACATTGGCTCCGTCCTGTCTGGAAAGTTGTTGTCAACGGCTGTTGCCCAGACCGCGAAACGTTGAGTGTCATAGAAAGCGCTGGTTTTGGCTGCATTAATTTCCAGCGTTTCCGTGTCCCTCTTCCGATCGTGGGGCCTCATATTGTGGGTGTCGCCATAAAAGATCCGGTTGTTTGAATGACGCATAATATGATTCCCCGGAACCCCGTGGCTTGAGCGCAGGGACAGTCGCTTTGACGAAGGGATCATGGGCGGCGGGTTGCCTCGGGTGCAAACAGGTAAACCTGAGCCAGCGGAGCTCTGGGATCTACCGATAGATGAGAGACAACGATATCAGTAGCCCAACCGTGAGGGAGGGAATTGCCGTGCCTGGCAGGGAGTGTGCCTAATGAGCGTTGCTCGCTTGGTGGTTTTTCTGATTCTCCTATCGGTGCCAGCCAGGCTGTGGGGAGGAGAACACTCCGAGCCTGTACGATTTTTTCACGACATAGTCATCGAGGATGGAGAAGAAGTTAGTGACGCCGTTTGCCTGGGTTGTTCCATCTACGTTCGTGGCAACCTCAATGGCAACGCTGTGGCGATTGGCGGTGGGATTGAAATCAGCGGTATGGCCACCTCAGACGCTGTAAGCATTGGTGGGAATATTCGGCTGGGGCCAGGAGCAAAACTGGAGGGGGACGCGGTTGCTGTTGCCGGTCGCGTCGAGCGTGATCCGTCAGCCAGCATTGGTGGCGAAGTTGTCTCTTTGCCTGGTCTGGGCCGGCTGCTGCTGATGATAGTTGTGGCGATTGCCATTGGCAATCTGGTGCTCGTAGTACTCTCTTATTTCGTTACGGGAGAGCGACGCGTGGAGATCATTGCCGGCACACTGCGTGAACATGCTGGCCCGGCGTTCCTGACGGGCATAGGTTTAATGATTAGCACCATCATCCTGCTCATTGTCTCGTCCCAAATGGGCCCTTTAATGCCAATCGTGTGGATCCTGGTGAGCATGGGTCTGGTGATCACTCTCCTGGTGGGTTACACTGGGACGAGTTCCTGGCTGGGCAGAAGCCTGGTGCAGGAGAGCAGTTCGCTGGTTGCAGTACTTGTCGGCGCCGTCTTGATCACACTTCTGCAGATGATCCCTGTCTTGGGTTTGCTGGCTTTCTTGATCTTCATATTCTTGGCTCTGGGCAGCGCGGGGCTGAGCGGTTACGGAAGCCACACCAACTGGTTGGCGGAGCGGTTTGTGGCCCGGCAACCTGTTCCCCCTTCATCGCCGCCTTCCGGACATTAGCTCCCTCTTGCTAGCTGCGTTTTTCGGCGCGACCTTCCGGGCTTTAGCTAATTTCACTTCTAGCCAGACAGAGGAAGCGGCCGCAGAGGAACGCGGATAAACGCGGATTAAAGAATGCGGAGCTGACCGAGAAGATCACCGGAGTCTTTTTTGAAGTCTGCAACGAATTAGAACAGAGGTTCTTAGAGTTGGAGATGCTTGCCAATAGGCTTGACCGCAATTCGCCGGAACTAAGCGTCTCGTCTGTACTCTCTGGCGACACTGACAGATCTGTGTTGATCTGGGTTCATCCGCGGCTGATGTTTCAGTGCCAGGTGGCGAAGCTGCGGGATTGAAGTGCTGATTCCCGGGGTTCTTTCCTCCGTTCCTGAATCAGCCTTTCCTCAAGGAGGGCACTGACCACGTTCTGGTATTTCTCATCAAGTAGTCGAACGATATCAGCTATTGATTGCTCATAATTGGCAAAGAGGTTACAAACTGTCACCTTCCGCTTTGTAACCGGATCGAGCGCGGTCGGATTGGCTGGAAGGACAAAGATTTTTCGGGTCAATTGGAAACCATCTCTTTGTGGTGGGTCGAGCCATTGCATCGCGATCACCTCGTTTTTGAGCTGACACATAGCAACTAGTTTGCCAGAATTCGGTGGGTAAGGTGTATCGCCCGCCTGGCCTGATCGAAACCGCTTCACATCAATGATGAGGCTCAAAATACAGAAGGAATTTGAAGGAAAGTTTTTCCCTGAGTGTAATTTTTCCAAGATGTGCTTGCAGGACGGTTGTGTGAGACTGCGACCATGAATTTGCCTCCGAGGCATAATCTTCAAGATCGCCATTCATGCCGGGGCGGCAGCACGACCGGAAAACCATGCACTAGACAGCCATCCTGAGTGTAGCGAGCCGCGAGAAAAACTGACGCCTGGCAGAGAGCGCTCGCCGTGGCTATGGGTACCTTATGTCCAAGAGAGGAGAAAGGCTCCGTGTTGAAAGAATTCAAAGAGTTTGCCATGCGAGGCAATGTGTTGGATATGGCGATTGGGATTATTCTTGGAACAGCTTTTGGGAAGATTATCAGCTCCCTCGTAAGCGACGTCATGATGCCACCGATTGGATTACTGCTCGGCAGGATGGACTTTTCTAATCTGCACCTCAACCTGACTCGTAACACCTATGCCTCTCTGCAGGAAGCTAAGAAAGCGGGAGCGGCTACTATCAATTACGGGACATTTATTAACACCATGATTGATTTCCTGATTGTTGCCTTTGTTATTTTCCTTTTGGTGCGAGCTATTAACCGGATGAAGCGGGCAGAAGCATCCTCACCAGCTCCTGCCCCCGCGGCCAAGGAATGTCCTTTTTGTCTGTCTAGTATTCCTCTGAAAGCTGTTCGATGTGCCCATTGTACTTCAGAATTGAAAGCCGCTTGACGTATACCAGCTGAAACATCTGCCGCGGGGGAACGCGGATGAACACAGATCTGTGTTGGTGGTCACAGACCAGACGCTTGAATTCCGCCGAATCGCTGTCGTGGCTGGGGCAAGCAAGTTCGTAACACAAACTCTAAGAAACGTCCTAATTCGTTGTAGACGTCAAAAAAGATCCAGTGACCTTCTCCCTCAGCTTCGCATTCTTTAATCCGCGCCTATCTGCAGCCCCTTCTGTCCGTTATTGTTGTTCATCCGTAGCTCTGCTTCTTATGCCTTGGAGAGACGAATCCCAATTCTTCATTGAATCTTCGAGAAAATTATCTCACAATAAACCCATACTTCTATGAGCCATAAAATGGCAAAAGGGAAAGGAATCGTGAGGAAAGGGAATCTGCTTCGTTCAATAATCCTCGTTGTGGTTTGGTTCGGACTCTTTCCGCTCACTTCCATTTCACAGCAGCCTTCCAGGGAACCGCTAACTGAAGACCAGGTGCTGGCTCTCGTGACTTCCTCAAAACTGGGAGAATTATCGGTGAATCGAGTTGTAGAGCTAATCACTCAGCGGGGAGTAGCCTTCTCCGTCACGGATGTTTTTCTGCTGGAGCTGGATGCTCGCGAGGCAGATAGCGCCATTGCGGAGACGTTGAAGCGATTGAGAAGTCAAGGGAAGGATTTTGTCCCCACACCTTCCGAGCCTGCCAAAGCGTCGCCCAGCCCGGAAGTTGGCGCGTCTGGTAAGGCCCCGACCGAGGAGACCTGGCCTCAGTTTCTGGAGGCGGTTCGTGCCAAAGCCCTTGCTTACACAGATAACTTGCCCAACTTCATCTGCACCCAGATCACTCAACGATTTGTTCGGTTCTTCCCGTCTGGATGGCGCCAGATGGATAACTTTGTGGCCGACCTCTCTTATTACGATAAGAAAGAGCACTATAAAATTCTAACTGTGGCCAACAAAGTAACTGCCGATGCCACGATTGAAAATCTTTCCGGCACTCGATCCACCGGAGAATTTGGCACCAGCCTGAGATCGCTATTTGATCCCAACACCAGGGCTTCTTTCCGGCTGGAAGGGCTGGATCAAACCAATGGACATGATACCGTACGTGTCGGCTACCAGG
>QHZP01000178.1:1965-6357 GCA_003224715.1 Acidobacteriota bacterium | reverse complement strand
CCATTGTGACGGCCTACCGAGGCCGATGCTGGATAGATCCCGTCTCCTACCAGGTGGTTCGCCTGGAGGACAAAGCCATCGACATTCCTGAGGATTTCCCGGTCACGCGATCAGAAGGTTCGACTGACTACGATCTGGCCGACATTGCGGGGGTAAAGTATTGGCTGCCGGTGCGAGCCGAGATTTTGATGGTGGAAGGAGGAACGAAGATCCACACACGCAACGTCATTGAGTTCAAGCGCTATCGCAAGTTTGAAGCCGAAGTGAAAATCTCGACCGATTGATTTTGCGCTCTTATCTCTGTTGCTGTTCTTTGTGGGTTGGTGTCTTAGCGGTTTGACTTTTGGTTGCGGCCGCACGCAGTGGGTGGGTCTGCCTTATGCTCACTGGGTGTTTCTTGTTCTCACTAATTCCCAATAAGGATAGCATCCGAGCCAGCAGTCGGGCCGTGACGGTGGACCTGTTAACTCACGGACCAAGGACCTCTTTCATCACTTCCGCCAGATCACAAAGCGCTTGTTGGCCATTTCCGACAAACGTCGACCCGTGCATGGCCGCCAATGTGTTCGGCTTCAAGTTGGCCAAGCCTTTCAAAATTTCTCCCGTTTGATGCGTGTAAGGGACATAATTGGCAAACGGTCCAGCCTCAGATTGGATTAGAGCCTCACGGGCCCGCCCAACAATATCCGCTTCAGTCAACGGCTCCACATTGCCCCATTGATGAAACAAGTCTGAGCAGAGCAAGGTCTTGTTGGTCTCTTCAAATACCACTCCGGCATCCCAGCCATGGGGAAGGTGGGGAGTCCGGCAGAACCGAAAGCGATACTTGCCTGTGGCCAGGACTTCATCCTTTTCCATCACGCGCGCAGGCCGCATGGAAAAATCATTCACGCTCACCAGGGCGCCCACGATATTGCAGGCCGGCTGTGCAGAGGGTGCCAACTCCAGCCAATGATTCAAAGAGCCGCACTCGTCCGATTCGAAATGGCTGAAACTGATCCAGCGCAGATGCGAGGGATCCATCAGGCGGGCGACCTCGTCTCGCACCTCGGGAAACATCGCTTTCAAGCCAGTGTGAAAAAGTAATGGCTCTTCATCTTTGATCAGGAAGTGGTTGAATTGCAGATCAATCTGAGGGGCATAGATCGAGATGCGAAAGATGTCAGGAGCAATTTGGGTAACGATTGCCATAGTCATTTTTTCCTTTCCGGAGCGCTTTTTTTAACGCCTTGTCCTAATTTTACCCGGCTAGAGTACTTGGTGGCGACGAAATTCAAACTTTGGTCGAGTTTGTCAGGAAGGCGACAAAATTCATCATCCCCGTTGGAAATGCTTTGAAGGCGGGAGGCGCTCTCCGAGCGACGACTGTTGAACACAGGCCAACCCTTTCCCACAACATGAGGTGAGACATGAAAGGATGAGGCGGTCTCCAACCGGCGATCAAAAGTCTGGTTTAAAGTCTGATTTAAAGTCTGATTTAAAGTCTGATTCCTGTTAAACCCCGCGCTGGTCGCCGCGTCGGAGCCCGCCTCCCACATTCTTAACTTAACACTTCTCTGATTCAGGTTTCATCATTGGGACGTCAAATCGTCGATGAGGGGATGGCTGCCAGCACACCTCGAGAATACGCGAAGGACTCATTCATGCCCATCAGCGGATTGGTTTCGTTGATTTCGTACTCCAATGCGACGTGATATCGGTAGCGGATATCGAGTAGCGCCTTAAGAACCCCCACAATATTGATGACTCCCTTGCCCACTTCGATATTCTCACCTGCCGGTGCGGCAGTGGTAACGTCCTTGAAGTGCAAATCGTAAAGCCGGCTCGAATATTTTCTGATACCCTCAATCGGATCCTCGCCAATGCGCACGGTATGCCCGATATCGATGCATAGTCCAATGCGCTCGTCATGATTCTTGACATGCTTGAAGACATCGTCAGGAGAAGGATACTTCTCATCCCCTGGACCGTGGTTGTGAATGGCCACTCGGAGCCGGTATTCGTCGACCATCTTGTCCAGAATGTCCAGCGCCGGCGGGTCCGGACTGGCCACAATCGTCGGCATTCCTGCGTCCCTGGCGTATTCAAAGGCGTGGCGGATTTCGTTTTCATCCTTCTTCATATAGATAACGCCCCCGCCCATCAGCACTAAGCCGGCGTCTTCTATCTTTTTCCTGGCTTCTTGCCGCTCGGTCTGGCTGCTCTTTAAGGAAAGATGAAAGTCTTTCAACGTAATGTACTTCACCCCCAGCTTTCGCGTCATGGCGATGGCCTCGTCGAGACTGAATTTACGCAACGAGTAAGAAGCCACGCCCATCTTTAGGCCGCTGAATGGATCCTTGCCGTGGGTCTTGGTTTCGGGCGACCTGACCGGGCTGAAACCAACGATGGGTAGGGCAGCTGTGCCAACCATTCCTGTTTTAATGAATTCTCGTCTGTTTTGCCAATGAACTTTTCCCATCAGTTCCTCCTTTCTGGAAAATCTCTAAGCGCTGAGACGCGGATGAAGAATGCCACACCAAAGAAACGCCACAGATCTGAACCTGTGAGACACTTGAAGGGACACCCAGAAAAACGTTTTGGACGCAGAGAAACGCAGATATACGCAGATCGTACATATCAAACTTGGTCAAAAAAAGAGTTCACGATCTTGCATAACAGAGAAATTTCGTACGGCCAAGTTCAAGCGCAATGAGAAGTCCTTTTTGCGATCTTATCCCTGTTGCTGCTCTTTGCGCCTTTGTCATACAAGACCGTAACGTGGGTTGAAACTTCGCTGTGCCATGGGTGCTATGGATCCGCGTTTGTCAGCGTTCATCTGCGACCAGAGTTTTCTCTGCGTCTCAGCGGTTAAAATCCTTGTTTGTTAACTCCACAGCCGATCATGACTGCGTTCCTTGTCCCACTGTGGGGTGGGCTCGAAATAGTCGGGCTCCAGCAGGTGTTGCTTACACACCTCGTCGTTCAGAGTCACGCCCAGACCAGGAGATTCCGGGACTGGGATGAAGCCCTGCTGCACAATGGGCTTCGAGACTCCGGTGACCAGGTCGTCCCAGAACGGGACATCCACCGAATGAATTTCCAGCGCCAAGAAATTGCGCGTGGCCGCAGCGCAATGAACGTTGGCCATGCAGGAAACTGGAGATCCCGCGAAGTGCATGGCCATAGCCACACCCCGTTCTTCCGCATAATCTCCAATCTTCTTAGTCTCGAGAACGCCGCCGGAAGTGGCCAGGTCTGGATGAATCATATCCACGGCATGAGCATCGCAGAGTTTAGCGAATCCTTCTTTCAAGTAGATATCTTCTCCGGTAAGAATCGGAACATCCACGGCGTCGCTGATCTTCTTAAGTAAATCGGTATAGAACCATGGAACCATATCTTCCAGCCAGGCCATGTTATATTTTTCCAGAGCCTTGCCCAGACGGATGCAGCTATTGACGCCGATGTGGCCGAAATGGTCGGCAGCCAGGGGAATGTCCATGCCGACGATTTCGCGGACCTGACCGACATAGTCCGCCATCAGGGCAATTCCCTTATCTGTGATTTCAATCCCGGTGAAGGGGTGTTCCAGCAAAGTCTGGTCCACTCCGTGGGGACGGGTCAGGGCGCCCGGGACATTTTCCACCAGGTCGACTCCTAAATCCATTTTGAGAAACGTGTATCCCTGCCTCATTCTTTCTTTCAATCGCTGGGCGTAGACCTTAGGATCGTCGGACTCGGTGGTATCCGCATAACAACGAATCTTTTCCCGAAACTTCCCGCCGAGCATTTGATAGGCTGGAACATTGTACGCCTTACCGGCCAGGTCCCATAGAGCCATCTCCACGGCGCAAACACCACCGGCCTGGCGCGAGTGTCCGCCAAACTGTTTAATCTTCCGAAAAAGCTTGTCCACATTACAGGGATTCTCCCCAAGCAGACGGCTCTTTAGAAACAGAGCATAATTCTTGCTGGCCCCGTCCCGCACTTCACCGAGTCCATAAATCCCTTGATTGGTATCCATCCGAATGATGGGGCTGGTAAATGGGACTCCTTTCAGGATAGCCACGCGCAAGTCAGTGATCTTTAGCTCGGAGGGTCTGGAATTCTTGTTGACATTTTGCATAGCGGCTTCCACATCTCTGTGGCTCAAGAAAAAATTAACCAGGCTCGCACCCGCTGCGGCTGTTCCGGCTGACGTGAAAAAAGATCGACGATCCCATAGTTTGTTTAATGACGATTTGAGACGCATGCTTTAACCTCCTTGGAAAATGAACCGGGTGGAATGACGGAACAAGGAGTGTTGAGAGGAGTTTTTCATGCCGCTGCGCGGCGCCACGTTCGATTAAAGTTATGTCCCTTCGTGGCAGGCGTGCTGTGGAAAACTTGGCAGGGCGAGCCTCCTGGCGA
>QHZP01000178.1:0-1839 GCA_003224715.1 Acidobacteriota bacterium | reverse complement strand
GAGAGGGATTTTCAAAGGAGTTGCCCATGCCGCTGGGGCGCCATTGAGCATGAAAATTATTCCCCTCCGTTGGAGGGGTGCAGGGGTGGGTTGTCCCGGAACGGGAAGGACCCACCCCGAAGGCTGAAGCCTTCTTTCCCCTCCCAGGAGGGGATTTTCAAAGGAGCTGTGGCATGATGCGTGAAGCCGTTTCTTTAACCTGATGCGTTGCTTACGTCCTGGGACGCAAACAGGCAGGCGGTTTTCTCCAGCGGGCGAAGGCAATGGCGGACATCTGGTACTTACCTTTTGGGGGCCCTACACCAGCTCTCTAATAATTTCACCATCGTTAATGGTGGGGCGTTCGAACCGGCCGTTGTGAAAGTAGGTCAGTCGTGTGTGCTCCAGGCCCATCAAGTACAGGAGGGTCGCGTGGAGGTCGTGGACGTGGCAGCGCCTTTCCACGGCGCGTAAGCCGATTTCATCGGTGGCTCCGATCACTTGTCCCCCTTTAATGCCACCGCCTGCCATCCACGTGGTGAATCCCCACGGATTATGATCTCGTCCGGTACCCTTTTCATTGAATGGGGTGCGTCCAAACTCGCCTCCCCACACCACCAAGGTGCTGTTCAGCAGGCCGCGAGACTTCAAATCAGTCAAGAGTCCTGCAATCGGCTGGTCCGAAACGTTGCACCACTTCGAATGGTTTCCTTCCAGATCAGAGTGAGCATCCCATCCACTGCCGCTGCCGCAGTAGAGCTGGACGAAGCGGACCCCTCGCTCTACCAGGCGGCGGGCCAGCAAGCAGTTGGCGCCGAACTTGGCCGTTAAGGATTCGTCCAGACCGTAGAGCTTCCGCGTGGCTTCTGATTCCTTCGACAATTCGACCGCTTCAGGAGCTGCTGACTGCATACGATAGGCCAGCTCGTAAGAATTCAGGCGAGCTTCCAGCTCAGTGTCGTCCGGCTTATCAGCTGCGTAGTGTCTATTCAATGCAGTTAGCAGGTCGAGCTTGCTGCGCTGCTGTTTTTCGCTGATGCTCTCTGGTGGTGTGAGATGAAAGATAGGTGTGCTGTCGTTGCGAAACAACGTGCCTTGGTAGGTAGCCGGGAGAAATCCCGAACTCCAGTTCTTGGGCCCGCCGACGACCTCGGCGTTGTCTGTCATAATAACAAAAGTAGGGAGATTCTCATTAGCTGCGCCCAATCCATAGGTGGTCCAGGCACCGAGAGCCGGACGCCCGGCCAGGATGGAACCCGTGTTCATCTGGCAAACCGAGCCGACGTGGTTCAGACCATCAGCCCAGCAAGACCGGATGATTGCCAATTCATCGGCATGTTGGGCGACCTGGGGATACCAATCGGAAACCCAAATGCCACTCTGGCCGTATTGTTTCCAGGTGCGTTGCGAGGGCATCAGGGTATTCGAAGCAGTGCCCATGGCTGTGACGACTCGCCCGAAAGAGGCAGGCATTGGCTGGCCTGCCAGCCTTTCCAGAGTAGGTTTTGGATCAAACAAATCAACATGGCTGGGTCCGCCTTCCATAAAGAGCCAGATGATCGACTTCGCCCTGGGTGTGTGGTGCGGCGGCTTCGGAGCCAGCGGGTTGACCACTGCCTTGGGGATTGCAGCACGGGCAAGAGTGTCGTCCTGATGGAGCAAATAGGTGAGTGCCAAAGCGCCAAAGCCACTCCCGGCGCGCATTAAAAACTCCCGCCGGGAACTGACGGGAAGGACGTGAGGCAGGTTGCTGGTCATGATGACACCTCAAAAATCAGCCGCAAATCAACGCAGCCGCAAACAAACGCGAACGAACGCAGCCGCAGATGAACGCGAATAAACGCGAATAAATCAGAAATG
>QHZP01000177.1:514-13163 GCA_003224715.1 Acidobacteriota bacterium | reverse complement strand
TCCATAGGCTAGATCCTGGGCACGGACTTCATTGGTTGTCCACTGCTCGAAGATTACTTCGGCAGGTTGGGAGGGAAGCTTAAGTGGATAAAAACTCTTCGGAACCAGCTCAAAAACCCCCGCCATGTCAAGATCATTCCAGAGCACCTCGTTGAAGAGGTTGGTGTATTGAGTGAGCTGTGGGTCATTACCACGGATTTGAAAGTCTGCCACGGCCACGCGGGCCCGTACACCCGTTGATGTTCCGACGCGGACTTGAGGTTCTTGGGAGAGACTGTTTCTCAACGAAAGCGTAGCAAGAAGGACTATCGATACAAAACCAATGAAATGAATTTTCTTTTTCATGCGGGCAAACTACCTCGAAAGTTTAAAATGAGAATTACAGCCGTTTGCAAGGCGTTAACGGCGATTTACCTCGAATGTTCAAACCAGAATTCCACGGTAAGCCGCGTTTCGCCTCCCGGCAGGGGAGGGAAGTGGGAGGCTCGGACAGCCCTCAATCCAGAACGGTCGAGTGAAGCAACCCCGCTAGATTGTTTGACAAATTCATTGGCGACACCGCCATCTCTCAGGATGTCAAATTGAATATAGAGTCGAGGAGCTGAACGGACATTGGGGTCGATAAGATTTTTTTGCCAGTTGCTGCTGACAATATCCCGGATCTGGCGAACGTACCATCCATATTTCTCACCGAAGATTCCTTCTCCGAGTCCGATTCCGCCGCTATCAGAGCCAATTTGAAATTGAGAATAGGAAAAATTAGGGGTTCCCCCTTCGCCAAAGGGCACAACGTTCGGCGGGGGCTGCACTTTGGCTATCTGCTTGGGGGCCTTTTTCGCGGGAGGCTCGGGTTTTTTGGGCTCTGCTTTCTTAGGCTCAGGCTTTTTCTTTTTCTCTTGGATTTCGAAAGCTTTGGGATCTGGAACCTCTAAAGGTTGTTTTACTACGTCGGGTATTTCCGTTTGTCCCAGCCCTTTGGACTCGGTGGCGACTATATTTTCGGTCGGCATTTCTGGGCGGGGAAGATTGAGACCTCCAACCCTCGGGACAATCCCCACGGAAATCGCGCCACCGCCGGCGCTGCTGGAGCCCCATAACACCGGTTTGGGATTGATATAATGCGGCAGGAAAAAGAAAGAACCAAGCAACAAGCAGTGCGTAAGAAAGGAATAGAATAGAGAGACTCCCAACTTTTCCTTTTGAACATCGAAGATGGTGATGCGGTGGGTCGTCATGTTGGTAACAATTCAACCGTCTCCCTCAAGGACTTCAAGGCGCCGCCAAGACCTCGAGCAAATGCCAACCATTTTTCTAAGTCAAAGAAAAGGCTCTTTCTTCTATTTCTTCTGGGCCTCCGTTGGTTGTGTGACGCAGTTGATGTTTTCGACCCCAGCCAGCCTCACGTGATCCATGACCTTGGCGATTGTCCCCCACGGCACCTCTTCGTCAGCACGCAAATAAATGGTTTGGTGTGGGTCCTTGATCTTTGCTTTGAGTTTGGCCTCTAACTCATTAATGTTGATCGGGTCGGATCCCAGGAACAACTTCTGTTCCCGGTTGATCTGGATGACCAACCTCTCCTGGGTCAGTTCTTTAACCGTTTTCGTTTTTGGGACATTAATCTCGATGCCTGACTGGATAATGGGAGCTGTCAGCATGAAAATGATCAGCAGCACCAAAACCACGTCCACTAGCGGAACCACGTTGATTTCCGCCAGAGAAGTCTGCGTTTTACCTTGTGGGCTGGTGAAAGCCATACTCTAAAGGAAGGACAGGCAGAGGCCGGAAGGAAAAAGCAAATGTCCTCTTGGTTCTTTCTCGCTCATCTTTGCGCCTCATGAGAAGGTTCGTTCCATCAAGTTCAAGAACTCCAGCGAAAAATCATCCATGGCCGATCCCATCTCCTTTAATTGATGAACAAAATAATTGTAAGCAATGACGGCCGGAATGGCCGCAAACAGCCCGGCCGCAGTGGCAATGAGAGCTTCTGCAATTCCAGGAGCTACAGCGCGAATCGTCGTGGCAGTTCCTTCTGTGCCCAGGCCAGTGAAAGCCCTGATGATTCCCAGGACGGTGCCAAACAACCCGATAAAGGGAGCCACGGAAGCGGTGGTTGCCAGGAAGCTCATGTTTCGTTCGAGTTTAGTCAACTCTACTGAGGAAGCTCTGGACAATGCTCTTTGGATCACATTGATGGTTTTCAGGGTGGCCGAATGCTGACCCGGATTGCCGGGGTGGGAAGATTTCGACTCTGCCATGAGCTGAGCTTCCAACTCTTCATATCCTGCTTGAAAGACTTCTACGAGAGGAGTGTTCCGCAAAGGCTCACAGGCGGTGCTGATCTCCGAGAATCGCCGGCTTTTGCGAAAAAGGTCTCGGAATCTTTACGAATCTTTCTCAGCACGGAATATTTTTTGAAAATTATTGCCCAGGTAAATAGCGAGAAAACCAGCAGGACAACCAGGACAGCTTTGGCAAGTGGGCCGGCTGCGAAAACTAGTTTGAGTAAATCGCTTTCAAAGCCTTGCGCCAGAAGGGGAATCAGATCAAATTGCTCTAAGACCAATAATTACCTCCAGCTTTCTTAGAACCCGTTAATTCTCAGAGTCTCAAGTATCTCACAGCAAACTTAACATACAAATAATCCGGGCGTCAATAAAACAAGTCCTCTCAGCCCTTTCCTCTGTTGCTCCTGTTGCCCTTGGGAAGGGAGTTTCAAGCCTTCCCGGCATTGTTGCAAAACTTAATGTATGCTAGACTCATCGCATTTTTGTAAAAAGGGAGCACGGGACTTCCGTTTGTATCCCATTCTGTGGAAAAAACAGACTGACGCCGGTGGCGTATTGGACAGCCCATGCTGAGATTGTTAGAGATCAGCCAGTTCGCTCTCATCGATCGCTTAAGCATTGAGTTTCATGAAGGGCTCAACTTGCTGACTGGTGAAACAGGTTCGGGGAAATCCATCATCGTGGATGCGCTGGGTTTGCTCTTGGGCGAAAAAGGCCACGCAGAAATGATTCGCACCGGAGCTGAGCGGTTTGTGGTCACCGGCTGCTTTGAAGTGTCAGAAGATGATCGCATTCGAAAACAGTTTGAACAGAGTGGACTGGAATTCAATGAAGAAGAATTAATCGTCAAGCGAGAATTCACTCAGAACGCCAAGGGACGTTCGTTTGTCAACCACCAAATGGTTCCGCTCAGTTTTCTCAAAGAGACGGCCAAATACCTGGTGGATATTCACGGTCAGAATGAGCAGCAAACTCTGTACGGCGGTGATTCCCAGCTTCAGTTTCTGGATGCTTGCTCTAACCTGGATGATCTGCCGGGCGAGGTTCGAAGCCTGTACGAGCAACTTAGCGAAAAGGTGCAACAAATCCAGGCCCTAGGGAAGAATGAACAAGAACGTCTCAGGACTGTTGATTTGCTGGCCTTTCAAACTGTAGAGATCGAAAAGGCGCAGTTAAGATCAGAAGATGAAGACGAACGACTGGCTGCCGAACATAAGCTCTTGGCCAACGCCGAAAGACTTTATCAATTGTCCAGCCAGGCTTACAGTGAGCTTTACGAAGCCGAGACCTCGGCCAGCGCAATCCTTAAACGGGCCGGCCGCATGCTGGAAGAGTTGAGAAGGGTCGATAATCGTTGTGATGGACTTTGGGAACAACTGCAATCAGCCAGGATTAGCCTTGAGGACGTAGCCCTCTCTTTGCGCGAGTACTCTTCCAGAATTGAAGTCAATCCCCAGCGCCTGGAGTGGGTAGAAAACCGGATGGCTGAAATTGACCGCCTCAAAAAGAAGTATGGAGGAACCTTACAAGGAATTTTCTCCTTTTATCAGAAGAGCAAATCGGAACTGGAAAACTTGCAGAGCGCTGACGAAACCCTGGCAACGCTGGAAAGAGAGAAGATGATTTTGCAGGAAGGTTATTGGGAGAGAGCCTTGGAGTTGAGTGCGAAAAGACAGTCCGCAGCCAAACACTTAGAAAAAGAGGTTGAACGAGAGTTGGGTCAATTGGCAATGGGGAAGACTCGTTTTCGTATTTCTTTTGCGGAAGCACGCCAGTCCAACAGAAATGCCCAGTCAGACTCTCCTCCGGGAACCGGCAGAGGAATAGACGAGATTGAGTTTCTAATCAGTCCCAATCCCGGCGAGGATTTGAAACCTCTGATCAAGATTGCCTCAGGTGGCGAAATTTCGAGGGTTATGTTAGCCTTGAAGAGTGTGAAAAGCATCGACGGTCGAAGTAAGACGCTGGTTTTTGACGAAGTAGATTCCGGCATTGGCGGGCAGACTGCCGATGTCGTCGGTCAAAAACTAAAGAAGCTTTCTGAGCACAACCAGGTTATTTGTGTGACCCACTTGCCGCAGATTGCGTCTTATGCCGACAGTCACTACCACATTGAAAAACGAGTAGAAAAAGGAAGAACTCTAACTCAAGTGGCTCGTCTCGACGGGAAAGAGCGAGTACGAGAAATTGCGAGAATGATCAGCGGCGAACGAGTGACTGACAGCGTGTTGAAGCATGCCGCTGAGCTCTTGAAGATGGCAGCTAAGTGAGCGAAAGGCATTGCCCCTAAAGGGCGCGGTGCTGTGACTGGGGGCAGATCAGGACCGTCAGCGACGGAATCCAGACGGAAACAATTTTTGCCCCAGCTCTTTATGGGAGGATGCATGAGCTTTTGTTCCCGGGCGGCCCTCCATTTGCACAATCCTCACCAGTTCCAACGAATTGGCAATAGAGAATTCAGTTGCCCCGATCCCATCATGGCACGACCCGATGGTTCATAAACTAATGTCTTGGTAAGGAAAAATCTGTGGAGCAAAAGAAATTCTTTATCGAAACTTTCGGTTGCCAGATGAATCATCATGATTCAGAAAAGGTCGCCGGTACCCTTATTACTTTGGGTTACGTCCCAACAGAAAACCCTGCAGAAGCTGACATGCTCTTGCTCAACACTTGCAATATTCGTGAAAAGGCCAACCAGAAAGTCTTTTCACGTCTGGGTTCCTTACATAAATCCTACGGGGCCAAACCAGGCGCCAAGGTGGGATTGTTGGGTTGTATGGCGCAAATGGAAGGGCAAAAGATATTTGAAAAGGCGCCCAACGTGAATTTGGTGGTGGGATCCAGCAGTTATTCGTTCATTCCTCAACTCGTAGCCAAGCTTGAACAGGGCGTGCCGCGAGTCATCGATGTTTCTCAGGACACGGATAGGCTATTTGAGACTTACACTCAGTCCAGAAAAACCCCATACAAGGCCTACGTAACTATTATGGAAGGGTGTAATCGATTTTGTGCGTTTTGTGTTGTGCCATACACTCGCGGACCGGAGCGCAGCCGGCGCGGCGACCATCTTCTTGCGGAGATTCGCCAACTGAGTTCCGAAGGTTATCAGGAAATTATGCTGCTGGGTCAGACCGTCAATTCCTGGAAAGATCCGGCGGGTGAAATCGCCTCGTTTGCAGAACTGCTGAAGCGAGTGGCCGAGATCGAAGGAATTCGCCGCATTCGTTTTACTTCTCCCCATCCCAGTGATTTTCATCCTGAAATCGTAGAGGTCATCGAGAACGTTCCCCAGATTTGTAACCAGGTGCATCTACCGGTCCAGTCCGGTTCAACCACGATTCTCAGGCGTATGAAGCGCGATTACACCCGCGACGAATATCTAAGGAGAGTGGACTTCATCAAGCGGGCCAAAAGGGAGATCGCGCTCTCCACAGATATCATTGTGGGTTTCCCAGGAGAAACCCAAGAGGATTTTGAAGAGACGCTCTCCCTGCTACAAGAAGTGCGCTACGATTCAATTTTTTCGTTCAAGTACTCCCCAAGACCGGGAACGGAAGCGTACTCTTTGGAGGATGCCATTCCGGAAGAAGAAAAAAGCAGGCGTTTGATGATACTGCAGGAATTTCAACGCAAGATTCAATTGGAGAGGAACGCGCGCTTCGTCGGCAAAGAATTGGAAATCTTAGTGGAGGGAAAGAGCCAGAGGGACACCGAAGATTTGATGGGACGGACAACGGAAAACAAGATTATTAATTTCTCCGGCCCCTCTCAGCTCTTAGGCAAATTTGCCAATGTCCGTGTGACAAATTTTTCTCCCAATAGCCTGCAGGGCAAGTTAATCTCTTAACCAGCAGGAAAGTGAGTAGCGCTTGGCTGCCACTTTGCTTTTCAGATTTTTCTTTGATACACTTTTTAAAAAATCTGTTGCTGGGGTGGGAGTGAGCGAGGGGACCCATGGAAAGAGGTGGTTTATGGAAATTGAGATGAAAATACGCGGTCTAATGATGGATCCTGTGACCAATGTGCCGATTGTCATCCTAAAAGGAGTCGAGGGGAGCGCCCTCTTGCCAATCTGGGTGGGAGTTTACGAAGCTAATGCGATAGCGCTCGAAATCGAGAAAATCGCTACCCCACGCCCCATGACGCACGATTTATTGAAGAATGTCCTCCATGGCTTAGACTGTTCTGTGAACAAAGTAGTGGTCAATCAGCTGATCGACGACACCTTTTATGCCATTATTTGGCTGGAGCGAGACGGCCGGCTTATTTCGGTCGATTCCCGTCCCAGTGACGCCTTGGCCCTGGCCCTGCGCACCGATTCTCCTATCTTTGTGGAAGAAGAGGTCATCAAAAGTTCCAAAGCTGCGTCGGCCAAACAGGAGAAGGACAGCAGTCAAGAACTAAAGCGCTGGCTTGAAAACCTCGGCGACGAAGACCTGGGTAAATATAAGATGTAAGACTTATCTTGCACGCGCCTGTGTCAAAACAAGGGTGAGCCTCCACACCATTGCGATTTCTGAGTCCGTTCGGTAACTTTCTCAAATCGGTCATTCTAATTTTCGTTGTTTCCGGCCCTCTTGCACGTTGGGTGGAGAGCGAATGATCCTGGCCATTGCCAACCAAAAAGGTGGGGTAGGAAAAACGACCACAGCCATTAATTTAGCTGCTGCCTTTGCCAAGAAAGGTAAGAAAACTCTTCTGCTGGATTTAGATCCGCAGTCCAATAGCTCCATCACATTTCTGGATATTCATAGTCTTCAAAAGACAGTTTTTGATGTATTAATGGAATCCGGTGTCGGTTTCAGAGACATCATTCAGCAAACTTCTCTTTTACACCTCGACGTCGCTCCTGCCAAGATTTCCCTGGCCAAATTGGAGAGCAATCTAATTGGAGAGTTTGACGCTCCCTTTCGTTTGAAAGACAAACTGGATGCAGTCCGAAAGGATTATGACTTTGTAATTATCGACACACCCCCTACCTTGGGGTTGATTACCGTCAACGCTCTAGTGGCCTGTACGCATTTGCTCATCCCGATTCAGTCTTCCTATTTTGCTCTGGAAGGCACCGACGATTTGTTAGAGACGGTTGAACGCGTGAAAGCCCGCCCCAATCCGGATTTGAAAGTTCTGGGTGTTTTGATCACGCTGCACGACAAAAGGACTGTCTTAGCCAAAGACATTCACAAGCAGATCAAGAACGTTTTCGGACCCAAGGTTTTTAAGACGGTCATTTCAAAAAATGTGCGCTTGGAGGAGAGCCCGGCTTACAAGGAATCCATCTTTTCTTTCGCTCCTCATTCGAGTGGGGCGGTTGAGTATTTTAAACTTTCGGACGAGGTGCTGGACCGTGTCTAAGAAACCAGGCCTGCCCCTGACTGTGAAAATGCGTCATGATTTTCATTACGTAGATGAACTTAGTTCCCGTAGCGGAGCTCCCGTAGGGAGAATGATTCCTATTGACCGTTTAGAAGTCAATCCGGATCAGCCGCGGCAAGGAGTGGGGGATCTGAGTGATCTGACGGCATCCATCATGGAAAAGGGGGTTTTAGAACCCATCCTGGTTCGACATATCCGTGAAAACAATAAATTCATGATCATTTCAGGAGAGCGACGTTACCGTGCTGGTCTGGCCGCCGGTTTGAAGGAAGTTCCATGCATTGAAAAAGACGTGGATGATGCTGAGGTGGCCGAAATTGCCCTGATCGAAAATCTCCAACGCAAGGATCTAACTGCCTTTGAAGAAGCCGAAGGCCTGCAATCGCTCATCGACCGGTTTGGGTATACTCACGAGCAGATTGCCAAGAAGATCGGCAAGGCCCGCTCTTCTGTGACCGAAACCTTAAGTTTGAAGACCCTCCCGGAAGATATCAAGGAGTTGTGCTGTCAGGCCCAGGTGTTGAGCAAATCGATGTTGCTTCAGATTGTGCGACAGCCTGCGCGTGAAAAGATGCTGGAACTCTTACGCCGTTTTGCTCAAGGTGAAGTTTCCCGTGACGAAGCCAGAAAGGAACGACTGCAAGGAGAAAAGGGACGACCGCAGAATTTTGTCTTCCGTTTTCGTCCTCCTACCAAAGAGTTCACGCTCGATCTGAGGTTTTCTAAATCCAATGTGGAAAAAGAAGAGTTGATTGAGGTTTTGAGTTCAATTTTAAAGGCCTTGAAAGAAGAGACTGTCTCAGGCGATCCCCTCAAGAAAATTTCATGATTACGACCTGACACAATTGCCTCAATCAGTCTGCAATCCGCAAAGTCCCCTCCAACTTCCCTAATATGCCTTCTCCTCCAGAACCAGGCCAGGCTTATCCGGATGGATCCCCACCTAGTCTTAGGCTTTGCGAGCATCTGAATCTACCGACATCATCCACTGTTCAATTTGTAGACTCAGCTTTCATTTCATCACCGAAGGGAACCGAATCATTGTAACTCGAGTAACGGCTTACCCGAGCGAGACATAAAATGAATCGTTAGGAAACCAAATGACAAATCGACTTGCCAATAAAGTGGCTCTCGTGACGGGAGCAGGTTCGGGCATTGGTCAGGGATGCGCGCTGCGCCTGGCTGCCCAAGGAGCTCGAGTGATGGTGGCCGACCTCCAGAAGGCGGGTGGGGAAGAAACGCTCGCCAAGATCGAGAAGGCGGGGGGCCAGGGAGCCTTCCAGCGGACGGACATCAGTCGTGAAATGCAGTGCGGGGAGCTGGTTCAGAAAACCTTCGAGCACTTTGGAAGGCTGGACATACTAGTTAACAACGCTGGCGTTTACCCCCGAGCGACGCTGGAGCAGACCACCGAAGCGTTTTGGGACCAGATCATGGCCGTAAATCTAAAAGGGCCATTCTTTCTGTGCAAACACGTAGTGCCCATCATGCGGCGTCAAGGAGGTGGCAGCATCATCAACACAGGCTCTGTTCACGGCTTGGGGGGAGCTGGAAAGCTCTTCGCCTATGCTATATCCAAAGGTGGCCTTCTGACCCTCACCAAAAATCTGGCCATTGCCCTGGTTCAGGATAGGATCCGGGTGAACTATCTCATCCCCGGTTGGGTTTTGTCGCCCACGGAACTCCGCATCCAGGCGGAAGAAGGGCACGATGAAAATTGGATGAGGGAGCGAGCCGCTAGGTTGGGAATGGGACGCTTTCAATTGCCCGAAGATGCAGCCAACGCCGTAGCCTTCCTGGCTTCGGATGAATCCGTGATGATCACCGGTTGTGTGTTAAATGTAGATGCTGGTTATTCGGTGCGGTGTATTGGGACGGAGGAAGAATAGCCTAGGCGTGTCTCACCAGAGCTCTAAGGTACTTGAGATTGGTTGCCATGTCGGCCTCTACAGAATCTGTCGGGCAATCGGTTTCCAGATGGGCCCAGCCAGAAAAACCGATCTCGGCAATTGCATCCACCACGGCGGGAACTTTGATGGGCCCTTTTCCATGAAATTCGCAAATGCGCTCTCTCCCTAACCAGCGAATTTCCTTGAGGATATCAAATCCACCCTGGGTTGAATTTCCGATGTCGTAATAAACGAGAACGGCTCTGGATTTGACTCGATCCAGGATGCGGACATTGTCTTCGGCAGAGATCGTGTTTTCCAAGCCTAAGATGACCTGGGCCTTTTCTGCTTCCGTGGCAATCTCTTTTAAGTAGTCAGCGACGTAATCCATTTCCTGGTGTGTTTTCAACGCGCCCTTCCCAAAGAAGGGAAGCAGAATAACCCGTGCCCCAACGTTCTTGGTGATGGAAATGGAATCGGCTACCCAGCGCTGGGCCAGTGGATCCGACTTGAGGACGTTCCTGTGGAGAATCTCCAAACAGGTCGAGGCGATCGGAAGATCGTGTTTTTTGGATTCCGCCACGTATTGTTTCTGCAGATCGGGATTGCTTAACGGGAGCTTTTGAGTTCCCTTTCCAATACTGATCTCCACGCCATCAAAACCAATTTTCTTTGCCAGCGCGACCGCTTCCAATTTGCATTCCTGTTTCAAATTCCAATCTGTCACACCGATCCTAACTGGAAGGTTCTTGGCGATTAAGCACTTGAGGAATGAAGGCGCGGAAGCTGAGCCGGACGCTACTGTCCCTGCCATAGCCCACTTGAGAAGTTGACGTCTTGAAAATCTCATCGAATCGTTTCCCGCTCGAACTTATTTGACATTCTAAGGACCGTTCAAAATTGTTCTTACTGGTTACTACTTTACTTAAAGCCTAATGCCTTGGCAAGGCAATCGAAAACATCAACAATAATTGAGATATTACCATTGACGACTCGGGCTGCCGCAGCCAATCGGTTCGAATTTGACCGACTCGTGAACTAGGGCGCTTTTCTGTGAATCATTTAAAAAGTTCTCTTTGATTTTCTAAGAGGCAGTGCTAGAGTTTCACCTTATTTCAGCCGCGTTTGCGCTAGGGTTTACCCGGTGGCGACCAAGTTCAAACGTTGGTCAAGCTTGTTAACCTGCCGTCCACTCACCCCCAGCCCCTCTGTCCTGGGGGTTCTGGGGAGAGGGTGGTCCGCCGGACGGCGGATCGGGTGAGGGGTCAGTCGCCGATGAAGCCGTAATCTTGGGCGGTCTGAGCTTGCTGGCTACTAGCCTATTCGGCTTTCAAATATTTTGGAATGGGAAAACTCCAGATGACGCAGCGATTTATTTTGTTGCTCTTGGGAATTGCCCTCCAGTCGTTCCTATTTTCGGCTCAAGTGTCTGCCGTGTCTCCACGTCTGAAGGCACTCATGCAAAAAATGACGTTGATTGACTCGCATGCGGATACTACCCAGCTTATTTTGGCAGAGGGTTATGATTTGGGTCAGCGTCACAATTATGGCCACGTGGATATCCCTCGTATGAAGGAAGCAGGGATGACCGCGCAGTTCTTCAGTTTGAATCCTGATTCCTACGTGCTTACGCCACTCCAATCCATTAAACGTGCCTTACAGGAGTTAGATGCGGTGGTTCAGGAAGTGAGACGCCATCCTGACACCGTTTTCATGGCAAAATCCACGGAGGATATTTTAAAGGCGCGAGGTCAGAAAAAGATTGCTGTTCTGTTGGGAATTGAAGGAGGCCACGTCATTGATAGCGACTTGAGAGTCTTGCGCCAGTTCCATGAACTCGGGGTTCGTTATATGACGTTGACTCACTTTAATAATACGGATTGGGCCGATTCGTCGACGGCCCCGCCGCGTTGGAATGGCTTGAACGATCTGGGACGTCAAATTGTCGCAGAAATGAACCGCTTGGGAATGATGGTTGATATTTCCCATGTTTCTGACAAGACGTTTTATGACACGCTGCAAGTGAGCCGGGCCCCGCTGATTGCTTCGCATTCTTCCTGCCGTGCCTTGTGCGATCATCCGCGGAATATGTCTGATGAGATGCTGCGGGCTCTGGCAAAAAACGGGGGAGCCGTACAGATCAACTTTTTTGCCGGTTATCTTGATAAATCGTTTTTTGATGAGCGGGAACGAACCAAGGCTCCTTGGGAGGCCAGACTGGCCGAACTGAAACAAAAGTACGTAAAGGATCCAAAAAAGCTGTCAGAAGAGACCCGGAAAATTCAAGATGCGAACAAGGCTGAACTACCCAAAGTGTCCCTGAGTCGTTGCCTTGACCATTTCATGCACGCTATTGAGGTGGCCGGAATTGATCATGTCGGCCTCGGATCGGATTTCGATGGCGTGAGCAATCTTCTGCCTGACGGTTTAGAGGACATCTCGAAATTGCCCGACCTGCTGCAAGGCTTGATGGATCGAGGGTTGAGCGACTCCGACCTTTTGAAAATTGCCGGCGGCAATTTCATGCGAGTCATGCGGGAGGTAGAAAAGGTGGCCGGCCCGTAGCCCAGACGTTCGTGCGTAGTTTCTGAGGTTTCTAATGAACACTGTGCTGAGAACAACTTGTCTTGTGGCGTGCTTTTGGTTGGGCTGTCTGCCGGCGCTTGGGAAGCAGAAGACCAATGACCCATATCAAGGTGCCAACACCAAACGACCCAAGCATTCCAAGGCGCTTTTCACGACAATAAAGCGACATCCGAGTAAAGCGGAACAGAAAGCAGCTTTTGAGGATTACCGCATTCCACCACAACAAAGACAAAACTATGTCGCCGAATACCGCGTTCCCATTTCCTTGGATGGCTCTAATGCCTACGCCAATATTGAAGTATTGACCAAAAACCAGGCCCGCATGAAGCATAAAGTCGAAAGAGACCTCGAAAAGAAACTGCGACGGGGTGAAATCAGTACGGATGAAGCTCAACTCCGGATTCTCAATTGGACCAACGAACCGTTAGCCAAAAGATGAGACTCTGGATGAGAGTAGTTCTCAAATTCAGCGAGACAAGGATGACAAGAGAAGGATAACAAGAGAAGGAT
>QHZP01000177.1:0-416 GCA_003224715.1 Acidobacteriota bacterium | reverse complement strand
GCATGGCGGCGCCGGGTCGATGGACTACATGACACTCTTTGGACCTCAGGATTTCAATACCAACGTGCTCTTCGTGCATCGCGGTGTGCTCCATCCGAAATCAGGTATAGGGCATCACTTTCATAATCAAATGGAGGAGATGTTTGTGATCTTTGATAATCGCGCACAGTTCACCATCGATGGGCGCACGGCTGAGCTGATAGGACCTGCAGCGGCCCCTTGCCGTATGGGAAGCTCTCATGGAATCTATAACCCTACCGATCGTCCTACCCAGTGGATGAATATTGCCGTGGGAACAGTGCGAGGCCGTTACGATGCTTTTGATCTCGGTGATGACCGCGTGGGTGCCGCCCTGGATGCTAACCCAGTTTTCATGAACATCAGATTAGATAAGAGCCTCTTAAAAACGGTCACTG
>QHZP01000029.1 GCA_003224715.1 Acidobacteriota bacterium | reverse complement strand
AGAGAATGAATCATCCCCCCTGATCTGTGATGAGGAAGGAAACTGCCGGTCCAACCAAAACTCTAGCAACTATTTTAGCGCTGTACCTGGTCGCCACTGACACACACAGTGCCTTGGCGCTCCAATCAACTGCGAAAGCACTAGAGGAGATCTACTCGGAAGCGCAAAAGGCCTTTAAGGAGGGAAAGTTCGAGCTAGCACGAAAAGAACTTAAGATTCTCTTGGGACGTCAGGCCGATATCCCGGAAGCTCTTAATTTGCTGGGGGCTGTTTGCGACAAGATTGGGAAGCTGGAGGATGGTGAAAGAAACTTCCGAAGAGCTATCGAGCTTAAGCCCGACTATGTCGAAGCCCGCAAGAACTTGGCCCTTCACCTAGCGAAACAAGGAAAGACAGATGCTGCCATTGCCGAGGCGACGGCTGCTCTGGAATTGCAGCCTGCCGATTTGGGAATTCACTATTTATTGGGGCGCCTCTACTTTCTGAAGAACGATTCAGAGAAGGCCCTGTTTTACCTATCAGAGACTGCCAAGGACAAGCGCTTTCAGACCGCAGAGTTGTTTTCGATGCTTGGTGCTGTCGAATTGCGAGCAGGGGAGCTGTCTCGGGCTGAAGAGCACATTTTGGCAGCAAGCAGGCACGGTGTTGTGGATGCCCAGACTCAGCTTGAATTGGGTGAAGCGTTCGAAAAGCAAGGGGACCTCGAAAGGGCAAGCACCTTATATGAATCTATTGTTGAAACAAGACCAGAAATGGACTTGGGGCATGCTTTACTTGCACGCTGTTATCAGAAAAGAGGACAGCTGGATCGCGCTGTGCAGCACTACGAAAGGGCCCTTCAGCTTAACCCGGCATCTCCGAATTACGCCCTCGCCCTGGCGTTTACCTATTTTCAAGTTCAGCGTTATGAGGATACGACCCGCCTCCTTGAGCAAAGGTCTGATCTAGAGAAAGAGTCTGATTATTTCAATCTAATTGGAGCTTCTTACGCAAAATTGGGGAAAACCGTTGAAGCAGGAACGGCTCTCGAAAAGGCAATCAGGCTGAACCCGCAGGATATTCTGGCCTACTACAACCTTGGGCTCGTACTTTTGGAAGCCCGTTCTTATGACCAAGCAGTGAGAGCATTCGAACAAGCACTTGAATTGTTCCCCCGATCGGAGCAATTGTTGACTGCACTTGGATTTACGTACCAGATCAAAGGTGACTTTACTTCTGCACGATCCGTGTTTAAACGAATGGCAGAATTGTCTCCGTTGGAAAGCGCTCCTTACTTCTATCTTGGAAGTTCATTTCTGGAAACTGGGGAAGAAAGGGAAGCTTTGAGGGCTTTAACAAACGCCAAAGACCGAAATTCAAAAGACCATCGCATTTTTTACCTGATGGGTCTTATCTATTACAATCAGGGTCAATTCTCCAAAGCTTTGGATGTCTTTCAGACGTCCCTTGAGTTAGATCCTAGCTTCGTGTTTTCATATCAGCAACTCGCCAAAATCTCGCTTAAGAATAATGACATTGATTCAGCGTTGAAATTTGCACTCAAAGCGGTAGAGATAGATTCAACGTTTTCACAACCCCATTATCTCCTGGGACAAATTTACTTAAGACTGCACAGGAACGAGGACGCAAATCGTGAGATCCAGCAATTTCAGAAACTGCAGGCGAATTCTCCGAGTCGTGAATACCGGGTTTTTTTCCTGTCACCGCTTTTCAGTGATGTGCTTAATCGGTCGAGATGAACCTCCAAGAAAGAATCTCAGGTCGAGCTAGCGTCCTCCTGATATTAGCTCTCCTTCTAGTGACTTCTACATCCGAAGAGTGGTTTCTTGTGAGCTCTGACCATGTGTTCTATAAAGACAGTGCTTCCCAGGCAGGGGTTGATCTTGTCGTGAGGTCGGGAGAAAGGCCCAACAACAAAAACTACCTGATTGAAGGAATGACAGGAGGCGTCTGTCTATTCGACTACAACAATGACGGATTGCTGGATATTTACTTTGTTAATGGGTCCACTCTCGATAAGTATCGAAATGGGACTCCTTCCGATTGGAACAGTCGCCTGTACCGAAACAACGGTGACCACACCTTTACGGACGTTACCGATCGGGCGGGAGTCGGGAATCGAGCATGGGGAATGGGATGCACCGCAGGCGACCTTAACAATGACGGGTGGGTTGATCTTTACGTCACCAATCTTGGAACAAACGTCCTTTATCGAAACAACGGCGATGGAACATTCACAGAAATCAGCCAGAAATCCGGAACAGCTCACAAAGGCTGGAACACAGGCTGTGCCTGGGGGGACTTTGACGGCGATGGGTTCTTGGATCTCTACGTGGCAAACTATGTAGATTTTGATGCTGCTAATCCTCCTCTTTCGGGGAGTGGAATGTATTGCGTCTACATGGGGCTCAGCGTTATGTGCGGGCCTAGAGGTCTCAAGCCCGCACGGGGCGTTCTCTACCACAATAACGGAGACGAAACCTTCACCGATGTTACAGATAAGAGTGGCGTGGGCAGTCAACAGTACTACAGTCTAGGCGTGAGCACAGGTGATTATAACAATGATGGCCACCTAGATATTGCAGTTGCCAATGACTCTACTCCAAATTTTCTCTTTCGCAACAGGGGAGATGGAACCTTTGATGAGGTGGCTCTCCGTGCGGGCGTTGCCTTCAATGAGGACGGTCGATCCCAGGCGTGCATGGGAATCGATTTTGGCGACTATGACAATGATGGATGGCTTGACCTTTTTGTGACTAACTTTTCTGAGGATACTAACACTCTTTACCACAACGAGGGGAATGGTCTCTTTACCGATGTGACAGCTCAATCTGGACATGGAGACAGTTACTCATTTATGAAATGGGGCACAAAGTTCGTGGATTTTGACAATGATGGGTTCAAGGATATTTTTGTTGCCAACGGACATCTTTACCCAGAGGTCGAAAATCACTTCACACATATCTTCTATCGCCAGAGTGATTCGCTATACCGGAATGTCGGTAATGGCCATTTTGTGAACGTCTCTTCTGGGCTCGGTTACCCAAAACACGTCGGTCGTGGCCTTGCCGCTGGCGATTTGGACAATGATGGCAAGATGGATATCGTAATATCCAACATGGATGACAAACCAAATGTGCTATTCAACCAACAACCGCCTGCAAACAATTGGATACTTGTCGTATTGGTCGGGAAGAAAAAAAAAAGGTCCGCAATAGGAGCTAGGGTTTCAGTGGAGACGGAAAATGGAGTTCAAACAGGGGAAGTAAGCGCTGGAGGCAGTTACCTTTCATGCAGCGACCCTCGTGTGCATTTTGGCCTAGCTAACGTAAAGGAGATCAGGAGACTCAAGGTCCGATGGCCGAGCGGTGTGAACACTGTACTTTCGAACGTACGCGTAAATCAAATCTTGAAGATCGAAGAACTCTCAAACTAGCGACCTGAGCGAACTGGCGACGCTGGGGGTCGACACCACCACATCCGCGCTCGGGGTAAACCGGTCGGATGTAGAGACTGGTTCAGCAGGAAAGTAAGCGACGACCGTTGCCAGGATGGTCGCAACAAGTTCTCTTCAGGGAATCTCTAGGATTCATTGTCAGGTCAGATTGCCTCGAGTTAGGGGCAATTCTGTTGTTCAGTAGGGCCGAGGCCCTCTATCCTTGAGTTCTTTATCATTTGAGAGGAGGCCTCTCATGAAGCTGAGGATTCTATGGTCTTTCATTTTCTTGCTGATCATTGCGCCGCAGGTTAATTTTGGGAGTGATCGCTGTCGCATTCTTCCGACCCCGCAGTATTGTGAGTACCTGAACGATAAAGTCATTTTGTCTCAAAGAGAGATCCAGGTGAATTACGTCGTTCCACCGCGCATGGAGCCTCAAATTCGTGTGGCCATGGATCTGATTTCTGAAACCCTCAAGGAATTGGGATTCACAGTAAACGCTTCACAAGTTTCGATGGACAAATCTATTCCCCAAACTGGACTGAATATTTTGCTGTTACCCTACGCTCAATATTCAGAGGGGCGTGGCACCGACACGATATTAAGCGAAGACGACCGTCAGACACTAAGATCCAGGGATGCCGGCGGCCAGCAATATGTTCTTGTTGTGCAATCGCAGGGGAAATCGGTCAACCTAATTGGAGGAACAAGTCAAGGTGTTCTCTATGCAAGTGCTTCCCTAGTGCAATTGATTGTCAAAGAGGGTGATGTCGTTGCGATACCAGCAGTACATCTTCGAGATTTTCCTGACTTCAAGTACCGGATGGCTGCAGATTGGTTAATGAATGTCGAGATTAACAAATGGTCTTACGATTGGGGAGACGGGATCAAGGCCTACTCTCAAAGGATAAGGCGAAAGCTGGATTTATGCACAAGGTACAAAATCAACATGGTTTTGGCGCATGGGTTTGGTTGGGGTGCCGACTTTTTCCCAGGTTTCGCAGAAATGATGCAGGAGTTGAATCAATATGCCCGAGACCGAGGGATAAAAATGGTTACAGGGGGTTACGGTGCAAGCTATGGAATCGCCTATCAATCGGGCCCGTTATACGAAGAGGCGCCGTACCTTGGCAAGGTCTTCAAGAACCGAGTTGCTTACCCTGACGGAAAGATTTATCAGTGCATGGGATTTTCTGACTCGAAGGATCCCTTGATTGACACGAGAACGCTGGGAAGTTGTCGTGCCAATGAAGAGCTTAATGCCCAAAAGGCCGCCGAGTTGAGAGAATATGTGGAAAGGACAGAACCTGGGGGGCTTTATATACACCATGAGGATTTTGGTGAATATGATGGCACCCAAGCTTCCTGGCTGCAGCGTTGCGAGCGGTGCAAAAAGCGCTGGCCCAACGATGACTTGAAAGCGTTAGACGGTGGCGCAGGTGGCTTGGCAAATGGTTACGGAAAATTGATTGAAGCAGTAAACGGGGTCAGAAATTCGAAAACGGGGTACGACGCCTCACGAGACTGCACAATCATCGTGATCTCTCCTGTGTACGATACGGGCTCACTCTCGGTAAAGGAGTGGGAAAATGTCCTTCAGCTCTGGCAAAACATCGGAAGGCAGCTTCCTAAAGCCGAGAACGTGGAAATAGGGTTCAGGGAGATTTTTCCTCTTCAGGGATCGACAAGGAAATGGGTGTATTACTTCAAACACACGATGTCAGCAGCCAAACTCCCGTTTGCCATCTTCATGTTCTTTGCCGGTGGAGCTGACTACTATCTGAGTGATTATCCGGCGGTGCCTACCCCGGCCATAGATCGTTCTTTTTTGGGTTCAGAAGCCATCTACAATGCCAGCGGTGGATTTAACCAGGAGCCTATGCAGATAATCGATGCCGAATACAGCTGGAACACTCGATCGAACGGTTTTTTCCATGATCCCAGCAACTATGAAGATGCAGTCCGAATTTGGAAAAGCTATGTCGATAACGAGGCCCGACCCAACGAGATTTTTGGAAAGGATGGCCTGCTAGAAAAAGTCTGCGAGTGCCTCTATGGCCGAACTGCCGGCAAGCATGTTTCCAAGATTCATACCACGTTTGAGGTGGTTGACCGAAAGGAAACTCCCCCGGGCATGTGGTCTAAGCTCTATCCCATGGGAGTCCTGTGGAGAAACTTGGCTGAAGATTCAAAGGGGTGGTCGAAAAACATTGATGATCCGAACCTGAAAAAATTCTTAAATGAAAATGGTCTCGATTCGCCGAGCTATCACAGGAACATGGCTTCCCGATGGGCAAAATGGGAGCGGATTTCCAACTACGGCGTTAGATGCCTGGATGCTGCTCTATTGGAGTCGGATCTTAAACCTGCCGCACGTCCTGACCTAGAATACTTGCGGGAGACAATCTCTGTGGGAGCCGGGTTCAGTGAACTACTGGAGAATCTCCACGCTCTTTTGGCAAGCGGTGAAGAGAGCGATGGAAGCCTTAGAGAATCCACAAAGAAGAGGTCGGCAGAGCTGCAAGCGCATATCTATACATCGTTTAAAACTCAGGTGATCGATCCCTCGGGAGGCGATATTCGCAGCTGGCTAAGCGCATTAAAAAAGATAAACCAATTGCTGAATCATCCTTGAACTTCATTTGGACGGACTTAATGTCAGGTTATTTGTTTCTTGCGTTGGCTGTGCTTTCTTTTGCCATGCTTGGCATACTGCACAAAATTGCGGACTTTCAAAGGTGTCGTCCGTCGGCCATCAATGCCTATCTCTTTCTTTGGGCTTGGCTCTTGACCAGCGCCTATACCCTTTCCTTTAGGTCCTCCCTATCTATTCCTCGAGTAGCCGTTGCCGTGGCCGTGTCCTGTGGTTTCTGCGCCAGCGTCGCAATTCTAGCCTTTCAAACCGGAATTCGATTTGGGAAAATATCCACCAGTTGGCTCGTCATCAACCTTTCGACGGCCGTTCCCACCATTCTATCAATCCTTTTTTATCATGAACGAGTTGGTCCCAGACGTGGAATTGCGTTATTGTCCATTGCATTGTCATTAGTTTTCCTCTGGAAAGACAAACAGATCGGCTCATCAGAGAAACAAGAAGTTCAACCCTTGTACAGAAACAAAGGGTGACTTCCACGAAACGAAATCTCAATGTGGTATCGGATGATGATTGTTGCGTTTGTTGCGAATGGGATGGGCGTTTTTGGAGCAAGGATTCTCACCGGATGGAACTTGGCAGAACAATTCAAATTCCAGTATCTGGTGTTTTGGCACGGAGCCGGGTTTCTGTTTGCCGCGCTATTCTTTCTGCGGGATAGATTCAAATTCAACTGGAGAGAAATGACAATTGCCGGGTTCATGGGAGCGGCCAGTGTTGGTGGGCAACTCAGTCTCTTGGCGGCGCTGCAAAGAGGCATTCCGGGGCACGTCATGTTTCCTTTGGCCAATGGCGGAGGACTGTTCTTGGTTGCACTCGTGGGCATTCTATTATTTGAGGAGCGGATTCACCTCTATGGAATTGCGGGGATAGTTCTCGGTATCGCTGCCACTGTTTTGCTGAGTCTCCCATGACGTTTTGCATTGGAGCAGATTGGGATGAAATTGTTTTTTTCCAGATATTAGAGGAAATTGAAAATGCATATCATGACAGTTAGAGGGCCTCTAGCTCCCAGGGAGGCAGGCTTCGTATTGTCGCATGAACACCTGATTTGTGATCTTTGGCCAATTATCCATAGCTATGACGGAATCCTGGATGATGAAAACCTTGCGATTACTGAAGTCATGAAATACCAGCAGGCTGGCGGAAAAACGATTGTTGAAGTCTCTAGCGTTGGACTTGGCAGAAGCCCCAAGGGCCTTCGTAGAATTTCTGAGCACACGGGCATCCATGTTGTAATGGGAAGTGGGTGGTACCGCGAGGAGGTCTATCCTCAGTATATACACGAAATGAGCACAAATGAATTAGCTGGGAAAATTGTTGAAGACCTCACAGTTGGAGCTGATGGAACGGACATACGCGCAGGACTCATTGGAGAAATTGGAACTGAAAGATACCACATAACCCCGGCGCAAGAGCGGGTATTTCGTGCGGCTGCTCGTGCCCAAAAAAAAACAGGTGTCTCGATTTGGACTCATACGACCCATTTTGGGGAGCTGGCGCTCGAACAAATTGCGCTTCTTCAGGAAGAAGGCGTGCCCTCTCATCGCATAGTGATTAGCCATCTAGGAGACCGTTTCGGAGCCACTCATTTTCAAGCCATTGCCGATAAGGGGGTATATCTTGGAATCGATAACATCGGCTACATCGGAGCTGGCTACCCTGATGATGAAGTGCGAGCGCGGAACATCGTGGAGTTGATCGCTGGTGGTCATGAGGATCAATTGCTGCTTTCCTTAGATGTTTGTATGAAGCAACACCTCCATAGCTACGGTGGGAAGGGCTACGATCATTTGCAGAGGAAGTTCTTGCCCCTACTCGTAAAAGCAGGAGTAGGTCCCGAAAGGCTCACGAAAATGACCGTCACCAATCCTGCTCGAGCCTTGTCCTACAAAGAAGCCTCCGAGAAAACAATGAAGGATGAAAAATGAGTACAACAAGCATCTATAAACAATTTGGAATTAGGACGGTGATTAACGCGCGCGGCTATAGCACCAAAGTGGGTGGATGCTTGATGGCCCCCGAGGTCACAAGGGCTATGCAAGAGGCCGCAGGATCTTTTGTGAGGATTGAGGATCTGCAGGAGGCTGCCAGCAAGGTAATTGCGGCCATTACCGGAGCGGAGGCAGGAATGGTCACTTCCGGTGCCTCGGCCGCATTGACTTTGGCTGTGGCCGCATGTATAGCCGGTCTCGATGTCGCAAAAATGAACGCACTTCCAGATACACGTGCACTGGGAAATCAAGTTATCGTCCAACGGCTCCATCGGAATGACTACGACCATGCGCTCCGGCTTGCCGGCGCTGACATTGTCGAAGTGGGCTTTAACTATGCGACCTTTCCCTACGAACTTCAGGGCGCGATTAACGAAAAAACTGTGGCAGTTTTTTTTCTCGCGGGAGAGGAATATAGATCCTTACCTTTTCCATTGGTCGCAGAAATCGCCCATGGTCAAGGGGTCCCAGTGATTGTCGATGCGGCAGCTGCATTGCCTCCCCCGGAAAACTTGTCCAAATTCATATCGCAAGGTGCTGATCTTGTTGCTTTCAGTGGTGGGAAGCATGTCCAGGGTCCCCAGTCCACCGGAATTCTCTGTGGGAAAAAGGATCTGATACTTTCCGCGAGCTTACAGCAACAGGATATGGATGTTTTTCCGGAGACATGGTCATACCGCAACCTCATTGATCAGGGAACACTCGCAGGTCCACCTCATCATGGTTTGGGGCGTGGCTTCAAGGTTGGCAAGGAGGAGATAATAGGATTGCTTACGGCACTTGAGCACTATCATCGAAGAGACTTCATCGCCGAGCTTGAAGGCTGGAAGCAAAGAATTCATCAGATCGTCAAAGGATTGGAGACCGTCAAGGGGCTCAAGGCGCGTTATGTATTTCCAGACCAAAGTGGACGACCGGTCCCAGCAGCTCATGTTCACGTCGATGAGAATAGCCCAGGCTCAGGTGCCCATCACCTGATTAACGAGCTTCAGTCTGGCGATCCAATCATTTCTGTGTACGAAACATTTGCCTCCAATGGGCTCATCGTGATGTTTCCGGAAGCGCTGAAGGATGTCGAACCTGAAATAATCGTTCGGCGTTTTAGAGAAATCTTAAGTAGGTGATTCTTTCGCTGAATTAATTTTTTCCAAGTTGCCCCGAATCAAACTGGGGGATGAGAGGTCCAAGGCAGAACATTCGATGAGTTATGTCAAAAACACGACGGCAACGAAGGTTGAGATAGTCTGATCGAACAGGTGTCCGGAATACTTACCTGGAGACACTGTATTTGGCCAAATTGTCGAGATAAAACGAACTATGCCACGCGTGGCTTACCTGTTAAAGATCCGAGACGGAAGAGAAGAAGAATACGTTAAGGAGCATCAAAATGTTTGGCCTGAGTTGATTCAGCTGTTAAGAGCAGTGGGATTTCGGAACTATACCATCTTCAAAAGAGGGCTGGTCTTATTTGTCTATGTGGAAGCCGACTATTTCGAGAAATCTCTACAGGATTTGATCAGTCATCCCACTTACAAACGATGGAGTGACCGTATGGAGTCGATCATGGAATCTCATCCGGAGACTCTGCCGAAGGAATTGTTCCCGATGTTGACTGAAGTGTTTCACATTGACTAACCCAGGCTGCCTATGTGATCCACTTCACACGTGCAGCTCTTACTCTGTGACCAAGTTGCGTCCTATAAACTCCCTGCGAGAATAGCCGTTGTCACAAGTCGTCTGATTCTTGAATTGTGTCGACTTGAGGCATTGTAACATGACAAAGTCTCTCTGACGACGGTTCTTGGCATGAACCTGGCTTCACGGTGGTTAATACGGTGGTTAATAATGAGGGTCACGCGGAGAGTGGATGAGACTCGGGAGAATCAAATCTATTTGGGAGATATAGTCTCGCGCAAACTACTTGATATTGACTTGAACGGAAATGTTTAGACGACAGTTTATCAGGGCAGTCGCCGGCTCAGCATTGGTCACTCTCAACGGTTCTAGCGGATCACATGAGGCACGATCGACCGTTCCTACTGCTGATGCCGAGCCTGTCATGCGCTCTTACACACGTGAGGACCACCGGCGGCGCTTGCTCAATATCGCTGAGTGTGAGCGAGTTATAAAGAGCTGCATGCGAAAGCATCTGATCACCGGATATGTCCCTGGACAGGTCTCCTACAACTTGGGCGAGTACCCCTGCCGGAAGCCTTGGGACCCTGACGATAACGACGAGCGCGAACTGGACCAGCTACGCGACGGAGGCATCCGACTCGTCCAAATCATGGAAGACTGGAACGATCTGCTGCGGCTGTTCGGCGGCGACAAGTTTACCGCCGTCAACCCAGCGGGCCTTCGGCGCTTCATCGACATGGTGCACAAACGCGGCATGAAGATTATCCTGTACGTATCCACGGGCTACTTCCAGCGAAGCGACCCAGACTTCCGGGTGGAATGGGCGCGCTCAGGCTCTGTGCGTTCGATTCACTGGGACCTGGCGCGCTGCTCTCCGGCAAGCCCGAGCTGGCGTGCATACCTTCTTCCGCGGACGCTGCGCGTGATGGACGAGTACGGCGCCGACGGGCTCTACAACGACTGGGGATACATCCCGATCCATAACAACCCGAACCCGCCTACTAAAGATGAGGTGCTCGCATTCCGGGAGGCTGCCGACCACGATGCCGCGCTGGAGGACCTTGTTTCTCTTGTCTATTCTGAGGTCAAGCGGCGCGGCAATATTTATAAAATGCATGCAGACGGCAATAACTGCCCGAGAACGCGGACGAAGCTTTACGATTACCTCTGGGTCGGCGAAGGGGTGAACCGCATCGACAAGGTCCGGCTGGAATCAAAGAACCATTCCCCGTACGTGATCCCGTGCTTCGACCTAGCGGCCAGCAAACTCGAAACTGAAGACGAGATGTATCTTAGCACCATCCCTTATATGCAGTTCCCGCTGCTGCTAGCGGGCAGGCCGTTCACGGGAGAACGCGGGGTGATCCCGGGGGTCGAGTATCTCCCCGAAGAGCAGGATTACTATCTGCGCCACTTCCGCAAGATCTGGAAGTACTACCAGCAGCACCCCGATGGGCCGTTCGCTTACGGTCCTTGGGACTCGTGCCCACCACGGTCAAACGTAAAGGAAACGCACGCGCTGTGGCTCAAGCGATACCTGCCCCTGGTGGAGGAGGGCACATGGGCATACTTGGAAATAAGCGATTCTGAGTTGTTTCCAAAGGCGCTGCCGGCGGACGTGGTCGCTTCGGTCTTCGCGAATCTCGACACATACTTGGTGCTCGCCAACTACGGTAGGCGAGACATCACTGTGGATACCATACATACTTACGTGCCGGCGGGAGAACCGTCTGCCGTTCCCCGAAAGGCGTGGATGCTTGGAGGGCGCTCATTTGAAATTCTGCGGCGCCACGTCTGACGTCGTGAGGTGAAAATGTTCCATCATGAATTTGTTTAGACGACACGGCCTACGGCTTGTTGAACCGGGCATAGTCCACAAATCGCTGGATCATTGAGCAAGTGACGAGCAAACGGCATGGATTCGAATTTTCGGCTCTAATCAACCCCAAAAGCAAAAGCCCCTCGGCTTGACCTCTGAATGGATCTTCCAGCCGCAAAAAGACAGCCGAAGGAGAAATTGCAGCGGTGTTCCAGAACAATGGATCGTAGGACGTTTCTTCTCAATTGCACAGCTTCCTTGACGGCGCCGTGTCTGGCTAGTGCAGCTGTTAGCCAGAATTTGGAAACCGAACGCCGCGACCGCCATTTCAGAATTATTCCATATCCACAATTCCTGAGGCGCAATCAGGGTGGCATATTCCTGTCAAATGGACATATCCTTTCCGGAAGCACAACCAAAGAGTTTCTAGCAGCTGGTCTTCTAATGGATGAGGCGAAAAAAGTGACAGGAAGCGAAGCACTTCGCAGGAATGTGGGTGAAGACCACCCGCGGGGAGCTCGTATTTTCCTTATTGATTGGAGTCATGATTCTCGATTCAAAACGGAGCTGACATCCAATTTGAGCCAGGAAGATCAGGAATTCCTGGAGAACGACCGCACGGGACAAGGTTACATAGTCCGAACAGACTCGATGAGAGAAAGAGTTATCGTGTCAGGGAGTAGCGCAATGGGAACGCTCTACGGGGCTACTACCTTGGTTCAGGCTTGGGAAGTGAAGGGTCATCGGCTATTCCTTCCCTCGATCGATGTCAAAGATTTTCCAGATTTCAGATATCGTGCGGCAGCTGATTGGCTCCTGTTCGCTGAGATTAATCGCTGGGCATACGACTGGGGCGATGGTCGGAGGGCATTCGTCAAGAGGATTAAGAGAAAGCTGGACTTCTGCCTCAGGTACAAAATCAACATGGTTTTCTTCGATGGGTTCGGATGGCACAGCGAAAAGTTTCCTGGATATGGGTTCATGATGAGGGAACTGAATCAGTATGCTCGTGAGCGAGGAATCAAGCTGCTATTTGCGGGCTACGGTGCGAACACTCAACCGTCCGCTGTACTGCCCGAACATAATATAGGAACCGTTTGGAAGAATCGGGAGTCCTACCCATACGGTGAGATTTACCCATGCTTTGGACATGAGGACATCCCCGGTCCATATCTGGGGACGTGTCGGGCCAACGAAGAACTTAATCGTCTCAAGGCTGAAGAAATGGAGCGATTCGTGCGGGATGTAGAACCTGGCGCCCTCTATATCCATCACGAAGATCGTGGAGTAGGAACGCATAAGGAAGGAGACCCTCACGAAGACGAACTCTGGCGTACCTGGAAGAGAAGGGACAAGCGGTGTAGAGAACGGTGGCCAAACGATGATCTTCTTGCCAAAGACGGTGGAGCCGGGGCTGTAGCCCATGGTTACGTTAGCTGCCTGAATAAGGTCCGCAACGTGAAAAACTCTGACTCTGGTTATCGTGCGGCTGAGGACTGCGAAATCATCTTCATTTCGCCTGGATACAACCCCATCCCAACGGATCATGAAGATTGGAACAACCACCTGGAGTTTTGGTCCAATGTCCTGTCGTTCATGCCAACTCGAGAGAATGTCTCAATCGGATTCCGAGAGATCTTTCTGCAGCAGCGAACTCACAAACGCTGGGTGGATGCTTACAAGGAAAGATTGGCGCCACTCAATTTGAATTCTCGTATGTTTTCTTTCTTGGAGGAGGAGACCACTATCTGAACAATTATCCATTTGTCGCGACCTCGGTGATGAACGGCCTCTTCAAAGGTGGCGATACCATCTACAACTTCAGCGGTGGAGTTCACCAAGAACCATTGCAGGCACTCAATGCGGAGTTCAGTTGGAACACCAAAGCGCCAGGCTATCGAATTCCAACGACATATGAAGAATGTCGATCACTTTGGGAAGCACTAAGTGACAATCGGGAAACTCCCGAACAAATCTATGGAGCCAACGGCTTCCTCCCTCTCGTTTGTCAGAAGATTTATGGTACAAACGCAGGAGTCCTGTTATCACGCTTTACGGTACTTTTTGAGCCTCAACCTCAGCAGGACAATGCGCCGTTGGTGCCAGACTTGCCAGGGAAACTGTATCCTCTTTCGGTCCTCTGGGGAGTGCTCTCCCGAGATGAAACTTCGTGGGACCTCATGATTTCCAACCCTCGCACGTTGAGAACTCTGCAGAGGTTGAAACTTACACCAACAGCCTGGCAGCTTCGACTTTCGCGAGTGTGGTCAACCTACGAGAATATCACTAACAGAGGAATCGAATTGGTCAAACAAGCGCTGAGCAGTCAGGACCTGAAGGGGGAGACGCGGGAGGATGTTGAATATCTGAGGAAATGTCTGGAAGTTGGCAGACGATTCGCAGGCCTCTTGAATTCTTTTCACGAGGTCTTGGCGATTTCGGGTGAGAACCAACAGTTCAAGCTAAAAAGTGCTGTCAGCCGGACGCAGGAGAAGTTTAATGAGTTATCAAGACACATCGATTCCAACTTCGCTCTTGACACGGTTTGCCCGCTCGGTGGTGACCAAGGATTTTGGATCGAATCGATGGAGAAAATTCGAAACCGTCTTGAACAACTGGCTAGTCAGATCGTTTAGAATCCGAGGTTGACCCGCAGTTGGCTCGGTGAAGGCCAACGAAGTTGCAAGCTACTTCCTAGCTGCGAAACACCGTCGAGAAAAGCAGAGTGAGGCTCGAGGAAACAGCATCGTCTGACGGCACTGTCCACAGTCTTGCCTGAAATACATATGAAGTACGACTTGATTCTAAAACAAGGCCGTGTAATCGATCCTTCCCAGGGTATCAATGGAATCCTGGATGTTGGGATCAAGGGGAATAAGATTGAAGACGTTCGGGCTCAACTTGATACCAACGAAAGTGCGGAGCTATTGGATGTCAGTGGGAAGCTAGTGTGCCCTGGCCTGGTTGACCTTCATGGTCATTGGTATGAGGGAAGCATCTATGGTGTGGATCCCAACATTTGCTTGAACCACGGGGTTACTACCGTGGTTGACGCTGGCACCTCGGGATTTATCAACTTTCCCTACTTCCGTAAGCACACTATTGAGGGCGGCTCTGTTCGAATCCTAGCGTTCCTCCATATCTCTTGCCTCGGGCTTCATGCCCCCTTTGCTGAGGAACTAAGAGATTTGCTTTATGCCCGGCCAAAAGAAACTGCCATTGTCATTGAGAAGAATCGTGACGTGGTCGTTGGAGTCAAGATCCGACAAGGACAGATGACGGGTACGCACGGCATCGAGGCTCTTGAGAGAGCCCTAGAGGCAGCGGAAGACGTTTCGTTGCCACTCATGGTTCACATCAGCAAAGGAGCCGACGTCCCGGAGATTATGGAAAGGCTCAGACCTGGAGATATTCTTACCCACTGCTTCCAGGGGCGTGGAGATGGGATCATGGTTCCAAGCGCCGGTCCAATTTTGCCTCAAGTCATTGAGGCTCGAAAAAGAGGAGTGATCTTCGACGTGGGCCATGGCTGTGGGAGTTTCTCTTGGGAGACTGCACGAAAGGCATTCGAACTTTTTTTCTATCCAGATACGATCAGCACGGATTTGCATCGGTATTGCATAGAAGACCCCTTCCGTGTAGACCTCCTCAATACGATGTCAAAATTTCTATTGCTAGGTATGACTCTCGAGGATGTCATTTCCAAGACCACCTTCAATCCTGCTAAGGCCCTTCACAGAGAAAGCGAAATTGGAACTCTGCGAAATGGTGCAATTGCTGATGTCCTTGTCTTCGAAGAGGAAGAAGGGGAATTCGAGTTCTTAGATACCCACTTTCGAGCCCTGAAAGGAAACAGAAAACTGAAGGCTGTTCAGGTGATTCGAGAAGGGAAAATGTTTGAGCCAGGGTCATATCCAACAAGATTAAGAGCCTTTTATGAGTCCGACTACGAAGTGTTCCGTGCAGTTAGGGAAGGGGCTTGACCAGAGTTTTTCGTTAAGCTTTTGCGAAGGATCAATGACTTATGTATTCTTCAGAGCAAGATCGTGAACCATCCCGCCAGGCTTTGCTCACACGGTAGAGCCCTTATTGATCACGGCCCTTCTGCATAACTTCTATCGCTTGCACTAATAGATCGACATACCGCCGGACTGCACCAACGTCCCCACCGATCGGATCCGTCGGGTGCGGGAATGCCTGGGCCGCCATCTTCTGCGCCTCCTTCGCTTTTTCCGAAGCCACACTGAATCGAGCTTTTGCTCGCCCCTGTGTGTCGTCAAAACTCCGTGAGGCAGCAGACTCAAGCAATTAATGTGGGCCCCGGAACCGACCCTATGGTATAAATCCAGGCCCATGATTCCATTTTTCATCGGCTTCCTCACCTGCCTCAGCGCTTTCTTCCGTTCCCGCTGCAACCTCGGTCTCGAAATCCTTGCCCTCCGTCAGCAGTTGGGCGTGCTCAAGCGAAAAAATCCTCGCCCTCGGCTACGAACCCAGGATCGAATATTTTGGATTCTCCTCCGTCGGCTTTGGCCTGCATGGATTAACGTCCTGGTCATCGTCAAACCTGAAACCGTTGTCGCCTGGCATCGGGCTGGCTTTCGTTTGTTCTGGCGCCTGCGCTCGCGGCCAAAGAACCTGGGCAGGCCTAAAGTTGATGCCGAGGTCCGAACGTTTATCCGACGGATGGCGAACGAGAATCCCTCGTGGGGTGCTCCCAGAATTCACGGTGAGCTTCTGAAACTCGGCTTCGATGTCTCCGAACGGACCGTCTCCCGCTATCTCCGCCGCCTGTCTCCTCCCTACGACGTCCGCAAGCGCTGGGCTGCTTTCCTTCGCAATCACCGCGAAGCCATCACGGCCATGGACTTCCTCACCGTGCCGACCCTCGCCTTCCGAGTCTTGTACTGTCTCTTCGTCATCGAACATGGCCGACGCAAGATCCTCCATTTCAATGTCACGGAACACCCGACCGGCCCCTGGATAGTGCAACAACTGAGAGAGGCATTTCCGGAATCTTGTCCTTACCGCTACACGATCCTGGATGGTGATGCCAAGTTTGGCCGGGAGGTCACCGAGCTGCTGACAGCCAGCGGCATGAAACCCACACGCATAAGCCCTGCAAGCCCCTGGCAGAATGCAGTTGCGGAACGTTGGATCGGGAGCTGTCGAAGAGAGCTTATCGATCATCTGATCGTTCTAAACGAGGCTCACTTGCGTTGTCTGATCCGGGATTACATCTCTTACTATCACACGGATCGAATCCACGATTCGCTTGAGAAAGACACCCCGGCGATGCGACCTGTTTCTTCCAAGCCGAACCCATCTGCACGTTTGGTTTCATCTCCACGCATCGGTGGCTTACATCATCGATACGACTGGCAGCAGGCTGCCTGAAGAGATCGTTAGATTGTGACTGGAAATGTGTGGCACCGAGGAAATGGGTCTGTGAGCCGTAGCCTTGCAAGCCCATGGTGATTTCCTTCCGAGCTGCGGTCCCGAACCAGCCGGCATTTTGGAAGCATACTACTTCACCACCGGAAAGATCCGAATCCAGTTCGGATTGAGTTTTGACGAAGGACAAGAGTATCGGCCAACTAATTGTACAAACCTATAGTGCGACTATATAGTTTCTGTCTTAACTCTCGACTTTTGCAAAGCCCGACAGCGGGGGTCGCAAAATGCGAAAATCGCCGCCTGCAAAGAGGGCATTCTGAACCGCGTGCCAGAAGCCAAGATAGGCTCATCCGTGCCAAAACTCGTTACCAAAGAGCGGAGCGGCGTCAGAACCAAAGCGCCGCTCTCCGCAGTTGAGCAGCCGCAGCCCCTCACTCTCATCGAAAGGCCGCAGACTCACTTGACCGTAGTGTGAAAGGGCCCGCCGTCGCGTCGTCACCAATGTGTGGATGTGCCCCGTGGGGGCAAATAGGCTGGCAGCAATGCACTGAGCTGTCGCCACACCGCCGCCAACTGTTCAGCCTCGGGCTGCTTCCCGTCAATCTGCAAACCAGCACCGTCACTGATCTGCTCAATGATTCTTGCGCGTCCTGATCGGAATCCACCCAGAACACGCCGCCCCCATAGGTTCTGCCGAACCGGTGAACATAGTCGGTAGCGAGCTGGCTCTTTCCTAGCCCTCCCATGCCCGTCACCACGCCAACCCCCTGCACGATGGTTGTTTTGCCTTGGTTGAGTTTGTGGTGGACTTCCCACAAAGCTTCCACCCGGCCAACAAAGCCGTCTCCCAAAGCGCGATAAGGCATTCGGTGGGGTGCCGGAAGCGGGGCGACTGGGGTTAGCTAGAATCTCAGCAAAAGTAAAAGTAAGAACAATCCTTGGTCGCTTTCAAAGGAACTTCCGAGTGTCAGCCGATCAAATTTTGCGAGGGACACCCTCAGGATCTGACGCCGGGTGGAGCTAAAGGCTAAGGCTCTCAAGATAGCGCAAGCTCTCTGGTATCTGCCGAGCGGCGTCAACAGCTTCGTCCTCGATGTAGTAATGGCGTACACCTGTTTCCCGCGCCACTCGCAATACGGCAGGTATGTCGACCAAACCCCTGCCAAGAGGCACGCTGGCTTCCTCCAGCACGTCTCCGGGGGAACCGCCAAGAGCGGTGCCCTTTCGGATATCTTTGACATGCATGAGGGGAAATCGGCCGGGATACCGATACAATAACTTCACCGGGTCCTGGTAGGCGAATACGATCCAGAAGATGTCCATTTCAAAATTGGCGAACTTGGGATTTGTGCCCTTTGCCAGCGTGTCGAATAGCGTACCGTCCGGCGACTTTCCGAACTCGATGCCGTGTGTGTGGTAGCAGCAACGCAACCCTGCCTTCGCCAGATTCTCGCCGAAGCGGTTCAGGCTTTCGATGGCACGCACACAATCCTCGGTGGTCAACTTCTTCCTATGCGGAACGGTCGAGCACACTACGTATTCTGCTCCTAAGGTCTGTGCATCGTCCGCCACCGAGTTGATGTCCCTGCTGAGGCGGTCGTATGCTGCCATCATCGAGGTCAACCGCACGCCATTCCTGTCCAATAGTTTTCGGAATTCAGTAGCACTGCGCCCGTAGAAATCGCCACCTTCGACCTCTTTGAATCCGAATTCCCGGATCAGAGCTAGTGTAGCGGGCAAGTCCTTCTCGGCCTCACGACGCAAACTGTAAATTTCGAGCCCCATGGGAACTGAGAACTTCCGCTTCGCGTTAACGGATGGCAGTGCACACGCCACAGCGAGAAATCTACGTCTCGAGATCATGAGTAATGTCCTGTAAGAGCGGTCCAATTCACACCAGTGAGAGAGCCGCCTCAGACCTCCACTTTCCACGGACTCCGCGAGTCGCGGCGCCAATACTTTTCCGCATCCTTTTGCAGTACGGTCTTGGTCTGCTCGTCCCATTCGATACGCAGATTGCTCCGATAGGCAATGTTTCCCAGCAAACACGTCGCCGATGAGCGGAAGCACTTTTCGATATCGCTGTTCGGTCGTTGGCGCGTCTTCACGCACTGGAGGAAATTGGTCCAATGCAGCGGATGCGGGTCGGCGACTCGCATCATTTGGCTCGCCGGGAGGTCCGACCCTTTTTCGGGAGTAACCCTGTAAAGCGCTCGATCCACATAGAGCGTTCCCCGGCTCCCATAGAAGGTCAGCCCCATCAGCCGTGAGGTGGTGGCGTCGGTATTGTTGCACCGATGTTCCCAGGAGCCCACGAATCCGGGATATTCGTAGGTCACCTGCAGGGTATCCGGAGTCTCGCGATCATCTTTGAACCAGAGTTTGCCCCCAATGGCCGTAACCGCTTTCGGCATTGCCTCATCGAAGGCCATTTGCAAAATGTCCAGCATGTGGACGCCTGAGTCGGTGATGTGGCCTCCGGCGTAATCCCAGAACCACCGAAAATAGGAATAGGCCTTTGGGTATACGCCGAAGCGGTTCGGATTGAACGGGCGTTCGGGCGATGGTCCCAGCCACATCTCCCAGTCCAGACCCGCCGGTGGAGCACCGTCCGGCGGATTGCCGATTCCTTCCTGTGGTTCGTTGGAATAAATCCAAGTGCGGGTAAATGCCACTTTGCCAGTTTCGCCGCTGCGCACCATTTCGCAAGCTTTTTGGAAGTGCTCGCCCGATCGTTGCCAGGTGCCCGCCTGCACTACGCGGTTGTACTTCCGCGCAGCCTCGACCATCTTGAGACCGTCGTCAATGGCCACGCATACCGGCTTCTCGACGTACACATCCTTACCGGCTTT
>QHZP01000176.1 GCA_003224715.1 Acidobacteriota bacterium | reverse complement strand
TCCGGCAGGGCGATGCAGAGCGAGCTTTATTGAGTCAAACCCACCCGCTGAAGCAGGTTTTCGAACCGTCGGTCGGAACGGAGCGGATCAAGTCTTGGTTCAACCTTAAGGTAGACCAAGTCAAAAGGCCGGTCCTGGCAGGCTTTCTCCAGCCAATCGAAAGCTTGGGCTTTCTCGCCCAAGCCAGCGTAGAGGAGGGCCAGGTCGTAGGGTGAAACGTAGCGCTGCCCGCAGATCTCCAGCAACTGGCCGAGCACTTTGTGAGCCTCACCCGTGTTGCCGCAGGCGGCAAACGCGTGTCCCTTGGAGGCCAGCATCGGCGGTCCGTCGTCGAAAAGCTTGAACGCCTCTTCAAACTGCGACAGCGCTTCTGGATACAGTCCTCGGGCTTCATACGCCCACCCTAACGACCAGTGCGCCAGAGCAAAGCTCGAATCCATCTCGATGGTATTCCGGAGTTGCTCCACCGCCTCCTGGTATCGCCGGGCCCGGAAAAGATTGCAGCCGACATCGCAATTGATGATGAGCGAAAGGGGTTCCAGCTCCTGCGCCCGCCTGATCGCAGTAATCGCCTGCTCGTGTCGGCCCATAGCGGTCCAGTATTCGGCGTAGCAGTCGTGCGCGGTGGCGTAGTTCGGATTGAGATCCAGGGCCCGCTGGCACTCCCGCTCCGCCCCTGCCCAGTCCCAGTCGCACCCTATTTGGACCAGCGCCAGCGCGGCGTGTGCCTCGGCGAGCTGGTCGTCATTTTCCAGCGCCCGGATGGCGGCTGCCCGGGCCTTGGGCCACACCTCTGGTGGGGGTCTCACACTATAGCAGGCGAGCATGTTGTGGCAGTCCGCCAGGCCGGCGTAGGCCAAAGCATAACCGGGATCTTGACGGCTTGCCTGCTCGAAACACTCCACCGCTCTTTGCAACCCCTCCGGGGTCCGCTTATTCCAGAAGTACCGGCCTTTAAGATAGGTCAGATACGCCTCGGTGTTCTTGGTGTAGCGTCGCTGCAGGCGCTTTCTCTCTTCACTGGTCAACTCCAATGTCACAGCGCTAACCACTTGTTCGGCGATCGTGTCCTGGAAAGCAAAGATGTCGGTGAGGCTTGCCTCCAACTGCTTTGCCCACTCGAGCGATCGATCCCGGACACGCACAATCTGGACAGTAATTCGAACTCTTTCTCCCGACCGCTGCAGCGTCCCACAGAGCACGGACGCGACACCCAGCCTGCGTCCGGCCCGCAGCGCGTCCTGTCCCGATCCGCTGTGTTTGAAGGCGGCGCCGACCACCGGTCGAACTGTTAAGCGATGGATGCTGGCAAGCCTGGCGGTCAAGGCCTCTGCAATTCCATGCCCCAGGTACTCTTCGGCCGGATCTGCGCTCAAAGGCCGAAACGGGAGCACAGCAATCGATCGAAAGGCCAGATGGGATTCGTCTGGTACAGTCTTGACCCAGCCTTCGGCACCTGAGGCAGCGCCCACGCCTGCCACGTACCGCACATGGGAGACGAAGCGGTAGCCGCGGCCAGGCACGGTAACGATGTATCGGTGGTCGTGCGCACCCTCCCCAAAGGCTTTCCGTAGCAGGAAGATGTTCTGCGTCAGGTTGGACTCTTCCACGGCAGCGTCGGGCCAGAGAGCCTGCATCAGCTCTTCTTTCTTGAGCACCCGGTCGCTATTTTGGACGAGCAGCACCAGCAGATCGAGCGCTTTCGGGGGCAGCGGAACAGGTTCGCCCCTGGCCGACAGCAGTCGTTTTCGTGGATCTACACGGAAATGCTCGAAGTCGTAGCAGTTGTCCGATTCGCCGCTCATGACGCCTTGAGAAACACTGAGAAATATTGAGGCTCTCTGCTTGCATTCGGGTGATCGACGGTGAAGAATGCGGAGCCAAACAAAAATTTTATCACTACGGTTTCAACTAAGTAAAGGAGCAACAATGAATGCTGATCGTCCCTTTTGCCCCGCACTGGGAAATTACTCTTGGTGGCTCGCCATCCTGCTTTGGGCGGTTGTCTCCACCTCGCCAGACCTCTTTGGCCAGGCATTGACTTCGCTATCAGGCACCGTGACCGATCCTACTGGTGCCGTGGTGCCGGGCACAACCGTGATCCTGGACAGTATCGAAAGAGGCACCAAAAGGGAAACCACCAGCGACGAGAGCGGGCGCTACTGGTTCGCCCAGGTGCAACCGGATACTTACCAAATCACGGCCAGAGCGCCTGGCTTCCGGGACGTACTGGTCAGTAAGGTTCAGCTTCTGGTGAACACGCCCGCGACGATCAATATCGCGTTTGAAAAGCTGGGGGTAGTTGCCGAAGCCCTCACCGTCACATCCCAGGCCGCCCAGGTGAACACCACCGACGGCTCGCTCGGCAACGCGATCACAGCCGAGGCCATCACCCAGTTGCCCTTTTACGCCCGCGACCCGATCGGGCTGTTCTTCCTCCAGCCCGGCGTTACCAACTTCGGGGGTGGGATTCAAGGCAGCGAGATCAACGGCGCCGTGAACGGGGGCAAGAACGATCAGGCCAACATCACGCTGGACGGCATGGATGTCAACGACCAGGATCAGAAACAAACCTACAGCGTCCTGCGCATCACTCCGGACTCCGTGCAGGAGTTGCGCACCACCACGTCCAACGCCAACGCCGACCAGGGGCGCAGCTCCGGCGGCCAGATCGCGCTGGTGAGCAAGAGCGGCACCAACGAGATCCATGGCTCGCTCTATGATTACCATCGCGGCACGGAGACCGCAGCCAACGGCTTCTTCGACAACATGGTGGGCAATCCGAAAGCGCCGTTGCTGATCGACGTCTTTGGAGGCTCCCTCGGAGGGCCGATCAAGAAGAACCGCTTGTTCTTCTTTGCAAATTACGAGGGTCGGCGCGACCGGAGCGGCGCCTCCGTCCTTCAAACGGTTCCCTCCGCCAAGCTTCGTCAGGGCATCGTGCAGTACCTTAAGACCGATGGCGCCATCGGCGAGCTCTCTCCGGACTACATCAAGGCCAACATCGATCCCCTGCACATCGGACCCAATCCGGCGGTCCTGCAACTGTTCCAGTCTTATCCCTCGCCACACGACAACACGCAGGGCGACGGCATGAACACCCTAGGCTACCGCTTCAGCGTCCCGCAACGCAGCAAACAGGACACCTACATCAGCCGGGTCGATTACGTTGTGGACTCTGCTGGCAAACACACGCTCTTCTGGCGCGGCAATTTGCAGAACGACCATGCCGGAGGCGTGCCGCAGTTTCCCGGCGATATCCCGAGCAGCGTTGGTCTCAACAACAGCAAGGGCATCTCGGTCGGCTACAATTCCATCCTCAAGCCAAACCTGATCAGCACCTTCCGTTACGGTTTCACACGATTCGGGGCTGAGAGCACCGGCATCCAACCCGCCGGGGCGGTCAGGTTTACCGGGATCGACGACCGCTATGCGTTGACCACGGGCGATGCTCGGACGATTCCCGTGCACCAGGTATCGGAAGACCTGGCCTGGATCCATGGGGCGCACAATGTGCGCGTCGGCGGCGTGGGGCGCTGGATCAGAAACATTGATATCCGGCCTGCGCCTTTCCACTCCGCCGACATAAGAGCAAACCGACTGAAGGGCGCGGCCATTGAACTGGAGGCGAACGTGCCTGACCTGCCCGCCGACAGCGGCTCCTACCGCGACAATATGGTCGCCGTGTTGGGGCTCATCAGCGACGCCATCGGCAATTACAGGTACGACATCAACGGTAGCGTTTTGCCGCTGGGATCGCTAGCCAAGAACATCAACGGCAACAACGAATACGAATTTTACGCCCAGGACAGTTGGAAAGTTACACATGCTCTGACCGTCACCGGCGGTTTCCGCTGGTCGCTGATGCCGCCGTTTTATGAGGGGACGGGAGCCCAGACTTCGACGACCTTCTCCCTCAACGACTGGTTCAATCAGCGCATGGCGCTGGCCCAGCAAGGGCTTCCACAGTACACAGTCGACAAGATTACTTTCGTGGACCAGAAAGACCCCCGGTGGCGGCCCCTGTACCCATACCATAAGAAGAACTTCGCTCCGCGCCTGTCGCTCGCCTATTCACCGCAGGCAAACGATGGCTGGCTGAAATCGCTGACTGGCGGACCGGGCAAGACTTCCATCCGCGCCGGCTGGGGGATGTTCTACGATCTGTTCGGCTCGACGGTAGCCCACCAGTTCATCGGTAACCAGCCCGGCTTCAGCACCAGCCTCTTGAACGGGGTCAATACACTGACGGCCGCCACTGCGCCTCGCTTCACCGGGATTTATGACATACCGAGCCAATTGATTCCGCCGCCCACGAAGGGGGGGTTCCCCCAGGTGTTGCCGGACACCAGCGCCGGTTATTATCTGATCGATGACACGCTCAAACCCCCTTACACCATGAACATGAACCTCTCCGTGGGGCGCGAGTTTGGGCACGGCTTCTTTGTCCAGGGGTCCTATGTCGGACGACTGTCGCACCGCTCGCTTCTCCAAAGGGACGTGGCTACGCCGACGAACCTCAAAGATCCCGCTTCCGGCATGGACTACTTTACGGCGGCCTCGCAACTGATGAGGTTGGGCTTCGCGAATACCCCCACCGCCCAGGTTCCAGCGATTCCTTTCTGGGAAAACCTGTTTCCCGGTGCGGCCGGGAACGGACTCACCGCCACGCAGGCTATGTACAACGAATACAAGGGCTGGAACGGTGACGCTACAGACGCTCTCTACGACATTGACGTCTACTGCTACCCCGCTTGCAGCAAGTTCGGGCCTTTCACAATGTTCAACCAGCAGGTGCCGGCGCTTTCGGTCCCCAGTACGCTTGGGAAGGGCGCCTACCACGCCATGCAATGGACGGTGCGCAAGCGGTTCGGCGAGGGATTGACGTTCGACTTGAATTACACGTGGTCGAAGTCGATGGATTATTCTTCGCGGCCCGAGTGGACGGGCGCGTTCGGCCAGGAAATGGTGGTGAACGCGTTTTCTCCGCGGCAGATGCGGGCGGTCTCCACCTACGATGCCAGGCACATCTTCAACGCGTGGTGGGTGTGGCAACTCCCGGTTGGGAAGGGCAAGACCTTCCTCAACCAATCCAACCGGCTGGTGGACACCTTGTTGGGCGGCTGGCAGATCTCCGGCTTGTGGACCCAGAGCAGCGGGTTGCCGGTTACGGCAGGCAACGGCCGCGCCTGGCCCACCGACTACTGGGTTGCCGGTTATGCAACGCAGATCGCACCCGTGCCCGGCGGAAGCGACACCCACAACGGTAACGGGCCGAACTTGTTCTCCGACCCGGCGGGAGCCTACGCTGCTTACAGCCGCACCTTGGCGGGGCAGACCGGCCAGCGCAACGGGCTTCGCTCCGACGGTGCGTTTGGAATTGATACGGCTCTCTCCAAGCGGTTCATCATGCCCTACAACGAACACCACACGGTTCAGGTGCGTTGGGAGTCCTTCAACATGACCAACACGGCCCGCTTTGGTTGTGTGACTCCCTCCAGGGGCAATCCGGCACAGTTCGGGAAGTACAGTTGCACGCTGAACGGCCCGCGGGTCATGCAGTTCGCGCTGCGCTATGAGTTCTGAGCACGAGCGAGGGCGGGGTCAACGCTACCGCATGGCGCGTTGACTTTGAGTCTGGACATCTTGCCATTGCCGGAAAAGAGCGCGGATTTCGGGAGGGAGGTGCTGGTGGAGACCGCAACGTTTGAGACTCGAGCGCAGGCGCCCCGAATCGTGATCCGAGACATTGAATCGATCTCCGAGACGAAGCAGGTCGAAGAGCTTCAAAAGGAAGTCTGGGGGGTCGCGGACCGCGAGGTGATTCCGTTTGATCAATTGCTGGTTATCAAAGAGGTCGGCGGAACGCTGGTTGGAGCATTTGACAGCGACTCGGTCGTGGCCTTCGTCTACGGCTTCTTGAGCTATCAGCGCGACCGCCTGCAAATCCACTCACACCTGCTCGCCGTAAAGCCCGCCTACCGGAATCTCGGCCTTGGCTACAGGCTGAAGCTGGCCCAGCGCGAGCGCGCTCTCGCCAGGGGGATTACCGACATCACCTGGACCTTCGACCCACTACAATGCCAGAATGGGTACCTGAACTTTGCCAAACTCGGGGTTCTATGCGACCGGTACAAGGTCAACTGCTACGGCGAATCAACCTCCAGTTTCCTCCACCAGCACGGAACTGACCGCCTGTG
>QHZP01000175.1:560-9116 GCA_003224715.1 Acidobacteriota bacterium | reverse complement strand
GCCTGGCTGGTTGGATGATGTCCTTCAGCCAGGGGCTAGAAGTCATCCGACAACCGAAGAGGGTAGGGGAAGTATCTTTTTATTCCTTATTGTTCTCCTTCCTGGTCGGCTTAAGCTCATGGTTGACACTACAGGCTTTCGGTTTGCCACTCCCATTCTTCGCTGCATTTATGTTTCCGGGGTTAATCGCTGTGGCAGGGATGATTCCTACGCCTGGCGCGCTTGGCGGCTTTCATGCAGTCTGTCAGTTTGGGCTTGTCGTGATTTTCAACCTCAATCCTGCCCAGACCATCTTACCAGTGATTGGTATGCATGCGGTCTTATACATTCCAGCCACGATCATAGGCGTGCTTTGTCTTGTTAGCCAAGGCGTGGCGATAAGGCAAATCAATGAAGAATTATCAAGCGCCCACTCTTGAACGGCATGATCAGAACACCTCAGGTGAATTTTACACTGTTCCACCCACCAACGAGAACAGTTATCGATAGCACCAGAGCAAGTTGTATCGAGACAGGAGTAGAGTGTTCCAGTTCGAGTAATCCATAGAAGGCCTTCGGTATTAGAATTCAAATCCACAGCTCGAGAGGAGTTCTCCCATGAACGGCAACAAATCAGCCACACTCGAAAGCGACGAGGGCACGAATTCTGCCGCTGTCCCAGGTCGCAAGGTACGCTTTAGCGGCGTGGCCGCAATAGCTTTTGGAATATCTTGCTACGTGATCTTTGCGGCTCTCTATTTTTCCAAACCAAACAAACCCATTATTACCTTTGGGCAGCTTCATTTCACAATGGATGCATTCCTGGAAATACTGTTTACCTTTCTAAGCTTGCCTAGCTTTTTCTTAGTATACCTTTACGGCATCAGGAACTATGCAGAGAATCCAGGGTTTGCTGTTCCCGAGTTTGCTATCGACTTCCTGCTTGTGGGTTCCATCGCTTGGATAGCCCTAGGCAACGGCATTCACCTTGCGAGCAAGTTAAGCGAACAGATAATTTCCGGCATAAATGATAAACAAGGATTATCCTGCAAAGCCAATATCCACTATCTGCGCCAAGTGGTGGGCCACATATTCCCGCACATTGGTTGGCAGATGCTATTCGCCACGCTCATGTTGGGTCAGATCAAACGACCCTATCATGGCAGAAAGTGTTGGCAGACCCTTTCCTTTTTGGGCGCTATCTTTGGTTTGTTGTTTGCCCATGGAGTGATCTCCGGACATTTCACTGTCTTTGGATTTGTCTCAACTCTCATTTCATGTCTTGTATTCTCTTACTTAGTTTACAGACTGGGATGTCCGTCAGATGAGATTCCTGTAATCAAGTTCTTCTTTTCCAGCCAAATCACATTTCTTGTAACGATATTAATGTATTGGTCAGTTTTTCGCCCATCGAGCTAAATGATGCGTTTCGAGGTCTTATTTGAGAGGGAGATTGCTTGGCTGCGAACAGCAGCCTCAAGAAATTGATTCATTTTGTCAGGGTGCGGCTCGATACGGGGGCATCGGTAAGAATGGCCAGAAGAGTGAAGATACTAGAGGTTCTTGTTTTATTGATGAGTTTTACCGTTTCCCGCTTCAGCGCCGAAGAATTGAAGCCTCATGAAAGAGCTACGCTCAGTGCAGACCAAATCTTCTCAAGGCTTGAGATGGAAAACGAAATCCGCGCTGCAAAATTGCAAAACTATTCCTCCGTTCGGCGTTACTCGGTGTTTGAAAAGAACGAGCCGGCCGACGCTGAGGTAAGGGTATCAATGCAATATGTGAGCCCCTCCACCAAGACTTTTCGGGTGATTTCGCAAAAGGGGGCAGGATGGGTTACCAAACAGGTCTTCCATGCGCTGATACGAGCTGAACAGGACGCCGCAGCGGGAAAAAACAAGACTGCCAGTGCGATCACTTCTGCCAACTATGAAACCCGACTCCTCGGAGATGCGCAATATCAGAATCGTGATTGTTATGTTCTGGAGCTTCATCCCAAACGACGCGATAAGTTTTTAATTGAGGGGAAAATCTGGGTGGACAAGCAGGATTTAGCCATTGTAAAGCTGGAGGGAGAACCGTCAAAAAGCCTTTCCTTCTGGGTGATTCGGGTGCATCTTGTTCGAGAGTATCAGAAGATCGGTGAGTTTTGGTTGCAGTTTCGGGACCAGACCGACGCCCAAATCCGTTTCATCGGCGAGTACATATTGCAAATCGATTATGGGAATTACGTTATTAACAGCCAAAACAGTGTTGGGTAGGACGCCCAAATGCGGCTCATTGGCGAGTACATATTGCAAATCGAGTATGGGAATTACGTTATTAACAGCCAAAACAGTGTTGCAGGGTAGAGGGGTAGTGTCTCCCTCCACCTAAGAACTGGGCAAGGCCCCTTTCGGGTCGTCCATCTACTCCACTGAAAGTTCGGCAGATGTTTAGCAATTCATTTCAATACGACCAAATTCTTAGGTCTCGTTCTGCTTATGACCAATCTGGTACAAACCAGCGATTGGCAAACCCGCCGATACCCTCGTCCTCTACATTCACAGTTTCAGTTTCAAGACGAAGGAATGCCGAGAGATAAGCTTCCTGTAAACGAGTATACATTTGCGCGACTGGTCTATAGCGGAGGATTTGGAGGGCATAACTGGACTACAGATTCTCCTGCAGCTGACGTTCATCTGGCAGCCGGGATCAAACGGCTTACGAACCTCGACGTGAGAGAAACCCCTTTCTATATCCCACTTGCTTCCAAAGAAATATTTAAGTACCCATTTCTCTATGCCGTCGAGGTAGGCTACCTGCAGTTCTCTCGAGAAGAGGCAGAGATTCTTAGAGAGTATTTATTGCGAGGAGGGTTTTTCGTCGTCGATGATTTTCATGGAACCTTGGAGTGGGCCAATTTCGAGGAACAAATTCGCAAGGTCTTTCCAGATTGTCAGATTGAAGAGGTACCTGTCTCCCATCCGGTCTTTCACTGCTTTTTTGATATTGATGAATTGTTTCAGATCCCAGGCGCCCAATTCATTTACACCGGACGCACTTACGAAAATGATGGTTATCTTCCTCATTTCCGAGGCATCTTCGACCAAACCGGCCGCTTGATGGTGATGATTAATTTTAACTCCGATCTTGGCGACGCTTGGGAATGGGCAGACAGCCCTTATTACCCGGAAAAATACACTTCGGCAGCGTATCGTCTGGGAATCAATTACATCATCTATTCGATGACTCATTGACTAAGAGGCTCCTCTGGGCTCGATTGGCATTCCCGAGCTAATTGTCATTTTCATTGTGGCATTACTGGTTTTTGGCCCACGTAAGCTACCAGAGATAGGAAAATCACTGGGAAAAGCCCTGGCAGAGTTTCAGCGGGGTCGAACTTGGCGTCCTGACAGATTCAATGTTCTTATGCACCATCAATATACGCCAAGCGCCGGGAGAATAGAGCTTGAAGCTTTCCGGCAAGAACAACAGGCTGTCCTCCTCATCAAGGATACGGGCATCGGGATTTCTCCGGAAGAGCCCCCCAGAATATGGGATCGTCTCCAGCCGTCGCCTTGGGAAGAGGCAAAGCGTTCGTTTGCAGAAAGAGGGATACCAATCTTGTAGGCGATCAATTCTCAGATGATTTTATTTCAAGAGAGGTATTTTCGGGACTATCGTAAGTCTAATATTGTAACAGTACCTGAGAATGGTTGATAGCGCGCTTTCATCAATTCCTCTTGATCGCTTTTCAAAATATATTCGTATTCAAACCCATGATCCAAGGCAAATCCTTGAAATTTCGCATAAACATTCCCGTCAATATGCTTTTCTTCTAACTTCTTGGCGGCCTCCTCAAGAGCGGCTGCGCCACCTGTCTTATTTGTGAACACAAACATAGCGACGATTACAATCAGTATAATCGCCATTGTCCAGAATACTATCTGTTTCACGGTTTCTCCTTTTTTAGGGGGAAATTGCAATGAAATGGCAACCGATAATCTCATCAGCCCGGTTACCAAAGATGCGCTTTGCTTCGCGATTCCAACTGACTATGTGCCCGTCAGGATCGAGCATGAAGATGGTCATAATCCTTCAACCATTCAACCAATAGATGGAAGTGCTCCTCGGCCTATCGCTGTGCTGTTTAGGTGTGGGGCCGTTCTTCACCGTCAAGCAATTCCCTGGCTATTCTCATTGCTTCTCGTCTTGTCGGTTGTTCTCTTGTGACTCTTTATGTTAGACATCACTTCTTCTATGCTCTGATTGGCAGAGCGCGGTTTCCCAAGCCCGAGATAAAGATTAAGAGTCAGGATATCGCCTCTCGAAAGGTATTGGCTTGGTGAGCTTCGCCAGGCTTGATGGACACACCTGGTGCCATCCCAACTTTTCTGCATGGTCTGCGTCGTCATACTATTGACAGTAGTAGACCAATAGTGTAAGTTCCCGGCTGTGAAGACACCGAATTTCACTCTGAGGGGTTTTAGGAGGCCTCGTGAAGTGGTTGGACTTGCGCTCGGTAAGCTAGAGCGCCAGGTGATGGAGGAAATTTGGCGGCGTGGGGAGACCAATGTGCGTGAGCTCCATTTTGCTTTTGGCAAGCGTGCGGCCTACACGACACTGATGACGACACTGGACCGGCTCTATAAGAAAGGACTGCTCGGCCGCCGCAAAGATGGCCGTGCGTTTTATTATCGACCTCGTGTTTCGCCGGAGGAGTTTAAGACGGGTATGGCAAAGGGCATGATTGATGGTTTGCTGGGCCATGGCGCCGAGCCTGTACTGGCCTGCATCGTTGAAGCCGTGAGCGAGCACGACCGCAAATTACTGGACGAGCTGGATCGGCTCGTGAAAGAGAAGCGCAAGCAATTGCGGAAGGAGTGATACGGAATGTACTCTTTGCTGGTCGTCTGCCTCGCACTGGCAGTGCTACTAGCCAGCAACCTGATGGCTTCCGGGTTGGTGGCGGCGCTGTGGCATGGCATTTCAGGGTGGACGCTGGGGTGGTCAGCAACAGCGCGCTCCAGGCTGCTCTTCACACTTCGTATCTTCCCTGTGGCTGCGACACTGGTAGGAGTCGTTGTCCTCTTTATCCCCTCCTATATTCTGTATGAGCCGCGGCCGGCAGATGAGGTATTAGATACCAAACTTGTTGTTATTGCAGCGTGCTCGGCTGCTGGCATTGTCATAGCCTTTTGGCGCTCGCTCCTCTCGTGGCGTGCAACTAAGCGGCTAATGGCTGATTGGATGAGGCACGCCGTGGCCGTTCGTGTTGACGGACTGTCCGTGCAAGCCTATTGCCTACTTCATCCCTTTCCAGTCATTGCCGTCGTTGGAACCCTTCGGCCCCAATTGTTTGTTTCAAAACAAATCTTTGATTCTCTGGATCGATCAGAAATCTTAGCTGCTATGGAGCACGAGATCGGGCATCTCTCTGCACGCGATAATCTGAAGCGCGTTCTTATCCGTGGATGCCGCGATTTACTTGCCATGGCTCCCTGGGGTCGATCGCTGGATCGCGATTGGAGCAAAGCGGCTGAAGCTGCTGCGGATGAGTATGCGGCGGCCCGAGGGAGCTCGACCGCACTTGACCTGGCGTCGGCCCTAGTCAAGATTGCGCGGATGATACCTGAAAAACCCAAACTGAAGCTGCCGGTTGGAGCCCCTCTGTTGGGTGATGATCCAGGAGGGCTAGCCTGGCGAGTTCGTCGGCTCACCCAGATCGCAGAAGCAGGCTGCGGGAAGCATCAACAAGGGGAATTTATCTCAAAGGCTGTGCGTCAGAGTTGTCTCTACATTTCGTTGGCTGTGCTGACCTGCGCGGCTCTCATCCCTCATTTTTTGGTCAAGGTTCACGCCCTGATGGAGCATTTGTTCCCTTTCTTAGACTAAGATCTCGAGGCACTACGGCTCTGAGCTTTCAGGGCTTCGTTTGGCCTCAAATACTATCATCGGTAGTACGCAAAAAGGAGAGGGTAGGGAATTGCGAAAACCGGAACTCACGGCGGCCATGCTCATTTTCCTCTTGAGCTGCATGTCAACAGCTTGCAGAAAAGAGACTGAACGTGAACCCAAGGGGGGCCCAAACACACAATCGAGGAGTGCCGTCGACTCTGATGGCTCGATTCATCTGAGTTCAGAACACGTGCAAGCGAACGGTCTGCAAACAGAAGATGCCGTTATGCAAAATCTCGCGCCAACAATAGCTGCGCTTGGGCGCGTTGTGGCTCGGGCTGGCGGTGAGGCGCAGGTTTTCTCACCCTTTGCCGGTCGTCTGGTAGCCGATCCTACCAGACTCCCGCACATCGGTAGTGCCGTAACCAAAGGCCAGGTACTGGCCGAAGTCGAACAGTTTGTCACAGCCTCGGAGCAGGTGCAATTTGCCGCCACCGAAGCGCAGCTTCAATCAGCTTTCCAGCAGGCACAGCAGGAAGTTCAGCTCCGGCAGACTGAGCTCAATCGTTCTCGGCAACTTTATGAGGGAGGTGCAATCCCTCTCAAACAACTGGAGGCCGCAGAGTTCGAATCGAAACAAACCGAGGCGCGGTTGGAGGGAGCGAGACACGCCAAGGCGCAATACGAGGCGATTCTGTCAGAACAGAACAGTGGACCGCGCCGCGTCCCGATTCGCGCGCCGATAGCGGGTACCGTCGTCGCCGCTGATCTTACAGCAGGGCAGCAGATCGATTCGACCCACAGCTTGATGACGATTGTTGACTTGAATAGTTTGTGGGTGGAGGTAGCCCTCCACGAAAGCAATCTCTCGTTGATACGCCGCACAAAAAGCCTCGAGTTCACGACGCCCGCGAGTCCAGGAAGAACCTACATGGCCAAGCTGATCACCATCGGCAACCTCGTAGATCCTGCCAATCGTACGATTACGGTCATCTTTGAGGCTACCAATCCTGATGGCAGCCTCAAAATAGGGATGACAGCAGAGACGCGCATTCCCACGGGACCCAGCACCAGAGTCCTGCTGACTCCGGCCTCGGCATTACTCTCAATTGAAGGCCGGTCAGCCGTTTATGTTGAGACTGAAGTGGGCGTCTATCAGCTTCGGTCGATCATTACGGGGCAGCGAAACGGCGGGAAGATCGTCGTGACCCAAGGTCTTAAGGAGGGTGAGAAAGTAGTCACCGTCGGAGCCGGGACCCTGCGTAGCGAGGCTCTCAAAAGCCAGATCCCAACCGAAGCAGAAGTCGAGAAGCGCTGATGCTCAATCAGGTTATCCTGTGGTCGCTCCGTAACCGACTGGTCGTGCTGGCGCTGGGCGTACTCTTGATTGTTTTTGGAGTGCGTACAGCCAGCCAGGCGCCTCTGGATGTTTTTCCTGATTTTGCACCGCCTCAGGTCATCATTCAAACCGAAGCTCCAGGGCTTTCGCCTGAAGAAGTTGAACAACTGGTCTCGCTGCCTCTCGAATCAGCCCTTAACGGCACGAGCGATCTAGAGACGATTCGCTCCTCCTCGGCGGTCGGTTTGTCGGTCGTCACCTGCGTCTTCGAAGCGGGAACCGACATTTTTCGGGCAAGGCAACTGGTGAGCGAGAAGTTGCAGCTTGCCCGTTCCCGATTGCCCGAGGTTGTCAATGAACCCCAAATGATGCCAATCAGTCCTCCAGTGGGTACGTTATTGCGAATCAGCCTGACCTCGGAGAAGACTTCGCCGATGGACCTGCGCACCCTAGCCGATTGGACCCTCCGGCCGCGTTTGCTGGCGGTACCGGGGGTATCACAAGTCACGATCTTTGGCGGCGAAACAAAGCAATATCAGGTGATTGTTGATCCTGCCAAGCTCAAAGACTACAACCTAACACTCGCCGAAGTGATGCGGGCGGCCCAGCGCTCCAATCAAAACGCCGGTGCCGGTTTTCTGGATACCGCAGGGCAGACCATGGTCATTCAGGGTGAGGGCAGAGTACGTTTGCTGGAGGATCTGGAGAACGCCGTGGTGGCAGTCAAAAGCAACCTGCCCGTGCATATCAAACAAGTGGCTTCAGTGCGCTTCAGCCCCGGTTACAAGTTCGGCGATGCTTCCACTTTCGGCAGGCCGAGCGTGATCGTTATCGTGCTCAAGCAACCCTGGGCCAACACGCTGACAACCACCAGAGAGGTCGAGGCTGCTCTGGATGGTCTCCGTGATGCCTTACCTTCCGATGTGAGTATGGACTCGGGGATATTTCGGCAGGCCACCTTCATCGAGCGCGCGATCTCCAACATCAACTGGGCGATGTTTCAGGGCGGATTGTTGGTCGTGCTGGTGCTCGTGTCGTTCCTGTTTAGTTGGAGGACTGGCTTGATCAGCTTGACAGCTATTCCTCTGTCTTTGCTCGTAGCGATTGTCGTCCTAAGCTGGTTGGGTGGAACGATTAACACCATGACGCTCGGCGGGCTTGCCATCGCCGTTGGGGAGCTCGTGGATGACGCGATCATCGATGTCGAAAACGTTTATCGTCGGCTGCGCGAGAACCGTTTGAAAGCCACTCCCGATCCCGCTATATCCGTCATCTATCAGGCCTCTTGCGAGGTACGGAGCTCGGTAGTGTTTGCCACGGTCATTGTGGCTCTGGTGTTCCTGCCCATATTCTCACTT
>QHZP01000175.1:0-499 GCA_003224715.1 Acidobacteriota bacterium | reverse complement strand
CTTTGCTATTTCTTATTGCCACAAGCTGCGACGAAATCGGAGGAGAGCATTACGGTGCGCTTTCTCAAGCGTTTCTATCAACGCATCCTCAATCCTGTGCTAGATCACCCGCGCACCGTGATGGGCGTTTCGTTGGCATTGCTGGGCGGCGCCCTTGCGGCTCTGCCCTTTCTCGGAGGTGAGTTCCTACCCGAATTTAACGAGGGTAATCTGATCATCAGCATGATCGGCGCCCCGGGAACATCCCTTGAAGAATCGCTTCGGATCGGAGCTATTGCGCAGCAGCGCTTGGCACAAGTGCCAGAGGTTGTCAAAGTGGCGCAACAAGCCGGCCGGGCGGAGCTGGGAGAAGACACTTTTGGCACCAATTTCAATGAGCTACATGTGAACCTAAAAGAGAGCGAACGAAGGCGAGATGAGGTGATAGCCGATGTTCGCCACAAACTGCAAGATATCCAGGGCTTCGCCTTCGGTATCAAGCAATTCATCTCCGAGCGCA
>QHZP01000174.1:11227-12183 GCA_003224715.1 Acidobacteriota bacterium | reverse complement strand
CAACGTGATAGCAATAGCGATAGAGATCCTCAAAGCTCCGATAGCTTGCAGTTGACAGATCCATCTCCGTTCCATCAATCAGCTTGGTAAAATACTCGGCAGGAATTTGAAACGTCTGTATGGTGTCATAAAGTGCAGGCAAGGTGGAATGTTGGTAGCAGTTTCCTCGCATTACTTGATCGAACAATTTCCGACGGCGGACGAAAGCTTCTTGTTTATCGGGGGCGCTTCCTTCGTCGTCGCTGATATCGTCGCACTGCCGCATGAAGGCATAGACGGCAGAGAGAGCCTGACGCTTCCTTCGCGGTAAAAGACGGAACCCATTGTAAAAATTACTGACGCGCGCGATATTCTCACAGTCACGGTAGGAATCTTCAAGGTTTGTGATTGCGGACGGCAAGGTCATATTGTTTTGATCGACAATATCCGCCCCTCCGGGAAAAGGGTGCTTCGCCTCCGCTGATCACCCGTCAGCGATCAGTGACAGAAGACAATTCCCCAATAGAACTTTAGAAACATCTTCAACTATAAACCGTCCCTTTTGCCTATTGCCTGACGACTGTCCCTTCCTTGGTATCCGTGTCTATCCGCGTTCATCCGTGGCCGTCTCCATTTGGCTGCGACCGCGGGACCTAGTTATCTCAAGACTAACGCCGCTTCCACCACGTTTTGGCGAAGATCTTCATGTGGTCCCATTTGCTTAAAGTGGGGCGCTGACGAAACACATCGAAGTGCACTGCCTCAATGCGTCTAAGCAGTTCCAGACCGCAGCGACCGAAGAGTTCGATGTCCAGGGACAAGCGCGAGTCTACCATTTTAGACAGTTGAAACCCATCTTGGAACATTTCTCGCGTGCGGGCCACTTCCCATTGCATAAGCCTCGCAAATCGCTCGTCAGCAATTTGGGCTCGCAAATCAGCTTCGCCATAATAAAACTTCTGCATATCCTCCCTGGG
>QHZP01000174.1:3330-11168 GCA_003224715.1 Acidobacteriota bacterium | reverse complement strand
GCAGAGCTGTACAAGTTAGGTCGGCGAGTTGGTGACGCTGCGGGTCCCGATACCCACAAAGATAAAGTACCAGGTGTCCCACCGGGTTTGCAGAGTAACGGCAGTAGTCGAGCAACTGCTCGAAAGTATCGTAGCGTCTCTTAGTTTGATCTCGCTTGAAAGCTTCGAGTAAGTGAGCAAAAGGAGTTATCGGTATGTTGAAGGCTTCAATAGTTTCGCTGAGTGCCATGAAAACCGGATGGTGTATTTGACCTCGGTAGCAAGCCTCCAGTTGATTGTGCCACTGTTCCAGCATCTGCAGGGCAATTTTCGGATCGCCGGCTTCATCACCCAAATCATCGCTGATGCGGCCGTAAGCATAGATGTTGTAAAAATGCTGCTTAAGTCGTCGTGGCAAAAAAAACGAAGCCACAACGAAGTTTTCATAGTGAGACCGGGCCAGTTTCCGGCAATAGGCCCGAGCCGCACCCCGAAAGGCCTGTGGGATCATCTAGCAACTTGGCAATTGGGATTCTGCCTTTGATCATGAACTTGGAACAACTGAGAAGAGTATTTCACACACGGATCGCCCACCGCAAAAGCTGGTATTATAGCCACGGCGGAATTGAAAGGCAACGCGGTGACTCGATTCGTCCTCTCATCTCCCAAACGAGTTGTCTGGCATTCGCCCTTTTGAGCGCCGCCACTCCTTCGATATGAGGAATACTCCATGCTTGTCTCTCTGATTGAGGAAATAAAAGCAAAATTCATTGAGCACGTTGAATCTCGTTACCATTATTCGCTTTCACAATTGATCGTCGAACAGCCCCCCAAAGTGGAATTGGGGGACCTGGCGTTTCCCTTTTGCTTTGAGTTGGCCAAGTACCTGAAGAGACCTCCACGCCAAGTTGCTACAGAAATCGCGAGCTCTGTAGGAGAATTTCCCGGAGTTGCTAAAATACAAGTGGCTGGACCCGGTTACATTAATGTCTTCTTGAAGCGGAGGAATTTTTTTAAACAATTATTTCAAGGCAGTCATCAAAGGCCTGTCAGGTCAACCACTCCCACCCAAACGAAGGAAAAGATCATCCTGGAACATACCAACATCAATCCCAACAAAGCCGCCCACATCGGACATCTCAGAAATGCCGTCCTGGGAGACACGTTCGCCCGGCTGTTGCGCTTCGGTGGGGAGAGTGTGGAGGTACAAAACTATATCGATGACACAGGTGTACAAGTGGCCGATGTCGTGGTGGGCTTCAAGTATCTGGAGAAAAAAAATCTACCGGCTGTCCAGGCCATACCGGGAAAATTTGATTATTACTGCTGGGATCTCTATGCGCGAGTGTCCTCCTTTTACCAACAGAACCCCGACAGCCAAAAGTTCCGGGCCGAGACCTTGAAACTGATTGAGGAAGGTAATAACGAGACAGCCGAACTCGCTCATTATATCTCTCACAAGATTGTGCAATGCCATCTCGATACCATGTGGCGGATTGGGATTCAATATGATCTCCTGCCCAAGGAAAGCGACATTCTCCATCTCAGGTTTTGGCATTATGCTTTCGAATTACTCAAGAAGACCGGCGCCATTCATTTTGAAACTTCAGGGAAGAATCAAGGATGTTGGATTATGCGCGTCGGTGAGCGGAGTTCCCGTGCTCCGAAAGAACCGGTGGCAGACCGTTCGGAAAGAGACTATGAGGAAGGCAAAATTATTGTCCGGTCCAACGGCACTGTTACGTATGTAGGCAAAGACATCGCCTATCAATTGTGGAAGTTTGGGCTGTTGGGAATGGATTTTTTCTATCATCCCTTCTATCGTTACCCGAACGGCCATACCGCCTACATGACTCATTCCACCCCAGACCGGCAGCCAGGTCTGGTGCAATTCGGACATGGCCAGCGAGTTTACAATGTGATCGATTCGCGTCAATCGTATTTGCAAAACATTGTCATTGAGGGCCTGCGGGCCCTGGGCTTTCAAGAGCAGGCTGATAAATCCACTCATTTTTCTTACGAAATGGTAGCCCTCTCCCCCCGCTGCTGTGAAGAGTTAGGAATTCAACTTTCGGAAGAAGACAAACAGCGTCCTTACATCGAAGTTTCGGGCAGGAAAGGGCTCGGGGTCAAGGCTGATGACCTGATCGACACCTTGCTCGAGAAGTCCTTCCAGGAAGTCAGGAGTCGTCACATCGATCTCGACGAAACCGAGATGAAACGAATTGCTGCGACGATTGCCGTAAGCGCCCTTCGCTACTTCCTGCTTAAGTACACTCGAAATTCGGTCATCGCTTTTGACTTCAAGGAGGCGCTTAGTTTTGAAGGAGAGACCGGCCCGTATGTTCAATATGCCGTGGTCCGGGCCAACAACATTTTCAGGAAAGTTCAAGAAGAGGATCCCAGTTGCAGCCCGGACTCAGTCCAATCGTTTGTCCAGACCCTTGGAACCGAAGCTTTCCCGGATGAAAGAATAGAGGATGAATTCTGGAAACTGATTTACCTGGCATCCCAACTCGAGTCCAACGTCTGCTTGTCAATTCAAACTGCTGAACCTGCAACCCTCGCCAAGTACCTCTTCGGCCTGGCTCAAGCGTTCAATTTGTTTTACCACAAGCATCGTATTATTTCCGAAGTGGACCCTCTCAAGAAGCGATTCTTGCTGGCTCTCACTCGTATCATTCGAGACCAACTGGAACAGGGGTTGAACCTTCTTGGAATCAGCGTACCGGCAAAGATGTGAAAGGAGGAAACGGCCAAGTGACCCACGAGCGCAGAAGTTTCAGGAGGAGGGTTTCCCATGCCGCCCGCGGCGGCACTACAAAGCATGAAAAATGAGTGATTCCCCCTTATTAAAGGGGGCAAAGGCCCTTGGGACTTGGGGGTTATCTTGGTGTCTGGCCGCGGGTGGCTCACGGGACAACCCCCTGAAGCCTTCAACTTCTTTCCCCCTTTATTAAGGGGGATTTTCAAGGGAGGACGCCTAAAGGAATGATGGTCTGGGGCGTATAGAGTGCCCCAGTAGGTTTGAGGTCGCTTCGCATTACGATCATTTCATTTGCCCGGAACCGCACAGCTTCGAAGCCCGCGGCCTTCAGATTATTTAACAGGGCAGGCACGTGGCGTTGCGAGCGGAGACGGCCTATGGTCAAATGCGGCGCAAAACGCCGGGTCTCTCGAGCGAATCCCTCGCTTGCCAACTCGTCTTCCAAGACTGCCTGCAATTGGCTAAGCGCATGGGAGACCTGGCTCAGGCCAACCCACAGGACACGTGGCCTATTCATCGAGGGGAAACATCCTGTGCCGCTTACCTCAATTTCGAATGGCTCCGTAACGCGGGCGGCCCGTTCCACAGCCGAACAGACACCAGGGATCCTTGGGTGAGGAACTTGACCTAGGAACTTAAGCGTCAGATGAATGTTGGACGGTTTCACCCAGCTCACCTCGGCCCCCGCCTGTTTCAACTCAAGTTGTAGTCGTGCCATCCTGTCTCGAATCGTCTCCGGCATCTCGATACAAACGAAAGTACGAATCATTGCCTTGACTACCCTGCCCACGCCTGTGCCGGGTTCACTCATAGTAAAGCACCGGCGCCCGTTTCGGGGTACGGCGCCTCCCTGAGCGGGGATGGTCAAGCGGAATACTGATCTTCACAGGGTTACCTTCTTTCCAATTGGGGCTAGCACCAGTTCCAGACATTTGATCGCCTCCTCAAGGTCTGCTAGCCTTTCTTCCGCAAATGACAGATGACCTGCACGACCCATGGTCTCCAGTCGCAGTGCAGTCTCATGGGCCGTCCGAGCGCAAAAGTTTCCCACTGAGCCCTTCAGCTTGTGGGCCTCCCGCTCAAGGGCTTCCGGATCTCGACGGAGGATGGATTCTCGAATTCCCGCCAGGAGCTTTGGGAGGTCGTCGAGAAACACTGTCACGAGTTCTTGCAGCAGCTCCTCATCCCCATCAAGCCGAGCGAGAGCCCCCGCTCTGTCCCACACTGCCTCTTCTCGAGCCAGTGGCGCAGGGGCGGGCATCCTCTCCTCAGCTTCCCCGATATAAGTCATCATGACTTTCTGGATCTCTTCATCGAGCTGCCGGGCACGAACGGGCTTGGAAACATAGCCATCCATCCCAGCTTCCAGGCAGCGCTCCCGGTCTCCTTTCATAGCATGCGCTGTCATGGCCAGGATGGGCAGGTGTGTCCCCTTCCGCCTTTCCCGTTCCCGAATCGCCTCGGCCACCTCGAAACCATTCATCTCCGGCATCTGCACATCCATCAGCACTAGGTCAAACCGTTGCAGCTCCAGCGTTGTCAACGCTTCCCGCCCGTCGCCTGCCACCACCACCGTGTGTCCCTGCTTCTCCAGCAGCGACACTGCCAGCTTCTGGTTGACTGGATTGTCTTCCGCCAGCAAAATGTTTAGTGACCTTCGGCTTTCGCAGATAGAATGCCGGGTGACGACGTTTGCCGGCTCACCCGATGGTGCACCCAGGACCATCCGGATCGCTTGTAAGAGCTCCGATTGTTGGACAGGCTTGGTCAGGTAAGCCGCCATCCCCAGTTCCCGGCAGCGGGTGGCGTCTCCCCGCTGACCGCCTGAGGATAGCATCATGAGGGTGGCTCCTGTCAACTGGGGGTCTTGCTTGATCTGCTTGGCCAGAGTAAATCCGTCCATTTCGGGCATATGAGCATCCAGAAGCACTAAGGGAAAATGCTTTCCGATCTCCGCTGCCTGACTCAGAGCAGCAAGAGCCGAGCGCCCGCCGTCCGTGAGCGTCGGTTCCATCTGCCAGTGGCGGAGCATCTCTCCCAGAAGCTGGCGATTGGTGGAGTTGTCATCCACTACCAGCACCGGCAGACCCTGCAGATCTGCTGGTGGCACTGGATGGAACCTCGCGGCGGGAGCCTCTTGTAAGCCAAAGTGCACTGTGAAGTGGAAGGTGCTACCCTGACCTACCTGACTATCTACCCACACGTGGCCTCCCATCATCTGCACTAGTTGGGCGCAAATTGTCAGCCCCAACCCTGTACCGCCGTATTTTCGTGTCGTCGAGCCATCCACCTGGGTGAATGCCTCAAAGATTGCTTGTTGTTTCCCAGCCGGAATCCCAATCCCCGTGTCTCGTACCGAAAATTGCAAATGAACTTCCGTTTTCGTCTGCGATTGCATCTCTACGCGCACTTCTACTTCTCCTTGGTCGGTGAACTTGACGGCATTACCGAGCAGATTAACCAGGATCTGACGGAGTCGCCCCGGGTCACCCAGCAAGGTCTCAGGGATGTCTGGTTGGATCTGGCAGGTTAATTCCAGTCCCTTCTGATGTGCCCTCACCGCAAAGGTCTTGGTGGTTTCATCCAGACAATGTTGCAGGTTGAACTCGATGCGATCCAGATCCATCTTCCCCGCCTCGATCTTGGAAAAATCCAAAATGTCGTTGATCACGGTCAGCAAGGAGTCAGCTGAGGTCTTGACCATATTGAGATAGTCACGCTGCTCAGAGGTCAACTCGGTATCCAAGGCCAGCCCGGTCATGCCCAGGATTCCGTTCATGGGAGTGCGAATCTCGTGACTCATGTTGGCCAGGAATTCACTCTTGGCACGGCTAGCCGCCTCGGCAGCTTCCTTCGCCGTTTGCAATTGCTTCTCGGTTTGTTCACGTTCCTTGATTTCCTCTTGCAATGCTTTAGTGCGTTCATCCACCAGCAGAACCAATTCCTTCTCACGGGCTTCAATCTGGTAAATACGAAGACGATAGAGCCCGGTTCCTAAGGCAGTGGCCGCCAGCACTGAAAAAACATAGAAAGAATAAGTCTGGTAAAAGTGAGGCTCCAGATAGAATTCAAAGGAGGCCCCTGTCTCATTCCATTTTCCATCGTTATTGCAGGCCTTTACCCTGAATCGGTAATCTCCCGGCGTCAAGTCGGTGTAATAGGCGACGCGCCGGGTGCCGGCATCGAACCATTCCTCGTCATGCCCTTCCAACTTATATTTGAATCGAACCCTTTCTGGCAGCAAAAAACTCAAACCCGTGTAGTGAAACTCAAAATTCCTTTTCCCTGGTGACAGACGCACCTTTTGCTGAGGATCCACCGAGTCATTGTCGACAACGACCCATTCAATCAGCACAGGTGGGAGTTGCTGGTTTAGCTTTACATCCTTCGGGTCGATCATTACCAGACCGTTGGTGGAGGCAAACCAGAGCTTCCCGTCCCTGGCTTTCCATCCCGAGGGCTGGGTATTAAAATCGTTGGTGCCGGCAGTCAGACCATTTCTTGGTCCGAACGACCCACTAGTGATTGATTTGAGGTTGCCCTGGGCAAAATCATTCAGCTCTTTCTTACTGACGTAAAAGATTCCCTGGTTGCTGCTCATCCAAAAGTTGCCCCTGTCATCCTCAAGGATCCCAATGATGAAGTCACCGAACAGCCCGTCTTTGGCCGTGTAGGTAGTAAATTTCCCATCCTTGAATCGACTCAGTCCCGTTCGTGTGGTAATCCAGATACTGCCTTCCTTGTCGCAATAAAGTGAATTTATAATGTCGTTCGCCAGCCCATCGTTAGTTGTAAAGACGGTAAATTTGCCGTCCTTAAACCGATTGAGACCACCCCCTCTGGTGCCAATCCAGAGGTTGCCTTCCGGGTCATCGATGATTGCCCGGACATGGTTGTTAGACAATCCATCTAGGGTGGTGTAGGTTGTGAATTTTCCCTCCTTGAATGATCCAGAGACTACCTTGACGATCTTCATGAAGAGCTCTCACGAAATTGTGAGCCAATCCGTCCTTAGCGGTGAAGAGAGTGAATTTGCCGTCTTTGTAGAGGTAGAGCCCTCCGTTGGTGCCAATCCAGGCGTTACCTTCCCGATCCGCATAGACCGATTTGACAAGAGGGTCCTTCAACCCGTCTTCCCGGCCATAGGTGAAAAATTTACCGCCCTTAGAACGGTTGAGTAGGTTTGTCGTGCCAATCCAGAGATTGGCTTCCAGGTCTTCCGAGACGCAAGTGACGTCATCATTACTCAGTCCATCCTTGGTGGTGTAGCGAGTAAGCTCAGTATCTTTGAGGCGGTTCAACCCTCCATTGTCTGTCCCAATCCACAAGCTTCCCTCCCTGTCCTCAACGATCGCCGACACGAACTTGTCAGACAAGCCCTCCTCGATTGATAAACGTTCAAATTTGCCATCCTTTAACCGGCGCAGTCCAGTAAGGTTGCTTCCAATCCAGAGACTACCCTCTCGATCCTGATTAATGGAGAAGACGCCTTCATTGGAATATTTGTTCATATTTGAACCTAAGAAGACTCCTTGAAGCGACTGAGACCGCCACCGGTACCTACCCAAAGATTGCCCTCACGATCTTCAAAAATACAGTATACCCCGCGGGACATCCCCTCTTTTTTTGAATAGAAGCTGAACTGGCCATCTTTGAATCGGTATAGCCCAGTGCCTGTGCCGACCCAGAGATTGCCCAGGTGATCGGAGTAAGCTGTGCTCGGAGGATCGGTGAAGGGATGATCTTTGACCTTGAAGAGATCAAACTTCTCATCCTTGAACCGGTTCAACCCGGCGTCGGTGCAAATCCAGAGATTTCCTTCACGGTCCTCTGAAAGACAAGTGACAAAATCGTTAACCAGGCCATCGCGAGTACGGAAGTTTTTAAATTTCCCATCTTTGAGTCTGGTCAAACCGCCTCCATAAGTGCCAACCCAGAGGTTGCCTTGTCGGTCTTCCAGAAGCGAGCGAATTTCATTGTCTCTAATTTCAGAGGTGTTGCGCTTGTCGAAGCTAGTGAAACGTACGCCGTCGAAGCGAACAAGGCCTCCTTCAGTACCGAGCCATAGATAACCGTCTCGGGTCTGGACGAT
>QHZP01000174.1:0-3261 GCA_003224715.1 Acidobacteriota bacterium | reverse complement strand
TGGTTACAGAACAATACAGAAAGGAAGCTCGTGGAAAGAAGCAGCGCGGTTGTCTTAAAGCTCTCATTATTCACAGTGAGTACTCTCTTCCCAATTGCAAGAGACCTTCCCATTACTCGTCGCAGGAAATTCCCACGCAATCTGTCAGATTGCTTCTGAGGTTTTACAGAACGAGTAGGGTGATCAGGAAAGGATCTATTTCTGGCAGCCTGCATCTCGTCAACTGTCGAGGGGAGCCTGCGGTTGCTTCTATGCCCAGCCCCGTCGACCTTGGCTTCAGCCTATCCTCAGTTACTATTTCGGCGAACCTTTGCAAGTCATTACCATTTCATAGGATTTGGTATCGAATCTTTGATACCCATTTTTCTCGGCGGGCTGAGAGGTTAAACCAAACTTCGCAGAACCATTTGAGGAGGTTCCGATACACAATCTGATCCTGAGGCTATTAAGCGCGATTGGCCTGTCAAAGAAGGTAGCGGCGGCCAAAACCCGTTCTAACGAACTTCGAACCGCAGGATGGTTTGAGAAAGCCTACTACACCCCCGATCTAATGCGAGAGGAACCCGTTGAGGCCATCCGGCACCACGGGTAATCACCCGCCATCAGGGCTGCGCCTTGCCTGTGCCAGTAGACGAGACTCAGCCATAAAGTTTCGCACACCGTTTCCTTTCATCATAGCAGGAGCGTAAACTCACCTTTTTTGTTATTTTAAGATTTTCAGTTGAGGAGCGACAGGTTCTCCCAGGCAAAACTGGAGACTCTGCAAAACCGAATCTGCCAGGAGATCAATTAACGGTTGGGTATGAAACCTCAGTGAGTTCTGGATGGCAATGGCATACTGGCTGGCTCCTCCAGAAGAAATAACGGCGGGTGGATAATCTGCTCCTAAAAGAAAGAAATTTGAGAAAACACGTAGCGTTCGCCCGTTGCCCTCGTCAAAGGGGTGGATATCAATTAACTTGATAAGCATTAGAGCGGTCTGTTCCACTTCGTGCATTTCGTGGAAGCTATCGGAATTGAACCACTCCAAGGCGTTGTCTACGACATAAGGAACCAGTTCGGGCTCGATGGGTTCGTGCCCTTCTCCAAGCGGCTTCATTTCCGATTCGCGAAACCGACCTGCATGTGCATGAATCCCTTCCATCATCCGCCGGTGAAGCTCTAACAAATCGGCAGAAGACAGAGACTCCCGAGTTTTGGAACAATCCAGCAATGAATGGACAGCGTTAATGTGACGGTTTACTTGTAAGATTGTCTTTTCATCCAGGACTTCCCTCTGCCAGTTTGAAGGCTGCGCAATTTCGTCCAAGGCGCAATTATGCCGTGCCCATTGGGGTCCGATCAGTTGTTCAAACCTTTGCTGTGCCGACCGATCCTCCTTGAGACGTTTCCAGCGGTCTCTTTTCTCAATTAGCCCGGCAAATTGATGTTTGGTTCTCAATTCCATATTTCCGGCCATGGATTTATGAGTTTAGCGCCGTTCTTTCATCTCCTGACGCGTTTCTCTGTCGATTGTCTTCCTCTTTTCGGTCTCGCGTTTGTCGTAAAGCTTCTTGCCCTTAGCCAGGGCAATCTGGCATTTGACCCGGCCACGGTGAAAAAAAATCTTGATGGGAACTAGCGTCATTCCACGCTCCGTGGTTTTTCCAATCAGCTTGCGGATTTCGCTTCGGTGTAGCAGGAGTTTTCGGGTCCGGAGGGGATCATGGTTCATCCGGTTGCCGTGACTGTAAGGACTGATGTGACAGTTGAGGAGCCAGACCTCTCCGTTTTTTACCAATCCATAGCTGTCTTTCAAGTTGACTTTAGCTTGCCGAATCGACTTGACCTCAGTACCCTGCAACACGATTCCGGCTTCAAATGTCTCAAGAATTTGATAGTTGTGATATGCCTGTCGATTAACAGTAACCGCCTCGTTTTCCATAGTGAATGAGTTGGCCACTCGGGAGCGTTGCTGAACTGAACGATCAGGCAACAACGCTTCTACCTTCTGGCCTTACTGCCTCATCAATCAGCAGACTACAGTTCAGGGCCCTTGTTTTTGGGAAAGATTGAAAGGTGTCCCCTTTAGCAAGTAAGAGAGAAAATGGCGCCACGTGCCCATCTTATGAGTTGCCTCAACCATCGGAGGACAGTCACCACATTCCTTGTTGGAGAATTGGGTTGCAGCCAAAAGGCCGCGCAGCGAAATTTGAATCAGTAAGGGGAGCGCCGGTCATTCTGGTTAACAGGCGGTGGGAAAGGTTGGACCACCTGGGGTTGGACCAATGGCTGGCCTGGCTGTTGCTGGGGCGCTTGGCCGGGTTGTAAGGGCTGCCCTGGCTGCTGAGGCAGCATGCCAGGTTGCATGGGCTGAACAGGGTTCGGTTGACCCGGTAAGGCAGTTCCAGGCTGGACCACTGGCTGTCCGGGAACAACCCCCTGCGGAGAATTTTCCAGATCGTTCTGCGCATTGACGGCGTCTTCATAGTTGGCCTCTGCACTTCCTCCAAAGGGATCTTCGACAACCTGGTGATTCATTCGTCGATTGAAAGGGGAGGCTCCCGACGAACTGATCGTGCCAGCTATTTTAGTAGATTTTGCGGTGATCAAGAGTTTGGAGATCTTTTCCGGATTGCCAGGAGCTGCCACTAAAATATAGTCGTAGTTGCTTCCTTCCAATACCTTGAGCAGCGCCGCCTTAACGGACAAACCCTTAATCTCAAGCAGGGGCAAACGCTCCGTGCTTAATTCAGGAGGAATCTCATATTCCAAACCTATTTGCTGCTTGAATAAGTCCAGAACCTGACCAAAGGAACCATTTTCCGCGGACAAACTGACCGCATTCCCATCATAAGATACCGAAGGTGCCGCAGCCTTTACATTCTGACTCGACAGGATAAGAGCTAAAAAGCAAAATGTTAATGACTGAGGTTTCATGGTTTTCTTATTGAATATTCAATCTGCTCAATTCGGGTTCTTATCTTATCAGCTTTGCTCTCCTTTGACAATCACTAAAGAAGGCAAGGTCATGTCAAGCTGCTTGTGTAAAAACTTTGAGGGTGCGGTTTTGCCACTGCTGGTTAAACTGATTGAAGATCGCAAAGATAATGCGATCCACACTGTGAATATTGACAAAGCACACCATCGGACGCGTGCGGCGACGCACTTCGACAAAACGTCTCTCAATCACATTGGTGGTCCGCAGCTTTCTCCACAGAGGTCGAGGAAACTGATAAAAGGTCAGCAGATCGGGCAAGTCGTTTTCCAGCCGATGAACCA
>QHZP01000173.1 GCA_003224715.1 Acidobacteriota bacterium | reverse complement strand
TCTGGTCGACGCATTCAGCCTCTTCATAAATCCCGCTCGCCCACGGAAGTACTAACAAAGTAATGTGAGCCGCCGAAAACTCCTGTCGAACCTGTTTGAGGGCAGGCAGAACCATGACCGAATCCCCGACCCAATTCGTCCCTCGAATCAGAAGACGCTTGATTTTTTCCGGCTGTATAGCCTGGTTCATTGGGCCAAGACTCTCATTTTGCTATAGAGCAATTTACGCAGCCCTTCCAGATCGTCAAATTCGAAAGCTATTTTGACAACCACGACCCGCAAAGGATCCAGCCGGCTGGCCTCAAAGTTTTCAGCATCTTTTTCCGTGGTAACGACGGTCTCTATCCCACGCTCCAAGCACTTCTCTTTAATACGATTCAAATCTCTGGGGGTGTATCGATGGTGATCAGGGAAACTCATTTTGTAACTTAACTGAAAACCCCAGTCCTGAAGGGAGTTGAAAAACTGAAACGGGTTGGCGATGCCAGCAAAAGCCAGAGCGCTGGTTCCCTTGAGACTACCCATGTCCAAAGACTTTTTCTGACCGAACTCCACCGCGGAAACCAATTGCTGGCGGGCCAATAGACAAGGGATGCCGGGTTTGTAGCGTTGTACAATCTGGATCAAAGCCTGATAATTGCCGCCGCTCTGAACTCGGGTAAGAATGACCGCGTCAGCACGGTTTATGGCTTGCAAGGGTTCACGTAGTCTTCCCGCCGGAGGGAGACGGCCACCCGCAAAGGGATTGGTCACATCAACCAGGAGCAGATTCAAATCGCGATAAATCTTCAGGTGCTGAAACCCATCATCCAATAAATGCGCATCTACTGCGAAGCGGCTTTCTACCCAGGCTCCAGCCTGCGCTCGATCTTTCGCGACAACCACTAGCGCCCCAGGCAAACTCCTGGCAATTACCAAAGCTTCATCCCCGGCAATTCTTGACCTGCTCAGCAACGCCTTCCCATCAGACACCAGGAGTGGGCCGCCTTGATTCCGGCCTTTGTATCCCCTCAACAATACGGAAACAGAATACCCTGATGCTTGGAGCACTTGGCCCAAAGCAATCACAGTCGGAGTCTTGCCCGTCCCGCCCATAGTCAGGTTACCTACACTGATGACGGGCTGTCTCAGCTGCCGGACTCGTAGTAGACCCACGGAATACAGATGATTTCGCAGGCGTACGCCCGCCTCATAAAGTTTGGCCACGAGGAAAAGAAGTCTCATAGGGCTGATGAAGGCGGCTCAGACAGCAGTGCTTCCATTCGTTTCAGAATGCATTGGGTGGCGCCGCGATTGGCGGATAGAATTTGATAACCATTCTGGCCGATTTCCTGGCGGAGGGCTGGGTCCTGGTAAAGCTCGATGAGCTTTTCAGCTAAAGTGTCCTCGTTGGCAACCTGGTTGGCCGCTTTCTTTCGGACAAAGTGCTCAGCCACCTGTCTGAAGTTGCTCATCGAGGGCCCAAAAAGTACTGCTTTTCTGAAAAGAGCAGGCTCTAAGAGATTGTGTCCTCCCCTGGGGACTAAACTCCCTCCAATAAATACCACTTCGGCTAGAGCATAGAGAGTGGCGAGTTCGCCCACGGTATCCAGCAAAATAACGTCTGGGGTTCGAGTTGAGCCTGGCTGATCTTTTGCCCTGATGGTGGAGCGCCTGATGGAGTAAAAAGGGTATTCTCTTAAAAGCTGTTCTACTTCCTTGAATCTTTCCGGATGACGGGGCGCCAGGAGCAAAACGGCTTGTGGGCTATGCTTTCTGAGCTTTTGGAACGCAGCTAAGACCGGGCTCTCCTCATCTTTCATGGTACTGCCTGCCACCACCAGAAAGGAGGAATCCTTCAGGCCCAATAGTCGGCGGTAATCTTCCATCTTTTCTTCGATCCCATCAGGGGAATTCATTTCATATTTGAGATTTCCACAAACCTCGGTTTTTTCCAACGGGGCACCTAAACTGCGAATCCGCTCCAGATCGATTTCACTTTGCATACAGCAATAACTAACATAGGCCAAGGTCCTTTTCATAAACCAGCGAATTCTCCGGTACCACGAAAGGGATCGATCGGAAATACGCCCATTGATCAGCAACACGGGGATCCGGCGAAGTTGACATTCTCGCAGAAAGTTAGGCCAGATCTCGGTTTCCGCGATTAACACAATTCTGGGACGCACTCGACTAAGACTCCTTCTCACCGAGAACCTCCAATCGAAAGGAAAGTAGAAAACTCGGGCTATCCCCGAAAGCTTTTGATTCGCCAGGTGCTGGCCAGTGATGGTGATCGTTGACACGAATAGAGGCCGCTCGGGCCATTTGCGTCGCAGGGCCTGGGCCAGTGGCAAGACGGCCAAGAGCTCACCCACCGAGACCGCATGAATCCAGACTCCTCCCTGGCCAGAGGAATCGACGGCCGCTGGTAATAATCCCAGTCGCTGTTTGAAGTTAGAAAGGTACTTCTTCTGCCATAAAACCCGCAGCAAAAAATAGGGCAACGCTAGAAGAAATCCCAATGTGAAACAAAAGCTGTAGAGGAGGTGCATGGAAGAGAGACATTCCCTGCTTCGACAACCGGAGACCCGCGACCATTCGGTGTTTTGGCCTATGGATTATAACCTGCTCTCTCCTCTTCCCCAAAGGTAAAAGATTGACAAGCTTTCATCGAACCAGATATATTGACTGGCTCTTATTGCCGGATTTTCCCAGGTAAGGAGAGAATCACGGATGTTAAGGCAGACAGCTATCGATTTGAGGAACAGATCCAAAATATCTGACAGTTCGATTGAGAGAAAACGTCCATGAACAAATTGTCCATTCGCGACCTGGACTTAAAAGGCAAGCGGACCTTTATTCGGGTGGATTTCAATGTCCCTCTCGACGAGGAAGGTCGTATAACCGACGAGACTCGAATTCAAGCCAGTCTACCCACATTGAACTATGCCATTCAAAATCAGAGCCGGGTCATTTTGGCTTCGCATCTGGGCCGGCCCAAGGGAAAAGTGAATGCAAAGTTGAGTTTGAAGCCGGTAGCAGAAGCCTTGGCCAGAGCCCTCAATCGCAAGGTGATCCTGGCGCCGGATTGTGTCGGCCAGATCGTTCGATCCCAGACAAGATCCCTGAAAGACGGCGATGTTTTGTTACTGGAAAATCTGCGGTTCCACTCTCAGGAAGAAGCCAACGAGCCTGAGTTCTCCAGGCAATTAGCTGCTTTAGCCGATCTTTATGTCAACGATGCTTTTGGCACAGCCCATAGGGCTCATGCCTCCACGGTGGGGATGGTTTCCTACATGGATAGAGCGGCCGCCGGCCTCCTCATGGAGAAGGAGCTAACCTACTTGGAAAAGGCGATTTCGAATCCGGATCGCCCTTACGTGGCTATTCTGGGCGGCGCCAAGGTTTCCGACAAGATTGAGATCATTGAAAATCTTCTCAAACTTGTCGATGTGCTCTTAATCGGTGGAGGTATGGCCTATACGTTCCTGCAGGCCGAAGAATTCGAAGTTGGGAAATCATTGGTTGAAGTGGAAAAGATTCCATTGGCAGAATCGCTCCTAAGAAGAGCCAGGGAGCTGGAAGTCAAACTCTTACTGCCGGTCGACCATGTGGTCGCCAATAAGGTCGATGCGACGGCCGAAACTAAAACCACTTCCATTCAGGAAACCCCCATTGAGTGGATGGGTGTGGATATTGGCCCTGAAACAATCGCTCGTTTCAAAAATCATATTGCCTCGGCTAAGACCATTCTTTGGAATGGCCCTCTGGGTGTCTTTGAGATTGATCAATTTGCCGCAGGCACGATGGCCATTGCCCGGGCAATCGCGGAAAGCCCTGCCACCAGCATCATTGGAGGCGGAGATTCGATAGCCGCCGTCATTAAGGCAGGCGTGGCTGATAAAATTGACCACATTTCCACCGGGGGTGGGGCTTCTCTAGAGTTTCTCAGCGGCCTCAAGCTTCCCGGTGTCGAGGCACTCAACAATAAATGAAAAGGAAGAAGGGAAAGAAACAAGAATTTGCTCTCGTTTTGGGGACGAAGTGAGAGCCCGAAGCGCCAGCGAGGGACCGGCGATTACCCTGGCTGGCGCTTCGGGTTCTCGCTCCGCCGGTTTTTACTATTGAGAGGTTTCTCGTGCGACGACCGATTATTGCCGGTAACTGGAAGATGTACAAGACGGCGAGAGAAACGGTTGAATTCTTTGAACAATTCAAACCGTTAGTTAAGATTTCCCATCATTGCGACATTGTGATTGCTGCTCCCTTCACCGTTCTGGTAGATGCCGTGAAGGCTGCTGAAGGAAGTAACATAGCCATCGCGGCCCAGGATTTGTTTTGGGAGGCCGAAGGCGCTTACACCGGTGAAATCTCTCCCCTGATGCTGGTGGACGTGGGCTGTCGCTACACTTTGGTAGGCCATTCCGAACGGCGTCAGCTTTTCGGAGAAACCAATCAGAACGTAAATAAGAAAATAAAGGCTGCTCTCAGTGTGAATCTCACCCCCATTGTTTGCATCGGCGAAATGTTAGAGGAACGAGAAGCCAATCAAACTCAAAAAGTCATTCAAACTCAATTCCTTGAAGGCTTCGCTGGCTTGACAGCCCAGGCCTTTTCCCGTATCATCCTGGCTTATGAGCCAGTCTGGGCCATCGGTACGGGCCGTACGGCTACTCCTGAGATAGCAGGCGAAGTTCATGAATATATTCGCGGGCTGGCGGACGCAAGCTTTGGCCAGCCGGGCGCACGCAATTTGAGAATTCTCTATGGCGGTAGCGTGAAGCCCGATAACATTAAGGGATTGATGGCCCAAGCCCATGTCGATGGAGCTCTGGTGGGGGGCGCCAGTTTGAATGCAGATTCCTTCGGCTCCATTGTAAACTTTTAATTGCCACAAGTCTTAGGCTAGTGGCATAAGGGAAGTTGTCATGACGATTTTATTAACGATCATTCACGTCATCGTTTGTTTACTGTTAATCTTGATTGTTCTTTTGCAATCTGGCAAGAGTGCTGATCTGGCGGGTGCTTTTGGTGGCGGTGGGTCGCAAACCGCTTTTGGCGCGAGGGGTACTGCGACCTTTCTTTCAAAGCTCACGACGGGTGCCGCGGTTATTTTCATGCTGACCTCTTTTACTCTTTCCCTATACACGGTGCGACAGAAAGGTAATTCTGTGATGGAAGGCGCCCAAACACCTGCTTCAAAACAATCTGCTCCAGCGGCGTTGCCGGGCCAGAAAAATCAGCCTGCTTCTAATCCAACTCCTGCTCCACCGGCGCCAACTCAGTCAACTCCTTCGGGTCAGGAGGCGCCAGCCACTAAGCAGCCGGCGACCAAGAAGTAAGGGCAATTGTCTATTTGCTTGTATCCCATCCCAATTGCGGAAGTGGTGGAATTGGCAGACACACCATCTTGAGGGGGTGGCGGCGCAAGCCATGCGGGTTCAAGTCCCGCCTTCCGCACCATCTGCTACCAGAACTATCAATTTGCGTTCGCACGCGCTAAGTAACCTTCACAAAACAATGCGCTGAATTTTCATTAGCCCCGTGCTTCAGCGCGGGGTTGGAAGAGGGTCGTTCTCCCCACTTTCCAGCCAGCGGCGCTGCACTCCAGCACCACTGGCTGGAAAGTGGGAAAGAAAAAAGCATCGAAGGAGTCACCGTGCTGAGGCACGGGCTAATGAAAACGCCGAGAAGGAATTCAGTGCATTGATTTGTGTTGTTTATTTAGGATTGCGTCCATAGAAAGGATTGCTTCCTGCAAATGAGATCATTAAATAGATGTCAATCACGGGCGCCGCTTCTTATGGCCGGATGGCATGAATCTTCAGAAGGAGTCAAGGTAATTGGACATCACAAAATGCGGCGGTCGCATCCCAGCTGGAAGAAAGGCGGCCTCTGTTGTTAAGCAAGTTCGCGATTTCTCGTTTTTGTAGCCGGATTTCATAAGCTCTCTGAAAGCCAAGGGAACTGACCCCTCACCCGGGTTGGTCGACTGTGGACATTTGCGGCACCGAAGAACGGGGTTGACCCTCAACCGTCGCTTCGCGCCACCCTCTCCCAGAAGGAGAGGGAGAACAATAATTGGGGGTGTGGCTCAGATCGACGTTTCATGCCACGCCGTTACCACTGTGTCTTGAAACGCTGTTTGTTAGCCTTCAAGTCAGGTCTAAATCCGTG
>QHZP01000028.1:27390-27759 GCA_003224715.1 Acidobacteriota bacterium | reverse complement strand
AAGCTGGCGTGGTCCTTCAAAGATTGACTGAGGTGGTTACTAACCGGGAATCCCTTTTCGGCCAAATCGATAGCGGGTTGCATGACTTCCCTGAGAGAAAGTTTTCCGTGCTTCCTCAGGGCAAGACATAGACCGGCTACCGTTCCGGGAACTCCGCTGGCGCGGTATCCTTGGGTGCTTGCCCCCGGAATGAGCGACCCAGAGCTACCGAGGTAAACATTCTTACTTGCGGCAGAGGGAGCACGTTCTCTATAATCGATGCAAGTCATTTCGCCGTTCCCTAAGCGGATCATCATGAAACCGCCGCCCCCCAAATTTCCTGCAGCGGGATGAGTTACTGCGAGGGCAAAGCCGACGGCCACTGATGCA
>QHZP01000028.1:6511-27299 GCA_003224715.1 Acidobacteriota bacterium | reverse complement strand
GGAGTTTTGGAAGCACTTTGACAGGGCAGTTGGATAAAGATAATGACGGCCAGAAACAAAACCGTTGTCTTCAGGCAGAAGGAGGTATTGTCCAAACGGTTAAGGATCCGTCTCTTTATGCATCGAATTCTTGGACCGAGCCAGTTCTTATTGGAAAGCGTTCGCACCGGTGGCTTAACAGAGAGTGTGATTAGGGCCAAGGCTATTGTTTTTTGCTGACGATAACCATTCGCGGGCTGGAAACAGAATAAGGCGAGCGCTCTTTACCCCCAAAGGTGGAGACGACCTGAAGCCCCACCTCTTCCAACATGTCTTCAAGCTCGGCGTGAGTATAGAGCTTAATATCATACTGCATGGTGCGTCGCTGACCTTTGTCGAAAATGATTCTTTTGGTGTGAATGCGTGACGTATGAGCATTGAAACTGATGTCTTCGAGCATAAAAAAATCCGGCTCGACCTCATCCCAGCGGCGGGGTTGGTTTTCAACCTTATGAATAGTCCAGTCACGGTTGACAGTCTCCAGCAAAAACATGCCACCTTTCAACAGAGACTTAGCGACATTTTCGAGAACCTTTTGATTTTCTTCATCTGGAAAATATCCAAAGCTGGTGAAATAACAGAACGCCGCATTAAAACGGTTGAGAAAATAGCTCTCGCGCATATCACCCACAACGAATTCGGCATTGGAGAGATGCTGTTCTTTGGCATTCTGCTTGGCCATTTCGATAAACCTTGGTGATAGATCGATTCCTACCACAAAAAATCCTCGCTTGGCTAACTCTAGAGCGTGTCGCCCGTGACCGCAAGCCAGATCCAGCACTTGCCCCCCCTTGGGAATCTGCAGGACTGACTCAATAAAATCCGACTCAGAGGTATTGCGCTCTGCGGTAAAGGTGGGAAAGTAGACACGGTCGTAATCTTGATTAAAGAGCTCTTCGTACCAAGACATCGAATCCCTCCCTAGTAGCGGTTGTGGAAGTGCGCTCATCATAGTGAAGGCTTCCGGTCATTTCAAGAAAATTCGCGAGATACAGCCATACGCCGATTTCAGTCGGGATTGCCAATTACAGGACAGAGCGGGAATGAAGGAATGTCTACTTCGGAGAGGTCGCCAATAGATTAGACCTTGTTAGGTTATTCCTCGCCAAAGATATCGCGATTCGTATCCTGTGGGATTGGGCTGGTGGGTGGGGAGTCCATTGGCCTATTCTTCGATTCTAGCCTCATCAATCAACATCACGGGTATATCGTCCCTAATAGGATAAACCCGTTTACACTTTGCACATTTTAGCCCGTTGCCATCAGAAGTTAGAGTGACGGGTTCCTTGCAAAGCGGACAAACCAAAATCTCTAAGAGCTCAGGACTAATCGCCATAATCCTCCTCGCCAAATATATCTTGAGGGCCCTCGTAGTATCGGGAGACTTGATTTAGTTCTATAGCGCTTCTATTTTTCCAGAAGTTCGTCAATTTTGAAGTTCAAATCATCGAGAACTTTTTTGTCAACCTTGTATAAGGTCCTCTCATTATTTGTCTTCGCATAAACCTTATCTTTATCGAGTTTGCCCAGGACTACCTCAGTTATCTTTTTGTTTTTATCAACCAACTTAATCTCTGCCGATGGCTGGTTGAAGCCATAGTGAGGGTCTCTGAGATTCGCGTTGTCAATCAGTTCTTTTGCTTCCAAATCCTCGACTGGCCAGAATATTTTGTACTCAATAATAGGCTTGTCTTTGTGTCCCTCTGGTTTGATGATTTTCCACTTTTCATCAGAGCCTTTAGAAAAACTAAAGGCCTTATCCTGAAATTTAACGTCGATCTGGCTAATGTCTCCGCGTTCAAACCGGATCAGTTTTTTATCACGCACTTTCTGCGGATCGAGGCTTAGTTTTTTATACAGGTCTTCCTTGATCTTAAAGACAGGGGTTCTAGATTCATCTTTGGCGTAATAAAAACTATCTACCTTCTTGCCCACAAGAAGAGTTTTCCGGGCGCGATTGTCCCCCAGGAGCAGATTAACTCGAATTTCCGGCTTTTGCAGACCGTACATCCTCAAGCTGGCTTCGGGCGACCGCACAAATTCTTCCACCTTGGCAAATTCCAGATCGCTTACAATGGAACCAATCTCAGAGCGATCTCCTCTCGATTGAAAAGGCTTCTTTATCATCCAATCTTCGCCATTTTTTTCAAAACTATATTCCTTCCCTTTCACCTCAATGGTCATTTCCTTAATTTGGTCCCTCTGAAATTCAATCACTGTCTTATCTCTGAGGTCGAAGAGTTTCTTATTGGCGCTGGTCAGCAGAGAGGAAGGAAGAACCAAAACCTTATTTTGCCCCGGAATTCTCGCAAAGACTGAGAAGTCGGTGAAATCCTTTTCTCCTAACTCGATACCATATGATTTGCCATCATTGAGCTTGGCTGAAAGCTTGACTGTGGGCGGATCCAAGCCGTATTTCTTCCAATCAATACTCTGTTCATCAATATTCCGGTCAATTTTGGCGGATGCCAGGTCGATGGCTATGCTGTCTACGGCTGACTTATCTGCCTTGGTTTCAATGGGCTTAGTCAGTTTCCAGGCATCTTTATCTTTTTGTAAGGCAAATTCCTCATTTCCTGTCTTAATAGTTAGTGAAGCAATGTCCTTTTGTTCAAATTGAAAAACCTTCTTTTCCTTCTCAGAGGCCTCTTCTCTCTTTTTCTCACCTCTGATTTCGTAAAAATAGACAAATGCACCAAGGGCTAGAAACAGAGCTGCGACTATCCCAAGATTCCTCCACATCGCCTATCTTCTCCTCACCCAGACGACGATACCCGCCACCAATACGCCGCCTGGTAAGAAAACCAGAGTTAACCACTTGAGCAACATGGATCTCCCCTCGGTCATTTGAACCGTACGATTTTCTGGGTTCTTCGGTCTTATTGAAATGAGGTCTTCATCCTCTGCCAGCCAACTCAAGGTGTTCAGGAACAGGTCGCCGTTGCGCTGCATTCGAATGTAAGCGTTATTGGCAAAATCTGAATCACCGATGACCACGACTCTGGATTCTTTGCCATATTTCTTTTCCTTGTCGTCAGCGGAGACTGTCTTGGTGCTGGCAATGCCCAAGGCTACAGGACCCTTGACATCCACACCCTCGTTGTATTCTGCTGAGCCGCCTTTTAGATTTTTTTCTCCCCAACTGCTCTCCGAGGTTTTAAACAAGACACTGGAATTGAATTGTGAGTTTGTATTTTCGACTGTTTTCACGGACCGGGCCAGAGGGAAAAAAGTCATCGAATTGGAGAGGTCTTTGGTGATAGGGTGGGACTCATAAGATGCAACCAAGGGTGCGGCCGGCCCCATTCCAAAAAGTTGGCCGAGACCGCTAGAATCCACCACAATGTCACTGTCGATCCCGATTTTCCATTTCTTCAATAACTCATCGAGTCCCACGTCGGTATCAGGGTCCTCAAGCAACAGTACCTTGCCGCCTGCATCCACATACCGGTCAATCAGTGTCGTTTCAGTTGGCAATAAGGCGACCTTGGCCCCAGCAATGACAAGGGCCGAACAGTCACTAGGAATAGAAGGACTGGTGGCGAGGTTGACGCTTTTCACTTCATAATTTTGATTTTCAATTCCCTTTTTTGCCAAGGCATAGCCCTTTCCTTCCTGGCTATTGATATCTACCTCGTTGTGACCCTGAGTAAAATATACGACCTTATTTTTCTCTCGAGTCACTTTCAGTATGGCATTAGTGACCGCTTCCTCCTGCGAGGTTTCGACTTTTTCATGTTTGTCGCCTGATACTACAACGGTCTCACCAAAGCTACGGACACCATATTGCTTAGCCAGACCAGGGTCCTTTTGCGGGTCGATCACCTTAAAGTTGATCTTGGTATCATTGATACCTTCATATTCGGTTAAGAGGTCATGAAGGGTGGGGTTAGATTCTTTGGCGAAATGATAGATTTTGACTTCGCTCTTCAAGTCTTTAACTACTTTCCGCGTCTGATCGGAGAGGCTATACAATTTGGCGCTGGTAAGATCCAGCCGCTTATGATGGCGTTTTCCAACGAAATTGATCATGCCTAAGATTCCTATGACGACCACAGTCATGACGATGGTATTCGTTCCATACTGGGTTGAGCGTCTTCTGAAACTGCTTTTGATGCGACCAAAATTGAAACTCAGCATCAGAAGAGTTAGAGCGATTCCGGTATAGAGAACCACTTGTACCCAGACATTCCAAAGATTGACAACCGAATAATAAACGTAGCCTGCGACTATCAAAAATGGACCCAGGCCTGCGACGCTCTTCAACTGTTTCATTGCCTTATTGCCTCCACCGTAACGATTCAATAGATCGGAAGGTCAGAAAGAGCCCCAGGAAAATGAAACTGGCATAGATCACCAAGCTCGAGGTATCAATCACGCCTTTGGAAAAATCTTCGAAATGATTAAGAATTGACAAATAGCTCAATACTTCTTGCAATCTGGTTCCTCCGGAACGTGCAGACAGGTCGATGACCCAGAGGATCAGAAAAGCTCCAAAAGTAACACTAGCAGCAACAATTTGATTTTCTGTCAATGTGGAAATAAAAATCCCTAAGGCAATGAGTGCTCCGCCTAGAAGCAGCAGTCCCAAGTACCCCGAAAAAATGGGTCCGAATGCCATCCTGGGTGAACTGTAAAGAAGAATGAAAATCTGGTAAAGCAGCGTTGGTAGGAGCATGACCAGAAAAAAGATTAGGGAAGCAAAGAATTTCCCTAGAATTACCTGCAGGTTTGTTACAGGTGAAGTCATTAGCAGTTCCATGGTTCCCCGTCGCTTTTCGTCGGCAAAGGTAGCCATGGTGATCATCGGGAGCATGAACAAAATGACAGTGCTTAGAACTCCAAAGAAATTTCTGCTCACCAAGGCAGGGACGTCTATGGAGGGAGGCGGACCACCGAACTGTTGTGACTGCAAGGATGCAAACATGGATCGCTCAATGAAAATCGTAAGAATGTTATAGAAGAAATATCCTGAGATAATAAGAAACACGGTAAGAACTACGTAGGCGATTGGGGAAACAAAATAGTATCTGAGTTCCTTTTCTAGGAGCGCGAAAACATATTTCATTGACCACGCACCTCCTCTTCTTTGGTTGTCAGCTGCAGGAATACCTCTTCTAAACTCATGCTGAGCGTCCGAAGTTCCAGTAGGTCGTACCCGTTTTCCACCACTTTCTTAGCGATTCTGCTTCTAATATCCTTTTTGAGCTCGGTTTCCACAGAAAAAGAAAAGGCTTCGTCCCCGTCTAATTTATTTGAGTCAACCCGGAGCACTCCCTCGATCTCCTTGATCCTGGTTTTGACCATGGCTTCCGGCCCCTTGACTTCAAGATAAACTCGCTCCGCTCCCTGAAGCTGGCGAGTGAGATTTTCTGGAGTGTCAACAGCCGCAATCTTGCCCTTGGAAATAATCACTACTCGCTGACAAGTCATGCTGACTTCGGGCAGAATATGGGTGGAGAGAATGATAGTGTGATTTCCCGAGAGGCCCTTTATGAGCTGTCGCACTTCAATGATTTGATTCGGGTCCAGTCCGACGGTGGGTTCATCCAAAATTAGTACTTGAGGATCATGAATGAGCGCCTGTGCTAAACCTACTCGCTGCTTATATCCTTTGGATAAATTCTTAATGAGAGTACCACTGTACTCCTTTATGCTAACGCGATTCTTTACTTCTTCAATTCGTTTCTTACGTTCCTTGGGGTCAACCCCCTTAATTTTGGCTACAAAATCGAGATAGCTATCCACGGTCAGCTCATTGTAGACGGGCGGGTTCTCGGGCAGGTAACCAATGCGTCTCTTGACTTCCATTGGGGCGTCAAATACATCGAATCCAGCCACTCTGGCTGTCCCTTCCGTCGCCGGCAAGAAACACGTCAAGATCCGCATGGTGGTCGTCTTTCCGGCTCCATTGGGGCCGAGAAAGCCCAGGATTTCTCCCTTTTCCACCTGAAAAGTAACGTTTTCAATAGCCTTGACGCTACCGAATCTCTTCGTCAAATGATCGACTTCTATCACACTACCTCCTTCCAGTATTAATAAGACATTACAGTGCAAACTGTAAATGATTATTGCAATCTGAGAACTACTGATTCAAGGGGGGGCAAAACACCTTATGTTGCCTCCAAAGGCGCCCAAAAGCGCCTTCGAATAGACAATTATACTTGAAACACTCCTGCTGTAAAGAGGCTAAACCTCCGGCATTGCCGCTGAGCCGTTAGATTTAGAGAGGATCAACAAATGGGCAATTCTATCCAATTACGTCAATTTTGTTATTTGTGGTGGGAAAAAACATTAATGACAAGACAATCTTTCCACTGATGGGCCGACCAAACGAAGTTGCGGGATCAAAAGAGACCTCGAAAAAGAAAAATTGATCAAGGCTGCGGATAGTAGCACGGTCCTGAGGACCATTTAAGATCTTATAACTTATGATTCGTCCATCGATCCCCACATAAGTTTCGACTGTAATGGGTTCTCTTACTGACACAAAATCTTGCAACTGTACAAACTGAGACATATATAGCGATCTCACGCGAGGCTCAGTGACGAGAGTCAAAGGAATGTCCTTATCGCTGGCATTTAGATTTGCTCCAGTGAAAAAGGTACTCAACAGAACTACGAAAAATAGAAAGGTGAGGGCCACGCCACTAAATGCAGGGATGGCTATAGCTCGCAGAAAATCTTGCAGCTTCGAAGATGCTCTTTGAAGCATGACATTCCCGTTCCGCTTCGACGCTTTAATCTTCATCCTCAAAGCCAAGTCCTGAGGGGGTTCACGACGCTGAACGGAACTCATCAGTTGTTTCAGCGATTTCAATTGGTGATATTCGCAATCACAGTCGGAACAGGCCTTGAGATGCCGATCCACCACCTCGTTCTCTTTCCAAGAAAGAAGTTCATCCACATAAGCATTAAGAAGCTTGAGCGTTTCTTTACATTCCATGGCCAACCTCCCTCGAATTCCAAAACAGCTTCACCAATATTCCTCCTTCATCTGAACTAGCGATGGCCGTTGACAAAATCGTGAAGTTTGTTTTTTAATTCCACACGGCCACGCCACAACCTTGACTTTACGGTGCCAAGTGAGATCCTGAGTGTTTCTGCAATCTCTTCGTAGGATAAGCCCTCGATATCACGAAGAACGACAACGATACGGAAATCGAGGCTCAAGGTACTCAAGGCTTTCTGTACCGCCTGTTCTGTTTCCCTGGCGGCTAAGCAAGCTTCAGGCCCTGGTTGAGAATCTGGCAGTTCCATTGGCCCGGAGTATTCTTGGGTAAACCTGATTGGCTCGTCCAATGATAACGTAACTTTGCGCCTCCACCGTTTCCACCACCGCTGTCGATTCAGAGTTTCGGCAATTGCAATTTTGTAGATCCAGGTTTTGAGTCCGCTCTCACCTCGAAAATTCCTGATGCCCTTATAAATTTTCATGAACGTTTCCTGGACCGCATCGGCGGCTTCACAGGGGTCACCAAGAATTCTGTAAGCGATGTTATAAACCGGAGCCTTATAAAGGTGCATCAAGGTCTCAAACGCCTCTTCGGAGCCTACTTGGAGGCGATCTACCAAGGCCACTTCATTTTCGATGAAATCGAAGCCTATCTCAAAGTTGCTCAAGATCTAACTCTCCCCGTGGAACCGAGAATAATACCTCCGGGTTTTAATACCTAACTATACTTCAAGATAGCAACTAGTCCACCAAAATTCAAGGACACTACTCCTTTCATATGTTTTTCTCTGTAATTAGACACCGGTTCCGGATAAATGTTCCCGATTTTGAGAGATTACGGCCTAGAGTCCTGCTGCCCCCTTCGTACTTGACTTCCTTCTTCCAAAATGCAAACTTTGGGAATTGTTTAACCCGAAAGGGTGCCGGAGCCTCCATGGTCCGTTCTCAATGTCCCAAAACTGCCCTTCTTGTTTTCGCGAAGTCTCCCATTGTAGGCACGGTAAAGACACGCATGCAGCCTTGCTTGTCAAAGATCGATTGCTTGAACCTGCATAAAACCTTTGTTCGGCATACGCTTTCAAAGATCAAGAGGCTGAATTACCCGGAGATAGAAAAGAGTCTATTTCTTACTGGAAGTTTGGTTGAGGCGCACCGGCACGCCGTAGGGCTTGGGACCACGAGAGATATCCTTATAGAGGTCCAAGTAGGTAAGCAATTGGGCGAACGACTGATTAACGCTTTGCAAAGGAAGTTCAGTGCTGGATTCGACAGAGTAATATTCATAGGAACGGATAGCCCGCTTCTCGGAATTGGCGAAATAGAGTCAGCGATTGAGGCTCTATCTGGAAATGAGGTGGTCATTGGACCAGCCACCGACGGCGGCTACTATCTGATTGGGTTCTCAGCCAATATCCCATCGATTCTTCGCGGGATTGCCTGGGGGACGCCGCTGGTCTACCAACAAACCGTAAAATTGATGGAGCGCCACGGCGTACACTGGAAACGTTTGGAGAATCGGTCCGATGTGGATACCTTTGAGGACTTGAAGAATTTGTACTTTTTGATGCAGAGGACCTCAGGCATGGTTGACGGCGAACTGGAACAAGAACTTTTTGAAGTTGTGAGTCAACTTGTGACAGAACGCACCAGAGAAGCCGATGAAAAATGAATCGGCCATTGAATTGGCCAACTGGAGAAAATCGGTCTCTCTGGCAACCAGCAGAGTAAGTGGATTGTATGGGGGGATCTTAAGTGTGCTATGCTTCTTGGGTGTCTGACATGTTTACTGGAATCGTGTCTTATAGTCACATGCTTGCACGCAGCCTCTCAAGATCTTTAATTCTTTGGCCGTTGTTAATGCTGGTTAATCAGGAGCTTTGGGCCGCAGAGATTGTAGGGCGGATCCTGGATGCTGAGACAAGCCAAGGGATTGCCCATGCGATTGTCCGAGCAATGCCACAACAAAAAAATCGGCGGGAAGTGCAAGTCGAGACCAATGAGGACGGAAGATATGCTTTGGAATTGTTACGTGGAAAATACAGACTCTTTGTGAGTGTCCCCGAGTCGAACTACCTGTCTCGATTTTATAGCGCCGCCGGCAAAGAACAGGGTGATTTTATTGACGTTCCCACCTTTCAGTCCTTCATAATCATAAATGTCCCCCTCACTTCAGGGGGGTCCATTTCCGGAACCGTGCGCCGAGCTATCGACAGTTTACCTATTGGCAATCTCAGAGTCTATGCGGAGGCTTCCAACTTTCGGGTCTCAGTCAACTCGAATCGGGACGGCAGCTACATTTTTCGAGCCCTCCCCATCAATGAGTACAGGATTCGTATTGTACCCTTGGACGAAAACTATATTCCTGTTTATTTCGATAATACTCTCGATTCAAGACACGCTGAGTTAATTCGTTTGGAGCCTCGACAGGAAGTTACTGGAATTGATTTTCGGCTTCGTTTCGGCGGGATGATCAGCGGCCGCGTTTTTGCACGCAAGAACCGTGAACCCATCCCTGGATTAAAAGTCATTGTGGAGAAGCAAAATTCACAAGAGCCCCCGTTTTTTACTTACACGAATGACCAAGGGTTTTATTCTCTTCGTGGTCTACCTGACGGGCAATACACAGTGGAGACGGGGACTCAAAAAGATTCAAATCCCGAAACCCGGTTGAGGCAGAGATATCTGACCCAGTATTACAGTGGCCGTTTTGATAGGGAGTTGGCAGAGAAAGTGTTAGTAGAATCGGGAACAAATGTTGCGGGAATACAATTTTCGTTGGTCGAAGGAGGGACAATAACTGGCAGGATTCGATCTCGTTATAATGGTTCCCCCATTTCTGGAATGGAAATTCTTTCTCAAGACGTATCTAAAGCGATACTGCACTCTCCAAAGGGCAAGACTAACACTGCCGGCTATTATGTCATTGAGGATTTGGTCCCAGGAGATTATATCCTCGACACTTCCCTCCCCAAGAACAGCCAGCGCTTGGTCAAGGTTTTCTACCGGGATAAGCTGAGCCCGGAACGGGCTGACAAAATCACAGTCGATGAAAGTGGTCAGGTTCATGATATTGATTTCAATCTTGCCTTGGGAGCAACTCTAAAGGGACGATTAAAGGTGGATGAACCCGATTACAAGTTTAATCCAGCCGGTGACAGACTGATCCTGAAACGAGTCGGCGCTGATCTCGAGGGGTTCGGAGAAAAGAACTTTAAGCTCAACTCCGATGGATCTTTCACCATAGAAGGCACTCCGCCAGGTCGATATTCTCTGATCCCTAAAATTGCTGATCTCAACGTGCTGCCTCAAGAGAGTCCAGAAGGAAGGTTGCTCGACGTTGTCGAAGGCGAGATCGTTGAAGGTGTCGATTTTACCTTGAAGATCGGAGGTTCCATCTCTGGAACAGTTTCAACTCAGAGCACCTTTTATCAGTTGGACAAATTGCTCTTAGTTCTAATAAGTGTGAAGGAGAACACTAAGACTTACTTCGATCTCACCACCGAACATTATTCGATAACGGGGGTGCAGCCAGGAAAATACGTTTTGATTTTGCTTTCCAATCCGGAGAAAACCCATCCCAGTGAGGCTTTTCAGCCGACTCGAGTTTTCGACACACGCCTGCTCGAGGTTGTCAAAGGCAGGACGACTCGGAATATCGATTTTCAAATCGCTAGTTCTGCGGGAAAACAGCCAGGATTGCTTCCCTGAACATAGAACAAGTTTCTGCGATGAAAAAATATATTTTGGCTTTGGATCAAGGAACTTCCAGTTCGAGAGCCATCTTATTTAGCAAAAGAGGGGATCTTGTTTCCCTTGCCTCCAAGCCGTTCAAACAGGTATATCCAAAACCTGGATGGGTAGAGCAGGATCCGATTGAGATCTGGCAATCCCAACTGGAGGTGGCCCAAAGGGCAATCAAAGATAGTGGAGCAAATGTTTCAGAGATTGCCTCCATTGGAATTGCTAACCAACGGGAAACTACCGTTCTTTGGGACAGAGAGACTGGCAAGCCTGTTCATAATGCGATCGTTTGGCAGTGTCGTCGGACCGCCGGTGAATGCGAACGACTGAAGAAGGAGGGTTGGGAAAAGATCATTCAAAAAAAGACCGGCTTGATCCTTGATGCTTACTTTTCCGGAACCAAAGTTCAATGGATTTTAAACCATGTCCCACAAGCCAGGCAGATGGCAGACTCGGGCCGCCTGTTATTTGGTACCGTCGATTCTTGGCTCATATTCAATCTGACCGACGGCAGGCTTCACATCACCGATCCCTCCAATGCTTCCCGGACCCTTTTGTTTAACATTTGCAGTCTTGATTGGGATCGCGAAATATTGAACCTTCTAGATATCCCGCCTTCTCTCTTACCGACAGTGAGACAGTCATCAGAAGTATACGGGGAAACAGACGCCAAACTTTTTGGGGTTCCCATTCCCCTTGCCTCCTGCGTCGGAGATCAACAAGCGGCCTTGTTTGGACAAGTCTGTTTTTCGCCGGGAGTCGGCAAAAATACTTACGGAACAGGGAGCTTCCTGCTAATGAATGTTGGGACAGAACCAGTCTTTTCGAGAAACAAACTCTTGACCACGATAGCTTGGAAAATCGGGCAAAAAACGGAATACGCCCTGGAAGGAAGCGTGTTCGTAGCTGGCGCGGTCATTCAATGGCTCCGTGATCAACTCGGCCTGATAACGAACAGCTCAGACAGCGAACATTTGGCCGAGCAGGCCGGGGACACAAGAGGTGTTTATTTTCTCCCTGCTTTTGTGGGTGTGGGGGCACCTCATTGGAATATGTTTGCCCGAGGAATGGTTTGTGGACTTACTCAAGACACTTCCAAAGCTCAAATCGTGCGAGCAGCTCTAGAGTCCATTGCTTTTCAGACACAAGACCTATTGACTTGTTTTGAGCAGGATTCAGGGGCTCGCTTCACAGAACTACGGGTGGATGGAGGGGCTTCTACAAATAATTTTCTATGTCAATTTCAGGCGGACATCTCAAACCTTCCTATTATCCGACCGAGAGTGACTGAGACAACCGCTTTAGGCGCGGCTTACTTGGCGGGGCTGGCCATAAACTTTTGGAAAAATCGCGAGCAGATAGAGGAGCACTGGGCATCAGACAAGAGATTTGTTCCCCAAATGCAGGACAAAGACCGGCACCTGCGACTCCAACAATGGAAAGCGCTGATTGAGACTGCAATGATCTTCAGCGAAAAGTTCCAAGGAAGATGAGAGATTCTTGAGAGCAATAAGCCTAATTCTGTCTAGCAGAAACAGTTTTCGGCTTGGCAATATTAACAAATTGTATCTTCTCTATTGTTTCAGCATTTTTGACCTGACATAATTGGCATAGTTCTTCATCTGCCATATTCCAAGCCGAACTCGGACACCAGCAAAACCCTTTCCCCTCCTTGTAAATGACACAATCCTTATCAATCATAAGTATTCTGCCTTTCCGAATTTTGGGCTTACCCCTAGGCGGCGTATTTCCAAACTACAGTTAGAACGATTAATTGGAGTGACGCAAATATGGAGCCAAAGATAAAGCCAGGGAAAAACATTTTTCAAGATGTTTCAAGATAAAGTAGTAAAATTTTTTCTTTTTGTTTCCACTGCTCCAAATATAGAACGTTAGAAACGTAATAATTACACCTTGCAGCCCGATCAATATGTAAATGTTTTACGCTTACCAGAGAGATGGCTGGTGAGTTTGCGGATCGTCCTTTCGGGTTCATCAACACGGCTCATTCTCTACTTTGCTCCCGATGATGCTGAGAATTTGGGGGAGCAACCGGAGCGATAATCATGATGTCATGATGGCAAAAAAGCCTTGACAAGGCATAACGCTATGCGTAGTATGCTCAAGCTTTGATCAATCGTGGTTTTCAACAATTTAAAATGGAGGAATTATGAATAAGGGGGATCTGGTGGAAAAGATCGCTGGCAATGCTGGACTCTCGAAGGTTCAAGCGGGAACGGCTTTGAATTCTTTAGTTGATGGGATTACGAATAGTCTACGGAAGGGAGACCGAGTTACCTTAGTAGGCTTTGGCACGTTCTCTACCTCCCAGAGAAAGGCGAGAACAGGAAGAAATCCACAGACTGGCGCACCGCTGAAAATAGCCGCCAAGAAAGTTGCAAAATTTTCTCCCGGCGCCGAACTTAAAGCAGCTCTGAGAAGGGGGAAATAATCTCTTTTCCTCAAATGTTGCAGATTGCGCGACTGGCCTTTTTAGCGGGAGTTTCTCCAATTAGTGTTGTCGAGGGAGGGTGTGCTTCCTCATGGTTAAGGCACTCTGGTATGGTAGATTGCCATAACCTTGGACGCATATTCGCTCTGAGTTGGGTCATGCGAGCCCTCGTAAGCAAGGAGAGCTGACTCGAGATCTTTATTGTGTCTTAGATAATGGGCGAGGATGGTCGTTCCAACTTCGATATTCACCTCGGGATCAAATGGATTCCTTTCTGTGAAGTCAACAACGTCAGACCAGCTCGGAACATGAATTTGCATAAGTCCCACCGCTTTCGCCTCGGAAATAGCCAAAGGGTTTCCCCGGGACTCCACGACAATAACTGAAGCGACCAACTTGGGATCTAACTTTTTGTCCAAGGCGTGGCGTACAATTGTCTTAGTTAGTTTGCTGACGTCCTCTTTTTCGACATCTGTAAATCTTTTCAAGATCGATTGAACGACTCTCTCCTGTTTGTATTCTTCTTCAGTAACGTAACTGGCTAAGCTGACCTGCTTTGTTGACATGATCGAAACAGAGGAAGGATAAAGCGAGATCAGGCCGAGCACGGCCAGCAAAATCAAAAGCTTGTTAATTCCAGTATGCTTGACTAAATGGTAAAAGTACCGCCTATTGACTCCTACAAACATGCTGAGGTGACACTTATGGCAGAAGATAATTCTTTGGTACATTAATTTGTGTAAAGCACTCATGAAGGCTCACTCCTTATTAACTAAATTAAGAAATCGAATGAGCGTGAGCTAACAAAACTTATCGAAGCGGTTAGGAGGAGGTCTGTATCAAACTAAAGAAAGACCGCGAGTGATTTCTGAGACGAGAATTCTTGCGGCAGAAAAAACCTCCCGAATTCCTGAGGGTGAAACGCGGATCAAGAAATGTCGAGTACTTAAAATCATTGAAGTATACTCATTCTGCCACGTTATCGGCAAGACGGAACCTTCAGATTAGTCTTAGAAGAACCAGGAGAGAGCGAGCTAAATTTAGCGACGAGGAGATTAGTATGAAAAGCTTTCGCCAGTAATCTCTTACTGAGGCGCAGTTTCACCTTGTGAAAGCTTTTCCGAGCAGTTCTTTTCTTTGAACTGCGTCTATCATTTCAATCACATTTCCATAAACCTCTTCCAACGGTAACGCCTCAATAGGCTGTTTCTTAACGAATCGACTGAGCCCACCCAACGGCCGATAGTTTTCGGCAAAACCCAAGCTAAATAGACCAAGAGTTGGCACTCCCACGGCTGGCCCAAGATGCATGGGGCCCGTGTCATTACTAACAAGCAGCTTACATTTGCTCATAACGGCGGCCAATGACCGCAATGAGAGCTGGGGGGTAACAATGCAACGTGGATTGTTTATTAGGTCTGCAACCCGTTTGGAAGAGTCGCCATCCTGAGGTCCACTGAAGAGTATCACAGTGGCATCGCACTTCCTGATTAATTTTTTCGCCAAGCTCGCAAATTTCTGCTCAGGCCACATTCGGCCTTGAGAACCCGCTCCCACATTAAAACCAAGCAATAATGAATGGGGAGAAACATCATGACAAACAAGAAAGTCCTCTGCCTTGGCCGAATCCTCCAAAGAGAGATCGAGTGATGGATCAACCCAATTTTCACTTATTCCCAGGGGTTTGAGCAAAGACACAAACACCGATGATACGTGCCAAGACTTATCTTCTAGAACAGGCTCGATATTGAAGCAAAATCGTAGATAAGAAGAATGCTGTCTCTTGAAACCGAGCCTGAGCGTTGCTTGGCTGTACCAAGCCAGAAGGTTTGTTTCACGGAAGCTCTGAAAATCTAACACAATATCATACCGGCCCGCTCGGATGCGATTGGCCAGATTAAGAATCTCGCGCGCGGCAAGAAGCTTACTTCCATCCCGCAGGGCAATTCGGTTTACCGCAATCACCTCGTCAACAGCGGAACACATCTCAAGGATGGACGAATACCGATGGTCCACTAAGACCCCAATATTAGCGTTTGGAAATCTCCGTCGAAGCAATTTAATCGCTGGGACCAGCAAAATCACATCGCCGAGTCTGGCAAATCGAATGAGCAAGATTCTATTTGGGTTCACATCTTGAGCAAGCACCGCTATGGGCGGCTTCATGGGCGTTCTCAGTGAGGAGAAAAACAAGCTACCAAACAAATCAATGGAATCTTGCGGCCTTGATTGTTTAGTGATCTTTTTTGAAAGTGTCCCTGCCAAGAAAGAGGGCTTCGGTTCCCAGGTCTTCTTCAATTCTCAGTAACTGGTTATATTTGGCGACACGGTCTGTCCTACTGGCAGAACCCGTTTTGATTTGACCGGTATTCAAGCCAACCACCAGATCAGAAATGAAGGTGTCTTCTGTTTCACCGGAACGATGAGAAACGACGGCTGTGTAACGGTTATTCTTGGCAAGCTCTATGGCTTCCAGGGTTTCGGTAAGAGTTCCAATTTGGTTCAGTTTAATTAGAATGGAGTTGCCAATTCCGGCTTCAATTCCTCTTCTGAGCCTCTCAGTATTAGTTACGAATAGATCGTCACCGACCAATTGAATTTTCCTACCCAATTCACGAGTCAGGAGAGTCCAACCTTCCCAATCGTCTTCTGCTAGCCCATCTTCAATAGAAACGATCGGATACTGCCGGACCCAGTTGCTATAGAACTCCACCATTTGCTGAGAGGTCTTTATCGACTGGTCGGATTTTCTAAAAACGTACTTGCCGTCTTCGTAAAGTTCGCTCGAGGCCGGATCAAGCGCTATTACCACATCACCTCCTGGCGTAAGGCCAGCTTGGCTCGTGGCCTGCAAGATAACTTCGATGGCCTCTTCATTCGATCTCAAATTCGGAGCGAATCCACCTTCATCTCCCACGGCAGTGTTATAACCTTTTTTCGAAAGGACCTTTTTCAGATTATGAAAGACCTCCACTCCCAGTCTAATGCATTCACTAAAGCAAGAGGCTCCCACCGGCATCACCATGAATTCTTGAAAGTCCACGTTGTTATCTGCGTGAGAACCGCCGTTCAAAATATTCATCATTGGAACTGGCAACAACCTGGAATTCACTCCCCCAAGGTACCGATACAAAGGGATTCCGAGAGCCTCAGCAGCCGCTCTGGCTACTGCTAGAGAAACCGCTAAGATCGCATTCGCACCCAGCTTCCCCTTATTTGGGGTACCGTCCAGCCGAATGAGGTGATGATCGACGTCCGCCTGACGAAGTGCATCCAGACCCTTCAATTCACTTCCGATCCTTTCATTGACATTTGCGACAGCTTTCTGAACACCCTTTCCCAAATACCGCTTTCCGTTCCCATCCCTTAACTCAACTGCCTCATGCTCGCCTGTTGAGGCGCCGGAGGGAACGGCTGCCCGTCCCACTGCCCCGCATTCCAACGTGACTTCTGACTCGATCGTCGGGTTACCCCGTGAGTCCAGAATCTCTCGCGCCTTAACTTCAGTAATGATCGTCACTCACACCTCCGCCGAAGAACTATCTAGGATTACAAGAATATAAAAAGATGAGTTAGGCTTCTGCATTCGAATCCTCTCGCACCACTACCACGATTCCGCCCTCAATTTACATGATACCTCTTTCGATCTTCTTTCTGGTCAAACCCGATAATCGTATTCTCGAGCAAATGTACATCTCGATCGATGATGGCGTTGCGAATTCTCGAGTAGCGACCAATGTTGACGTGTGAAAGCAAGATACTCTTATCCACTTCGCAGTAGCTGTTTATTCTGACATCCGGCGAAAGCACAGAATTGACCACACGCCCCCCACTGATAATGCACCCGCTGGAAACAATGGAGTCTACCGCAATACCCATCCTTTTCCCCTCCTGAGCAAAGACAAACTTTGCGGGAGGATATTGACGCTGATAAGTGCGGATGGGCCAGCTTTTATCATATAGATTGAACTGAGGTGACACAGCAACCAAATCCAGGTTCGCCTCGTAATAGGCCTGAATGGTTCCCACATCGAGCCAATATTGAGCCTCTTTTTTGTTCTCGTCGACAAAATGGCAAGAATAGACCCGATATTTTTCGATCGTTTGCGGCAGTACATCTTTACCGAAGTCATGAGAAGATGTCGGATTGCGGGCGTCTTCTTCAAGAATGGGGATTAGAGAACTCTTGTTGAAAATACAAATCCCCATGGAAACAGTGGCACAACTCGGATTTGTCGGACTCGGTTCGGGAATGGCAGGCTTTTCCTGAAACCCATAGATTTTGCCTGAACGATTGACCTTGACCCGGTGAGCTTCTTCCAGACAAAGTTCGATGGTGCTTATGGTGACATCAGCTCCCGAATCGATATGCTGCGTGAGCATCCGAGAATAATCCATTTTGTAGATGTGGTCCGTGGAAAGAATAAGCACGTATTGGATATCATCGACGAGCTTTATGGAATAGAGGTTCTGTCTCACGGCATCGGCAGTTCCCAAATACCAATCCTCTCCAACGCGTTTCTGGGCGGGATGATTTCGATGAATTCATCAAGATCATGGGCAAAAACGTTAAACCAACCGTGACGGATATGATGATTTAGTGAAAGCGCCTTGTATTGAGTCAAAATGAAAATTTTTCGCAGGTCTGAGTTAATGCAATTGCTTAGTGTCACATCGATAATCCGATAAATTCCTCCGAAAGGTACTGCCGGCCTCGCCCTGTTTTGGGTCAACGGATACAAGCGCTCACCGACACCACCGGCTAAAAGCACGCCTAGAGTCTGCCGCATAACCATCCTGCTAGCCCTCTGTTCAAGAATTCGAGCGCTATTTTAACACAAAGTGTTTGCTCGGCTTTTTGGAAATGAGCAATCGCGCTGATTACTGGTCGAGTGGCGTCATTCAACGCCCTTCCTCTTCGAAGACTGTAAATTCTAACGAGGTGAAGTGAACTAGCTGTCGGCCAAATCCCAAGCACTGTCCCAACTTGGAGATGGTGTAGAGCGTTAATGTTTACGATCTTCGTCATTTGCGCCATGAAAAGAGGTCTTGGTAATGGAATTCCCTCAATCAATTATTATTATGCCCACAACATAATTTCCCTTGACAAGGAAAGCGAAATCCACTACTTTCTTGCAGTTGTAAAATTGTGTACATATCTTGCATATATGGGGGGTGTAAATTGAGTGGCTGAGGTAAGGCTTCAGGAAGGTGAGTCTTTGGAGAATGCTCTTCGTCGTTTTAAACGCAAGGTTCAGACGGAGGACATCATTAAGGAAGTTAAGAGGCATTCCTTCTATTTAAAGCCCGGAGAAAAAAGGAGGGTTAAACAAGCTCTCGCCCGGAAGCGTAACAGAAAAAAAATCAGGAGAGAGTACGATTAATATTAGCTAAACCTCGATGAAAGGGCTAATCGAGAATTTGCCAATAAATTTAATTCCAGGAACTGATTCATCATTTGAAACGGGTTGATTGATCGGAGAGTTGAATGGAATACCAGGATAAGACAATTGTTTGCGTAGACTGTGGTACTGAGTTTATTTTTTCGGCAGGCGAACAACTCTTCTACGCGACGAAGAACTTCAGAAACGAGCCTAAAAGGTGCAAGGAGTGCAAGGCTAAAAGAAATCAAGCGCTCAATACCGCCCGGGTAAAAGTTGAAACCGTGGCAACCTGCGCGAACTGTGGGAAGGAAACCACTGTACCATTCAAACCCACTCAGGGCAGACCGGTGTATTGCCGTGAATGCTTCTTGCAGCAGCGTCAGATTTCCGCGACTGCCTAAGAAGTCAGTGATTTCCCAGGAAGATTTACCCCGTTTTGGCGGGGTTTTTTTTTGGCTCCATCTCATAATGTAGCCTGGATGGCCGTAACCGCGGCCGCGTTCACGATATCCTCAGGTTTACACCCACGAGATAAATCATTGGCAGGCTTTTTTAGGCCTTGAAGAATTGGCCCGATAGCTTCCGCCCCAGCCAGCCTTTCGGTTAATTTATAGGCAATATTGCCCGACTGCAGATCTGGAAAAATCAGTGTGTTGGCGTCTCCCGCGACCATACTTCCCGGTGCCTTGTTTGTCCCAATAACTTGAATGAGCGCTGCATCAGCCTGAAGTTCTCCATCGACTTTGAGCTGGGGATTGCGAACCTGAGCTGTTTTGGCAGCTTCGACCACCTTGTCCACCAACGGATGTCGAGCGCTCCCTTTTGTCGAAAAGGAAAGCAGAGCCACTCGTGGCTCAGTCTCCAACAACAGCTTCGTATTCGCGGCGGTTGCGATAGCAATATCGGCCAGTTGTGAAGCGTCAGGAACCGGAACCACCGCGCAGTCGGCAAAAAGGAGCGAGCCGTCTTTACCCACAGTTGAATTCCTAAGTGCCATCAAGAAAAAACTCGACACAATGGAACACCCTTCTCTCAGACCGATACACCGCAACGCAGCCCGAACTGTCTCTGCCGTCGTGTTGGTAGCCCCTGCAACGGATCCATCCGCATCTCCATTCCGAACCATCATTGCAGCAAAATAGAGCGGATTTTGCATTTGCTTTCTGGCTTCATCTTTAGTGATTCCTTTGGACTTCATTTGCTCATAGTAGGAAGAAACATAGGTCTCCTGGTGGTCTGAACGCTGAGGCTCGATGACCGGAACTGAATCGAAGTTCAGGCTCAATTCTTTCGCCCTCTTACGAACAGGTTCTTCAGGTCCCAAAACTATAGCATTGACCAACTGCTCCGACTGGAGCTTCTGGACGGCAATAAGAATACGGTCATCCAATCCTTCTGGAAAGACAATCCGCTTTCTATTTTTTTTGACTTTGGACTTGAGCGTTTCCAGAATAAACAAGGGAGCAATCGAAGGGGAGTAGGACGGAAAAGAGAAAATGACCTAACGAACTGTTCGCTTCCTGATGTCAATGCCCAACCGTTTGACCTTCGAATTTAATGTGGACAAAGGNNNNGGACGCCAAACTTTTCGGCAGCCTCAGTCTGGCTCCAGTTGACGCTTTCTAGCATCTGAGTTATTACCTTCTTCTCAAAAGAATCGATGATCTCGAACAGAGACTGACCATTAAATATAGCAACATCGTCCAGAGAGATTTTGGATATGGGAACTAATATGCTTTCTGGGATGAGCTCACGGGACAGCTCTGTTGAGGACGCCAGAACGACAGCTCGCTCGATGACGTTTTCCAATTCGCGGACGTTGCCGGGCCAGTGGTAATCAACCAAAAGCTTTAAGACATCCAGCGGTATGCGGCAAGTGTTCTTGTTATTTTCCTCGCAAAAGTTTTTTACAAAATGATCCACCAGCAAAGGGATATCTTCCTTGCGCTCCCTCAACGGGGGTAACTGGACAGAAATTACGTTCAAGCGATAATACAGATCGTCTCTGAATTTCCCTTGTTCAACTAATTTCTTAAGATCGACATTGGTGGCAGTTATGATGCGCGCATCGACTTTGATGGTCTCAATGCCTCCTAGTCGCATGAATTCTTTCTCTTGGATCACCCTTAACAGTTTGGCTTGAGTTTCCAGGCTAATGGTTCCTATTTCGTCAAAGAAGATGGACCCTTGGTCTGCCACTTCAAACAATCCCTTCTT
>QHZP01000028.1:502-6506 GCA_003224715.1 Acidobacteriota bacterium | reverse complement strand
GCTCCTTTGACATGGCCGAAAAGAGTACTTTCCAGCAAGTCGGTCGGTAGGCTTCCACTATTAACCGTCACAAAGGCTCTTTCTGCCCGATTACTGCTCGCGTGGATCGCTTTGGCGATCAGTTCCTTTCCAGTCCCGCTTTCGCCTTGAATCAGCACGGTGCTGCGACTTTGTGCCACCTGGGATACCAGATCGAAAACCTTTAACATCTTCTCACTTTTTCCAACGATATTAGAGAATCCGTATCTCTGCTTGAGCGCCTTTTTCAGCTCGCGATTTTCTATTTGCAATTTGCGCTGTTGAATTCCATTCCGAATATCGAGCAGCAACTTTTCGTTATCCCAAGGCTTGGTGATGTAATCGGCTGCGCCAGCCTTGATAGCGCTGACGGCGTTTTCAATGGTCCCGAACGCCGTGATCATAACAATAGCTGTTTCAGGAGAGTTCTCGTGTATCTCTCTGAGCACCTCCAGGCCGTTCCTATCAGGCATCATGACATCCAAGAGGACCAGATCGAAAAGCTCCGCCTCGATTCTTCTCAGTCCTTCGGCGCCATTCTCCGCTAACGCGACTTTATAGTTAGCTTCGGAGAGCAGGAGCTCAAGGTTTTCCCGTATGGCGGGTTCATCGTCTACGACTAAAATAGAACCCTCGTAATTAGACATTGGCGACTTTCCTCGGGGCGGGGAGTTCCAGGACAAAACGTGTTCCTTCGCCGGGCTTTGAATCCACAGAGATTTTTCCGGAGTGTTCCTGAATGATTCCGTAGGTCACGGATAAACCGAGACCCGTTCCTCGTCCTAGCTCTTTGGTCGTGAAAAAGGGATCGTAGATCTTCTTTATTTGATCATCAGGAATGCCGATTCCCGTATCAATCACTTCAACCTGAAAAGCAGAATCGTGGGTTGAGGTCTTGATGATCAACTCTCCCCCGTTTGGCATGGCGTCTTTGGCATTGATAAAAAGATTGAGAAAAACCTGCTGTAGCTTACCCGGATTTCCATAAATCTGAGGTGAGCTTGAGCTCAATTCTTTCCTCACGGTAATCTTGGCAGTCCTAAATTGGTGCGTCAGAAGAGACAAGGTATCTGAAATGATTGCGTGCAGTTCAATCAACCGAAACTCAGTTCCATTAGTTCTTGAAAAATTCAGCAAGTTATTCACAATTTCAGACGCTCTAAAGGACTGTCTAATAATCTTGTCCAGTATCTTAGCCTTTGGATCTTCGGAACGAAGCTGCTTGGACAACATCTGGCTGTAACTCGAAATGACGGCCAAAGGCGTATTCACTTCGTGGGCAACGCCAGCCGCGAGCAAACCGATTGAAGTGAGTTTTTCAGACTGGACCAGTTGGTCTTCCCATTTAATTCGTTCTGTCTTGTCGTCGAGAATGACCATCTGGCCAGTAACTTGACCATTCTTGCCCAGCAAAGGGGTTATGGTAATGTCAACGATAAGAGTTCTTGAGTTGATTCTGAGAGGATACTTGTAAAGCTTGACTACTTCAGCGCGATTAAAATAATTTCGTCCAATGCGTGAATGAATCGCATCCATCAGATTCTCGGGGAAGACATCAGTCAGCCTCCTACTGAGGGCTTCGGCTCGGGAAATTCCCAGCAGGGATTCTACCTGAGTGTTCCAACCTTCGATCCGCTCATCTAAACTTAAAACTAAAATCCCGACGCTAATTGACTCCACTATGTTTTCACTAAATTCTTTGAGTCTTTGCAATTCCTCTGCCTTCTCATGAATTGACTGATAAAGCCGGCCATTCTCGAGGGCAATGGCGACGTATCCGGCAATCGTCTGCAAGAGTTCAACGTCTTCACTAGTAAGTAACTCACCACGAGTCGTTTTACCCAAACCAAGAAAAGCGATGGTATGCCCCTTGGTCACGCACGGTAAGTAATAGTTCAGGTCAAACTGCTTGAGGGCGTCTCGATACTCGGCAGGCTCCGAAACCAAAGTTCTTAAATTTTCATAAAACAAATACCCCTTGGCTAGAGCTGGACGTTCAGGATCCAAGAAACCCGTATTGACAGATTGTGCTGAGAGGCTTATTCCCATCGACTTGGCTAAGGTAAACTGATTGAGCCTATTCTCATCCCCCAAGAAAATAGCAATCTTGTCGACGCACAAGGTCTGGCTAATACGTTCCACCACGGAATCTAACAGACGCTTTAGATTTATTTCCGAACCTAATGTTTTTCCAAACTCGATCAAGGTCTTGCGATAATCGTAACGATCCCGGTAGAAATACTTGTCGACTTTAGCCTGGATCCAGTTCCGAAGCGGTGAAAATACAAAGGCAGCCACCACCAGCGATATGATGACCCAAATGCGGCTCGCTCCCGAAGCTCGAAAAACTTCGCTAACAAATCCAATAAGGGCAAAGTAAAATCCGACTACCGCCAGGGAGGCCAGTGTTGCCGCCATTCCCTTTTTGAAGATAATATCGACATCCATCAGGCGGTATTTGACGATGGCGTAACCAAAAGTTAGTGGAACGAGAACCATCGGAAAAACAGTGGATTCCATCCAGGGCGAGGGGATAACCCCCAGCCAGTAGGGAAGCGCATAAAATAGAAAGAAAGGAAGGATCCCAAAAGTTGCCCCGAACACAATCCACTTCATCTGTTGCCTTAATGTGACGCTGGCGCTTGAAAAATAAGTATGTACGAGCGACGACACTCCCAGAATGAAAAACGTAGCGAAATGGATAGTGTGAATCCTGTCGAGGGAAATTCTTAATGCCAGCGGAGATTGCAGCACATTCAGGTAACCGCGAATGAATAGGACATGGACTGCCAATAAGAACACTGCAGGCAAATACAAGATGGCTCTCAAAATCAAATGTTTTTGAAGCAACCGTTTTCGCTCGGGGAAGGCCAAGCAAAAGTGAAGGAACAGTGGAGGCAACAACAAGAAGCAGATCGCGTCCAGCCAATAGATTGTCCAGTCGAAGCCATTGAGTTTATTTGTAAAGGAGTAAGAATAAACCACGAAGGATGTCAAACATATGGTGTAGAAATGTAAAGCTCCCGCAGCCTGCCAGCGCCGCAAAAAAATAAAAATACCGATCAGTAAGTACAAAAACCCGACTACTTCCAAGAAGCGTTTGAAGCGCAAATGGACGTCTTGAGGGGTGATGATCAGAGTAGCGTTGATTGTTGTTCCAGCCCGTAGAATGGCATAGTGCGCTTTAGACCAGATTCCAAGGTTATAGAGTTCTTGCGTAACATCTGTAGCCCTGCTAACCCTTTTGCCATTGATGGTCTCAAGAATGTCACCCTTCTGCACTCCGGCTCTTTCTCCGGGCCCGTTCTGCTCAACAATGAAAGCTTCTACTCCTCGCGAAGTGCTTATCCATCCACACCCATCGTCCGGAGTAACATACTTGGCTTTTTGGACACTGTTGATGGCTCCCAGCACCGTCAATGCGGCCGTAATAAGGACAATGGCGATAGTTTTAAAACTGAATTTGACCAGCATAATTAAAAGGACGAGACTGGAACTTTCAAAACAGCTATTAGGAGTTTAGCAAATTTGGTGCCAATGCTTTCAGCCCTAATAGACTGGTTAAGTCAAAATAATTCTGATATTTAGAAATAGTCAGGTCACCACTTGGAATAAGTTGACAGCGATAATACAGAATTTCGAAGCGAACGAATCCCAAAAATTGTATCAAAGTACCAACTGTGAACCAGACAGCTTTGTAATTGCAAGGAGTGGGAAAGCGGGTGGGATAATACTCTTTGAAGTTTTGGAGGCTAGAATTTTAGCTTGATGCCTCCGCGAACTGATTTCGGTGGCTGAATAAATTCCAGCCGCCTCAGAGTGGGGGAATTATAAAGCTCTGAGTTGTCCTTTGCGAAAAGATTGCGAACATCTAGCTGAGCTTCCAATTTACCCGGGATAAATTTCCCCACATATGGGATGGCTTGGCTAACCATTAAGCTGATTCCCGGTGAGGCGCTTTCAAAAATCTCCTGATAAGGATCAACCAAGGTGATGGAATATCCAGAGATCCAGCGGTAGGTGGTTGTTATCTGTGTTCCGGAATGAGAAAAATCAGTCATCAACTTAGCCACCAGCACATGAAAATTCTGAGGAGTTAATTCTGTAAATCCATCATTGGCTCTAATTCCCCCACCATAAGTGTAACCCCACTCGCCCTCCAGCCTGTTGCCCAATGATTGGCGATAGGCTAGGCGAATCCCTTTGGAGGAACGAAAGACCCCATAGCTCGGAATCCCCAGCAAAGCCGTTTTGTTGATTGAGTAATCGTCGGAATAGGCACCGAAAACGAGAAGGGAATTTTTGAGGACTTTCTGTTCCGACGCGACCTCCGTATGGGTCACCCGATTCGTTCCGAAATTGAGGCGACTTCCAGGATCATGCTGAAATGGGGATGAGAACACAATATTTTCACCTTCGGGAAGGTCAAGAGTACGATTCAAGCGGGGCAGAGAGGTCGTACGAAGATAAGAGAACCGACTTGCTTTGGTCGGCTGAAACCCGATCCCCCACCGAGGGCGAAATTTCCTTTCATTTAAGCTGGGATTAGTATTTTGGAGTTCCGCTCCATAGATGACCGATAGGACACTGGATACTTTCAATTCGTCCTGAACATCGATGTTATACAGATTCAATCTCTGAAGACTCCTGTCAATCACTGGAGACAGGGCTGAAAGGTAAGGCAGTTGTCCGAGGCTCAGTCGCAGGGAAGGATTATGCCCATTGAGATCCCGAAACCGGAGCATCGAATCGACCTCAGCGAAGCGTGAATCAGAAAAAACTCCCGCTACCACCCAACTCAATCTCGGATTCACGTCCTTGACTAGAGCAAACTCTGTAAACGTGCCGCCAACATTCATGAGATCGGAATCAGCCGAATAAGCTGTCGCAGAGACATTAATCACACCACGGAATTCAGAGGACTTAGGAAGAGACTCGTGGTTCGCTTCCAATTCGGCTGTTGCACTTGGCGGCGCTTCGGTTGTGGAGTCGAGAATTCTCAAGATAGGTCGTGTTGATGAGGCTGTCCGCAACACCGCCTCAATATCTTCTTGGACTGCTCCTCTGGGGTTGTCTCCAGACCCATCATTAAGGGATCTCTGGTAGAGGTTTTCCAGTATCAAATTCAAGTTGGAAACCTTACCGGCCGCAATCCTGATGCCAGACTCAATTAATGGGATATAATTGCCGACAGTGACTTTCAAAGAATACCAACCCGGAAACAGATCTTTAACTTCGAACTTTCCATCCGCGTCACTGGTCACCGTAGCTTGAACTTTAGGATTGAACCTCCCCTCTAGGAGGACAACAACCGCTCCGGCCATAGGCATACCATGCGAATCTTTGATAATGCCGCTAAGCCTCCCGCCAGTCACTCCCAGTACTATTCCAGAACCAACCCCATGGAAGAAAAAAGCTGCGAAAAGAATTAGAGAAATCTTGATAATTCGCATGACGCTTTGCACCTAAAAGCTATGTGATAGCCGACACTCGGGTGAGCTAGAACGGAAAATCACCGCACTTCAAATCTAGCCACCGGAGAAATCGTTCTCTTGGATAAATTGTCCGTGACGTTCACGACCAGACTATAGCGCCCTGGCTCAAGGCTGTTAAGCGGGTAAAGCTTTTCCAAAGTCATCTGCTGAGAGGCGCCTGCCAGCTTATCTTGTTCCTCCTGAAACCGTGAGATTTCTCTGTCGCCTTTCTTCAGCACATATTCGATGGTCGCAGAAGGCTTATGAGTGTTCTCATCCAGTACCAGGTTATAGATCTGGAAGTAAATTCCCATCGTCTTATTTCGCTCGAAGCTGTCTTTAAGATTTGGATAAACCTTAGAGCCTCCTATTACGAATTGGCCAGCAGCCACTTGTTTCAGAGAGAGCTTCTGAATATCGTCGGCCAAAATAATGCTGCTCGCGGCCAGTTTATCCTCTTCATATTTTGGAACGCTGAAACCCTTGTAGATAGTTCCCACATTACCACTATT
>QHZP01000028.1:0-497 GCA_003224715.1 Acidobacteriota bacterium | reverse complement strand
CAAAGGAATTGCATTCTGGTACCGGGACGACATTTCCAAGGTTTGCTTGAATAGAGACTCGGGTGAATCCACGCTGACAACATCTTCAAATATCTGCGCCACCCGCCCAGTAATAGTCGAGATTCTTCCATAAACATTCACGACGGCTCGCTGCACTCCCTCCTTGTTCTGGAAGGTCAAGTCTTTGTGCTGAACCTGGATTGTTATGGGAGTCAGGACGGTGTCCTCGGTGATCTTAATGAAGTCGGTCCGAAAATCGAAAGGAAGGAGATTATAAGAAAGTTTGGTGTTGACCACTGTTTCCAGATCTTTGAACTTGATCTGGGGAGGCCGCTGCAAAGCCACGTACTGCTGCAACCTCTCAAACTGGTTGTAGCGAATCCCTCGGCCCCCCATGGCCCGTCCGAGGCGCGTTCCATCCGTGTTGGAAAATCTGTCCGCTTTGCTGGCCAACCCCATCGCTTCCATATCCGTCAAACCGGCATTGGGGACATAAA
>QHZP01000230.1 GCA_003224715.1 Acidobacteriota bacterium | reverse complement strand
TACAAGCTGGCCCTGTGGAACCAAGCGCTCCATGAAGTGCCTTGGTTTTCCGCGGTGCCGCAGGACTTGTTCATCTTCATCGGGGTCTGTGAGTTTCTTGGAGGCGTCGGCCTGACCACGCCGACGCCGTAAAGCGTCGCCATCTCTTGATAGGTCGGGTTCAGATCGGGATCGTAGCGGCAGGCCTTGGTCACGCCGGTCTTGGTGTTGGAGTGATATATTCTGCAGTGAACCGTCAAAATTCGGAGAGTGCCCATGGTAATTGCGAAGTCACTTTTCTATTTTTTCTTAGCTGGAGTCTGCGAAATCGGTGGAGGGTATCTTGTCTGGCTATGGCTACGCGAGGACAAAAGCCCCTGGTTTGCACTTATGGGATGCGTCGTGCTGTCTATCTACGGGGTTGTTCCTACGTTACAACCTGCCAACTTTGGACGTGTTTACGCGGCTTATGGGGGAATTTTCATCGCTCTCTCGATCCTGTGGGGATGGCGGGTGGACAAGGTAGTCCCAGACAGGTTCGACTTGTTGGGTGGATCGATTGCCTTGCTGGGCGTACTAGTGATGATGTATTCGCCGAGGGCTTGACCTTTTCAGCTCGAATTAAAACCAGGGCTGGAGAGCCTGATGAAAATTCAGCTTTTCCCTACTTCTACAAGGACCCATTGGCTAATTGGGCTAGGAGACAAAACTTAATACGGAAATTATGCGCCAGTGGTATTAGCCTCAGGGAGGCGCAAGATGATAGCCCACGGCGTCAGCCGTGGGTTAAGGGAGTGGGATGAATGAGCCCTGGAGAAAGACACGGCGTAACAATTTATCTCCCAAATTCTTTCGCCCCTGCCGGGGCTTGGCCTCTTGGATGACCCTAACCCACGGCTGGCGCCGTGGGCTATCATCTGACGCCCCTCCGGGGCTACCCGATGAGGCTGAGAATTCATGATTTGGGTAACAAAGGCCTTCGTTTACTTCCGCCAGAAGGCCGGCGTCAAGATGACGAGGAAAATGTAAAACTCCAGACGCCCCCCTAGCATGCAGCCAGTCAGTACCCACTTCGCCAGCGCAGGCAGGTGTCCGTAATGGCTGGACGGTCCGACCTGGCCAAGTCCAGGACCCACATTGAACATCGTGGCAGCCACTGCTGAGATGCTCGTTAATACATCAATCCCGGCTGCGGCCAGCAGCAGGCAAGCAACAAAATTGACCAGAAAGGATAAGTAGACCAGGTTTAGCAGGTTTTGAATCACACTTTCCGGTATCACCTGGTTTCCGAACCGGATTGCAAAAACTGCCCGGCGCTCAACCATCCGTTTAAATTCGCGTCCGACGACTTTGGACAACAGGAGAATACGAGAAGCTTTCAGGCCACCGGCAGTCGAAGCAGTGCATCCGCCGATGAACATCAGAGCCAGCAGAATCAGTTGGGGCAAGGGTTTCCAATTTTCGAAATTGTCGGTTATGAATCCCGTAGTCGTCATGATGGATGCCACTTGAAACAAAGCATTCCGCAAGGCGAGGGAGGGCGCATAGCCACTCTGCCATATCAGGCTAAGAAAGATGGTGCCGGTGGAGACGGTGAGGACTAGCAGATAGAATCGTAGCTCCAGGTCCAGGAAAAACCCTTTAGGGCGCCATTCCACCCAGAGCCGGTAATGCAAGGTGAAGTTGAGACCGGCAAGTAGCATAAAGACGATTAGAATGTACTCTATGATGGGACTGTTGAACGCCGCGATGCTGCTGGTTCGCGTGGAAAATCCTCCCGTCCCGATGGTGGAGAAGGTATGACACACAGACTCAAACGGACTCATACCTGCTAAGCGGAGGGCTACGTACTGGGCCACCGTGAGGGCGAAGTAGATTTTCCAAAGGGCCAGAACTGTTTCAATAATGCGTGGTTTGAGCTTTTCAGACTTGGCGCCGGGAAATTCAGCCCGATAAAGCTCCATACCGCCCAACCCTAGCAACGGGAAGATGGCGATCCCTAGCAACACAATGCCCATGCCACCCAACCAGTGGGAAAAGCAGCGCCAGAATTGAAGAGCTTTGGGCAAGACTTCCACATCGGCCAATACGGTCGCCCCGGTGGTGGTGAATCCGGAAGCAGCTTCGAAAAAGGCATCCGTGAATGTGGCGAAGTGCGACGAGAAGTAAAATGGCAGGCCACCAAAAGCGCTCACCGAAATCCAGACCACTGAGACCAACAGGAAAGCTTCGCGGAGCGATAATTCAGTGGCAGGAGGAGGGAACAGCACATACAGCGAAGCGCCGACTACCGAAGTGATTAGAAACGAATATTTGAAGGGGGTCGGGTCACCGCGCCAGAGAGTGTAGCCCAGCAGACCGAGCATACCAACTGCCAACACCAGCAGGAATAATCCCAGGTAATGGGCGAGGGTAGTGGCACGAATCACGCGTGTTCCTTCTTAGGCTCGTGTAAGAAAGCCGATTCCAACAAGGGTACGGTATTCTCGAGCGCAAAGAAGATCACCCGGTCGCCGGCCTGGATGGTGACCTGACCCCGTGGCACAATGACTTCTCCATTCGGTCTGGCAATGGCGCCCACAATGGCGCCACGGGGAAACTTCACTTCCTTTAGATTCTTGCCAACATACTTTGAGCCGGCTGCGGCAATGAGCTCGATGGCTTCTGCCTCCTCCTCCCGAAATGTGGTCACCGAAATGACTCGACCCTTGCGCACAAATTGCAAAATTCGATCTACGGCGGCCAACCTGGGGCTGACAGTGGTGTTGATGCCCAACCTTTGCGCCATCGGCAAATAATTGAGCCGATTGATCAGAGCTACGACTTTTTTAGCGCCCAGCTTCCGAGCCAGCAAGGAGGCGATGAGATTGTCTTCATCATGGCTTGTCAAGGCCAGAAAAGCGCTCACCCCTTCGATGTTTTCTTCCATGAGCGTGGCCTCTTCAGTTCCGTCGGCATGCAGCACCATCGTCTTTTTCAAAATCTGTGAAATTTTCCGGCAACGCTCTCCATCACGTTCGAACAGCTTAACACTCACTCCCTGTTGCTCCAGTTTTTCTGCCACCAGAATACCGACCTGTTTCCCACCTAGAATGAACACGCGGTCCAGGGACTCCTGGCTTCGCAGTCCCATAAAACGATAGACCTCTTCCAGTTCTTGAACGGTCGTCACAATGTAGACATGGTCTCCGGGACGCAGCACTTCGGCGCCGTGGGGAATAATGACTTGCTGGCCTCGAAAGATCAGAGCAATGAGAGAGTTCTTAGGCGGCCCGGCCCTGTCCAGGTCTTCCACGGTTTCTCCGGATGTCCAACTGTTGCTATCAATGTTCATGCCAAACAGCTTCACCCGGCCCTCAGCGAAATCAATGATGTCTGAAACTCCGGGGACGCGCACGACGCGCAGGATTCGATCCGCAATTTCCGTCTCTGGATGAATGATCAAATCGATGTGTAGACCCCCCTCCCGGCAGATCCTTCTCCAATGCTCCACTTCATGAGTGCGCAAGCGGGCGACCTTGACCTTCACGTTAGATTCCACCTGGGCGATGAGACAGACCAGCACATTAACCTGATCCTCACTCGTCAGTGCAATCAGCATTTCCGAATCGCCCAAGCCGGCTTCGTGGAGGGTACGAATACTGGCGCCGCTACCTCGCACCACCTTGGCGTCTACGATTTCCTCCAGCTCCGAGCAGCGTTCAGGGTTCTGCTCGACAATGACTACTTCATTTCCTTCGCGAACGAGACGGGCGGCAACCAGGGCGGCGACTTGGACGCCCCCGGCAACCAAGATTCGCATGGCGTTAGTGGTGTAGGTCGTATATCAACATGGGATTCGATTCCTTGGTACATATATAGTGGAATAATGCCCAAGCTACAAAGCTTCTGTCAAGAAGGATTCGAGGGAGTCGAGTGGAATGAAACCTTTACAATCTCTGCATTCAAGAAACACATCGACAGGATTCATGATCTTCTATCCGGTGCAAACAGGAATAAGAATGGGCTGGCTCATATATCGAACGCACTGAACCACAGTACCAGGATTGCAAGTTTGAACCTAAGACTGTAATATTCTCTTGCGCCAGAATGCTTGTTCAACTGAACCAAGGCCAGCCAAAGATATGTGAAATCTGGCAAGCGACCTTGTGACGGCTTCTCCAGTCTCGTCCTTTTTTTTCTCACAACGGACGAGAGGGCTGAGTGAAGTATCGCTGGCAATTTCGAGAAATGCTAGACACATCGTTACAATTCTTGAGGTGGTATCTAAAATAGTTGCCATGTCGACTGAGTCAACCGATGTGGAGCAACCCGTACTGACCGAAAGGACCACGTCTTTTCCCAAAAAAGCGCCGTTTTCGTTGAGCCGGTGGCTTTTTGAGAGCGATAGCCACGTCGAAGGCAGGAAACAAAAACCCCAGAAAACTTACGGCTGGTGGATGGTGATGTGCCTTACCGGGGTGGATTATTTTTCCACTCTGGGCTATCAACCTGGCATTGCCTTTCTGGCGGCTGGCATACTCTCACCGTTAGCCACTCTGGTGCTGGTGTTGGTCACACTATTGGTGGCTCTGCCGGTTTATCGCCAGGTTGCTGCCAGAAGTCCCAACGGTCAAGGGAGTATTGTCATGCTGGAACAGCTCCTGCCCCGCTGGAAGGGCAAAACCTTTGTGCTTTGCTTGCTTGGTTTTGCTTTGACGGATTTTGTAATTACCATTACTCTCTCGGCTGCCGATGCCACCGCCCACATTCTTGAGAACCCTTATGTTCCTAAAGCTTTCGATCATCCGGTTGGCATCACCCTGCTCTTATTGTCCGCACTGGGCGCCGTCTTCCTCAAAGGCTTTCGAGAAGCGGTTTGGATAGCGCTCCTCTTTGTCAGTACTTATCTGGTTCTGAATGGGATTGTGCTCGTGGTCGGCCTGTACGAGGTCTACCTGCACCCGGAATCGTTTTTGAACTGGCGCAACACGGTTTTTGCCAGTTATTCAAGTCCCTGGATGATGCTGGGTGTCTCTTTCATCCTTTTCCCACGTCTAGCCCTGGGCTTGTCAGGTTTTGAGACGGGGGTTGCTGTCATGCCTTTGGTGCGGGGAGATTTTGGAGACACTAGTCTAGACCCTGTCGGCCGCATTCGAAATACCCAAAAGCTTCTGTTAACCGCGGGCCTCATCATGAGCGTGTTCCTGATCGGCAGCAGCTTCATAACGACCCTGCTTATCCCGGCAGAAGCCTTTGCTGAAGGCCACGAGGCCAATGGAAGGGCGCTAGCTTATCTGGCTCATAAGTACCTGGGAGACAAGTTTGGGACGCTATACGACCTGAGCAGTATCTTCATTCTATGGTTTGCAGGCGCCTCAGCCATGGCCGGACTGCTTAATTTGGTGCCCCGTTATCTTCCCCCTTATGGCATGGCTCCAGAATGGGCCAAAGCCAGAAGACCTCTGGTGATTGTCTTTGTGATGATCACTTTTGCCATCACGCTTCTTTTCCAGGCCGACGTCGATGCGCAGGGGGGCGCCTATGCTACGGGCGTGCTCTTTCTGATGAGTTCTGCGGCTGTGGCAGTGACGATGGCCAACTGGCGTACTCCACTGGGACGGATTTATCTCTTGATGACCCTCGTTTTTGTTTACACCACCATCGCCAACATGGTGGAGCGTCCAGAGGGCATAAAGATCGCTTCGTTTTTCATTGCGGCCATTGTTTTGACCTCATTACTGTCGCGCATCATCCGCGCCACAGAGCTGCGCATCCATACGGTTGAGTTATCTGAAAACGCCCAGAAAATGATCGAAGAGATAAGTGACCAAGGGGTAAGGATCATTGCTCACAGGCCCGACAAGCGTACGCCGGAAGAGTACGACAAGAAGGAAAGACAAGCGCGTGAGGACCACAGTTTGGATAGCGGGGAACCCATAATTTTCCTGGAAGTCTCCCAGGGAGATGCCTCTGAATTCAGGGATAGCCTGATTGTCAAAGGGATGAATGTGGGACGACACCGAGTCCTACGCTGCAAGAGTCCCGCCATTCCTAATGCCATTGCAGCCCTGCTGCTGCATCTCCGCGATACCACCGGCAAGATTCCTCATGCCTATTTTGGTTGGACCGAGGGGAACCCCATCACCTACGTGTTGAAGTATTTGGCTTTGGGCGAAGGTGACACAGCGCCAGTGACGCGAGAAGTATTGCGCCGAAGAGTGGCTAATCCTCTGGAGAGGCCGCGGATTCATGTCGGATGAGGGGTTGGAGTTCCGTAGGGAGAGTTAGCAGGGTGTAGGTTTTTGGAAGGTATCACAAAAACAGTGGGGCTAGCACAAGGGTAATGGTGCTAAGCAATTTGATAAGCACATGAAGTGACGGGCCGGCTGTATCTTTGAAGGGGTCGCCAACGGTGTCTCCAACTACAGAGGCTCGGTGCGGTTCCGATCTTTTCCCACCATAGGCGCCGGTTTCAATGTATTTCTTGGCATTGTCCCAGGCGCCGCCGCCATTATTGAGGAACAGGGCCATCAGAATTCCGGTGATGGTTCCGACCATCAGGTATCCCCCTACAACTTCTGCGCCTGTGGCGCCTGACTTGGGTTGGCCGGAGGCGTAATACAGCCATCGGAAGACCAAGCCGGTTCCAAGGGTCATCCCGACAACCAAGAGACCGGGAACTACCATCTTGCCCAGTGCGGCTTTGGTGGCAATATCCACACATTCTCCGTAGTTGGGTTTAGCCGTTCCCTTCATGATACCGGGATTGTTTTTGAACTGATCGCGCACATTGTTAATGATCGAATAAGCTGCGCCCCCCACGGCCTTGATGGCCAGAGAACAAAATAAGAAGACCAGCACGGCGCCCAGCAGGGCGCCCACAAAAACCTCAGGTTTATTGAGATTGATGGCTCTTTCAAAGCTCGGCATGTAGTTTGTCACTTCATCAATGTAAGCGCCGAACAACAGAAAGGCCGCCAGCGCGGCCGAGCCAACGGCATAACCCTTGGTCAAGGCTTTGGTGGTGTTGCCAACAGAATCCAGCCGGTCTGTCTTCTCGCGGATGGCTTCCGACTGGCGGCTCATTTCCACAATTCCGCCTGCGTTATCGGTAATCGGTCCAAACGTGTCCATAGCCAGGATGTAGGCGGCTGTTCCGAGCATCCCCATGGTGGCAACGGCCGTTCCAAACAGTCCGGCTTGGTTAAGACCGGAATGGTTGCCCAGAAAGTAGGCGCTAACTATGGCGATGCTGATAACAAGAATGGGATAGCCGGTCGATTCCATTCCCACGGCGATGCCGGCGATGATGTTGGTGGCCGGCCCGGTTTGAGAAGCCTCAGCAATGCTCTTCACCGGGCGGTAACGGTACTCGGTGTAATATTGCGTAATGAAGACAAAGGCCACGGAGGTCAAGACACCAATGACGCCGCAGAGAAAGAAGTTGAAATAGAATTGAGTGCCCAGCAACCAGCGTGAAGCAATGAAAAAACCAACCATGGCGAGCGCGGCGGTAATATAGTAGCCGCGATTCAAGGCCTTCATCGGGTCCTCTGACTCGTTGGTTTTGACCGCCATGATGCCTACCATGGAGGCGATAATGCCGAAGGCACGGGCGATCAGAGGGAAAAGTAGAACCCCCAACAAAGTGGAATTCTGCCCAACAAAGATCGATTCATTAGTCCGATAGAGACCAGCCGCCAGGATCATGGCGCCTATGTTTTCTGCGGCCGTCGACTCAAACAAGTCGGCGCCGCGGCCCGCGCAGTCCCCCACGTTGTCGCCCACCAGATCGGCAATCACCGCCGGATTGCGAGGATCATCCTCCGGAATGCCCGCTTCAACCTTTCCCACCAGATCAGCCCCAACATCGGCCGCCTTGGTATAAATACCTCCTCCGAGCTGAGCAAATAGGGCCACAAAACTTGCGCCAAAGCCGTAGCCGACAATCAGCAATGGGATCTTGGTAACATCATTTGTCACACCCAGGGATTTGACAAGAGCGAAAAGTCCTGCCACCCCAAGCAAGCTCATAGCGACAACAAAGAATCCGGAGACGGCTCCGCCCCGTAGTGCCGCTTGCAGCGCGTCGTTCATACTCCGGGTGGCGCCCGCTGCGGTTCGAATATTGGCCCGAATCGCGACCCACATGCCCATGTAACCTGCAGCCACGGAGCAGGCAGCCCCGAAGGCAAAGGACAAAGTGGTCCACAGCGCCAGATCGCCCGGACTAGCGGGATCATGCTCGTTGTGTGTGCGAACAAAGGCGTAAAGAATATAAATGAGACAGGCCAGGGCGACCGCCAGGTATGCAATCGTAAGATTTTGCCTGCGCAAGAATGCTTGGGCGCCGGCTTTGATGGCATCGGAGATTTCTCGCATCTGAGCGGTTCCCGTATCTCGCTTCATCACATCCCGAATAAGGAAGAGCGCAAACAGAAGCCCGAAGAGACTGATACCGAGTACTAAGCTGAGTTCCATGCTGATTGGGCGGCTCCTTTCAAGGTAGGAAAAGATAGCTCAGATTCCGTTCGACTTCCAGAGAATTCTATCGAAGATTCATATCTTTCCTTTTTCCAGCCTGTAGATCAAATACCCCGTCACTGCTTGCCCCAAAGGGGTGATCTAAAGCAATCCGGGGACACTTGGCCTGGACGCGTTTGAGGGTATGCCCGTTTTCATTAGCCCCCTGCTTTAGCGCGGGGGGCTTTTGTCGTTATGTTCTTCCGTTTCGTCCAGGACCGCCGTACCCGCT
>QHZP01000229.1 GCA_003224715.1 Acidobacteriota bacterium | reverse complement strand
CACACAGCCGCACTGGGACCGGCCGTTCAGACTCAGCCGGCATGGGTTTTCCAGCCGGACGCCAGCACTTATGTCTGGCGGCCAGCGGTCGCGCGGGATGGAACCATTTACGTGACGACCGTTTCTTTTCCGCCCGGCGGCGTCGATGGGAGATTGTACGCGCTTCATCCAGACGGTTCGGTGAAATGGCAGACGGAGCTGACGAACTCTAACGGCACAAAAGTCTGGTCGTCGGCCACACCCGTGCTAGACGAAGAGGGCAACATCTACGTCGTTTGGGCGCATGACGTGGACGGCGGCAACCTCACGGCCCTTTCCTTGGCCAGCACCGGGGAAGTCCGGTGGCTATTCGAGCCAAAGATCCCGCTGGAAAATGCTTCGCACGCGCAGCCGGTGCTCGGCGATGGCGTGCTCTACGCGGCCATGGACACCAGCTTCTTCTCCGGGGATTCCACCCAGCGGGCAGCCATCTTCGCTTTGGACGTGGCGACCGGCTACCCAGCCTGGCGCTGGAATTCTCCCAACCCGGACACGTTCTTTGACGGGCCGGCCATTGGCCATGACGGTCACATCTATCAGGCCTCGGCCTCCAATCCGCTGCGGGGAGCATCCGGGCACTTGTATCGCATTCGGCCCCAGGGCGAGCTTGACTGGAGCGTTGACATCGGCGCCGGCGTCAACGCAGCTCCGGTCATCGATGCGAAAAATAACGTGTACCTCGGCGATCTAGCCGGTGTCGCTTTGAAGTACAATTCTGCGGGGGTTCAGTTGTGGGCCTACGACACGCTGTCCGGACAGATTTACATGTCCCCGGTACTCCACGCCGGACGCGTGACGGTCGGGGCCGCCAACGCGGGATTACATGTGCTGGATGTCCATACCGGCACGCTCAAAGAAGTCTTTGCCCCTAGTGAATTCCCGTTGAACCAGGCCTCGGACCAGGCGGGGAATTCTTTTTTCTATACGTTCAACGGGACGGTTTTCGGTTTCGGCCGAGAGGGGCGGCAATGGTGGACGTTCGATACGGGGACGGGCTCATCGGTGAACGCGATTGCAATTGCCACGGATGGCAAGCTACTGGTGAGCAACAGTCAAAGTCTGGTTGCATACGTTGCACCTGTGCTGGGTGACTTGAATTGCGACGGCGCCGTCAACGCGTTTGATAGGGAGCCCTACGCCCTGGCGCTTGCTGATCCGGCTGGATACGCGCAGCGGTATCCGCAATGTCATCAGTCTCTCGCGGATGTCAACGGCGACGGAGCCGTTAACGCATTCGATACAATCTTCTTTGTCCGTCTGCTGGATAGGAGGAAACAGTGAGGCGTGCCAGCCGAAACTGCAAAGCAGAACGCTTGGAGTGAGGCAGGAGGTCGTAAAATCCTGGCACGGGACAGGCGCATCATTGACGGAATTGCGTCGCGGACGATTCGCTCTGAAGAAGGCGAGGGCGAGCAAAGAAGACCAAGTGAGAGGTGTTGAAAAGGATCTCTTCATTTTGCAGGCTCAGCGCTTCCACGGTGAAGACAATTGCCGGCTTTAGGATGATGACCTCTGGAAGAACTGGCGGAGGCTCGAGATAATGGCGTCCACTTCTCCATCTTCGAGCTCAGGAAAGACCGGGAGGGAGAGAATCTCTTTCGTTACTGCTTCGGTAACGGGAAAACGAATTCCTGGGTCTATAAATTCTCTGAAGGCAGGTTGTTCATGCAGCGGGAAGGGGTAATGAATGGAATAAGGGAGTCCTTTCTCTTTCAGAAAGGCTGCTAGCTCATCGCGCCGGGGAGTTCGAATCGAATATTGATTATAGACATGCTTCGCGCACGGTGCGCAATAAGGGAGAATCAAACCCAGACCACTCAAAGCCTGAGTGTATCTTTGGGCAATGCGAATGCGCGCCTCCGTCCAACGTTCCAGATGTTTGAGCTTAACTTTCAAGACCGCGGCTTGTAGCGAATCGAGCCGGCTATTGATCCCCAGCATCTCATGATAATACTTGACCCTGGAGCCATGCTCAGTAATCATGCGACACCGTTGGGCCAGAGAAGAATTGTTAGTCAAGATCACTCCTGCATCTCCATAAGCGCCCAGGTTCTTGGTAGGATAGAAGCTGAGGCAGCCGATGTCGCCCAGGGTTCCTGCAAAGTGGTTCTTATACTTTGCCCCAATCGACTGAGCCGAATCTTCGATGATTTTCAGATCGTTCGCTCGAGCCAGAGATAGGATGGGCTCCATGTCTGCCGAGTGGCCAAAGAGGTGAACCGGAATAATGGCTTTGGTTTTTTGCGTAATGCGTTCAGAAATCAGACTAGGATTGATATTGTAGGTCCTGGAATCAATATCCACGTAAACCGGTCGGGCGCCTAAAAGAGCCACAGCCTCGGCCGTTGCCACAAAGGAAAAGGGAGAAGTAATGACTTCGTCACCGGCACCGATTTCCATCGCCATCATGGCTACTAGCAAGGCATCGGTTCCTGAGGCGCAGCCAATGGCAAACTGGACTCCCAGATACTGACTGAGCTCGTGCTCGAACTCGGAGACCACCCTGCCCATGATAAACTCGGAAGAATCCAGCACCGATAGAATCGCGTGGTTGATTTCTTCTTTGATGGTCAGGTACTGCCGGTGGAGGTCCACCATCTTAATCGGCTGCATTCTTCCTCATCGCTGCCCTCTCGGGTTTTCCGTGTTGGCCGTCTGCTGACGGTACCATTCAATGGTTCTCTTCAGGCCCTCCTCCAAGCCTATTTTGGCTTTGAAGCCAAACTCTTTCGCTGCTTTGGTCGAATCGAGACAGCGGCGGGGTTGCCCATCAGGCTTGGTGGTGTTCCAACGAATGTTTCCCTGATATCCGGTCAATCCGGCTATCAGATGGACCAGTTCCTTGATGAGGATGTCTTTCCCAACCCCAAGGTTGACAGGCTCCGCTTTATTGTAATGCTCAGTTGCCAAGAGAATGCCTTCGGCAGCATCCGAAACGTAAAGAAACTCTCTGGTCACCTGCCCTGTTCCCCAAACTTCAATCTCCTGAAGTCCGTTTTGTTTCGCTTCCAAACATTTTCGAATGAGCGCCGGGATAACGTGAGACGTTTGCAGATCAAAATTATCGCCCGGGCCGTAGAGATTCACAGGGAGCAGGTAGATGGAGTTGAAACCATATTCTTGCCGATAAGCCTGAGCTTGGACTAGCATCATTTTCTTGGCCAGGCCGTAGGGAGCATTGGTTTCTTCCGGATAGCCGTTCCAGAGATCCTCTTCCTTAAAAGGAACCGGGGTAAACTTGGGGTAGGCGCAGATGGTCCCAATGGCTACAAACTTCTTCACTCCAAACTGGCGCGCTTTCTCCATCAGTTGAGTTCCCATAATCAGATTTTTGTAAAAGAATTCGCCAGGATGCTGCTGGTTCGCCCCAATGCCGCCAACAACCGCTGCGAGGTGAATGATGATGTCAGGAAGCACCGATTCCAGCAGTCGGCAGATGGCTGTTTCCTTTGTCAAATCATAGTCACGGCTACGAGGCACAATGATTTGCCCACAGGGGTACTGAGTACTGAGTACTGAGTACGCAGTCGAGGGCCCTGCGAGGGCCTGCGAGGATCCTGCGAGGCCCTGCGAGGGTGCGAGGGCCTGAAGCTGACGAACCACTTCTGAACCGAGAAACCCTGCCCCACCCGTCACTATAATCTTCTTGTCTTGGAAAAAACTCATCATGACCGCCTGCGAATCGGTGCGACCGACTGCGAATCGGTGCGACCGACTGCGAGTCCGTGCGACCGCCTGCGAGTCCGTGCGACGGACTGCGAGTCCGTGCGACCGACTGCGAGTCCGTGCGACCGACTGCGACCTACCCATTGCAGAGTGACAGTTTAGCTTTAGCTCATCTTGAAATCACTTGTTGGTGTAGTTAAATTTTGCTAACGTGTGGACCAGGTCGAGGTATTGGGTCTCTGCAGGAACCTGAGTACTCGATTTCATAATACGCTTACGAATGCCCTCTGCTTCCGGGCCGATTGTTTCCGAAGAAATTGTCTTGCTCATGCTCTTGCTGGATTAGTTCATAGAAAGCCGAGCAAGAGCAAGAATGCGAGCACAAATCGAAATGAAATACCTCGCCGTATTTCTGAATGGCGGAGTCAGTGTGGAGGTGAAATCAAAATGATCCATGACTCGAGGCGAAAAATCGGTTTCTTCTTGCTCTGGGCAGTATTGCTCACCAGCTCAAACATACTTCGAGGGCAAGAAAGATTCAAAGGTGTACGCGCTGCACCCGGCTTTGTTTTGCCCACAACTGATGGGAAGGTCTTAAAATCTGCCAGCCTGAAAGGACGGGTCATTGTTTTAGATTTCTTTCAAACCTGGTGCCCAGACTGCCAGCAAACCTCACCGGAACTTGAGAAGCTTTATAAGCGGTATAAAGATCAGGGAGTAACCATTGTTGGCATCTCTCATGATAAGGAGGGAGCCAAAGCTGTTGAGCCCTTTATCAAGAAGTATGGCCTCACTTATCCTGTTGTCGTCGGCGATCTTTCCATCGCGGTCAGCTATATCGGGGTTACTCCAGAAAAACCGAGCTTTCGGATTCCGTACGTCGTCTTAATAGATCGTAAAGGAAACATTGTCGGCGAATACGAAGAAGGAACTCACAAAGAGGCCATGGATATTAAACTGCTGGAAGAACGAATCAAAAAGCTGCTTTAGTTTACGCCCGACGAAACGAGAACTTTGTACCGTTTCATGCTCAAGCCACCCCCTCAAGTCCCCCCTTGCCAAGGGCGGACCTACAGGGGGGTCATTGCCGTGCGCCGTGCGTCGCGAATTGTCCACGACCACTGAAAGTATGCGATGATTGTGGCTATCCCTGGCGACCGGGATAGCAAGGGGCGCACTCCTTGGCCAGTTTGATCAAACCTACTCAGCGATTCTTGGCTGGGGGAGCAGCAGACGGCTGAGGAGTAAAGTAAGCATCGTCTACCTTGACAGCGTATCGCTGTCTCATTTCTTTCAACAATTCCTCGCCTTTTTGTTTTCGAGCCAGCGTGTCGATCTCTTTGCGGATGTCCGCCAGCTTGGGAATTCGTCGTTCTTCTACTTTGACAATCTCGTAGCCGAGAGGGGTCTGAATCACATCGCTGATCGTCCCCACCTTAATGGAGAAAATCACTTCTTCTAGAGGTGGGACAATAATGTGAGCTTGAGTTCTCCTCTTAATAAAGCCAAGATCGCCGCCCTTCCCAGAGGACAGGGAATCGTTGGAGAACTTGGCAGCCATTTCCTCGAAATCGGCCCCGGCTAACAGTTTTTGGCGGATCTCCTCCGCCTTGGAGTGAGCTTCTGCGTCTGAAAGAAGTTTTTCAACTTGCTTGCCGGGTTCCAGATTGAGACTGGAAGTCGATCGAATCACGATCCTTCTAACTCTTGCCTCCTCATATTGGGCCAAGTGGTCATCCAGGTATTTTTGCGCTTCTGGCTCGGTAACATTTAATTCTTTCTCTAGGTCGGACCGTGCGGCTTCACTCAAGATGCTTTCCCGAGCAATATTGATACGAATTTGCACATCTTCTCTTTCCTGCAGGTGGCGTCTTTCCGCTTCCCTGGCTAAGAGTTTGTTATTGACGATCAGGTCCGCCAATTGCTTTTTGCCCGCGCCCGAGTAAAAGGGACGATACTGAGGCGGAAGACCTTCCACAAATTTATCCACTTCTTTGGCTGTGATCTTGAGGTCTCCAATGCTGATCACAACTCTTTCTTCAGGGGTGGCTATTTTGGGTCCAGTCAGAGCTTGAGCGGATGCCGATAAAACAAGACAAGCAAGCCACCAAAAGGGCAATAGATTAAACGGTCTCACCAGATATGAACGCAAGCGTCTATCCTTTCCTTTAATAGAGTTTAGTCTTACCTAAGCTCTTTAATATAATGTTTTGTCTGAAAAAATGAAACCATGCAATCCAGAGTGGAACAAATTAAACGCACGGTCGGCGAAGTAACCTTTTTTCTTAGCATGCTGGCTGTCGTTCTGCCGGTAATCTCGATTGCCGCCTCGCAGATTCT
>QHZP01000228.1 GCA_003224715.1 Acidobacteriota bacterium | reverse complement strand
GAACGGCTCTTGACACGGCCGAGTCAACCCGGCCCAAGGTACAAAGTAGCTGGAACCGCACTTTAGGATTGGGATCTTCGGCCATCTTAAGGAGTTTTTCGACTATTGCGGGAGAACTCAGCAACCGTGGCTCAGCCAGTCGGATGGCGTTTTCGCGGACGCCCGGCTCGGGGTCATCCAGAGCTTTCAGCACCAGAGCCGTATCTAGTTTGCCAAGTCCTTCCAGCGTCCACAAGGCATGGAGTCGGCCAAGGGGAGAGCGGCCCTCGTTAACGAGGCGGGTCAAAAGTCCCAAAGCCGCGTTACTGTGGCGGTCAACCAGCAACCGCTGAGCAGTCCGCCGCCACCAGATATTGGTATTGGAGAGCTGATGTACCAATTCAGCATCAGGGGACTGGCTGAGACGGATGTGCTTTAGCATCTCGAGTGGCCTGGTAGAGTCGGGCACAATGCGATAGATCCGGCCTCTATCGCTTCCCCGGTAGAGGTCCTTGGAATGGTGATGGTGATGACTCGAAGTCCATTCAGGGTGTTCGATGAGCTGGCGATAATAGTCGATCAGGTAAAGTGCGCCGTCCGGACCAATATAAAAATAGACGGGGCGAAACCAGCTATCGGTGGAAGCCAGAAACTCCACTCCTTCGCGAAGACGACTGGCGACGAACGTGGAGCCGGCATCGGAGAGCACGTCGCCGTGAACCAGGTTCTGGGCGGGCTCGGCCACGAAGGCGACATGGTTGTAGTCGGACGAAAAAGCTCCACCCTGATAGATGGTGAGACTGCAGGCTGACGTGAGCGTGCCGATCCCGCTCAGGAGTTGGTATTCCGGCCGCTTGGTAATCGGGAAGACTCTAGCGGCGTTTCCGTGGTCCGACATATCCTGTTCGGCAGAAGACACCGGCAGATCAGGATTGCGTTGTAGATAGCGCGCAGCGATCACCTCATGACGTCCCTGGTTCTCATTGTCAACCGTAAAATAATGTCCCCAGTCATCAAAGGCATGCCCAAACTGGGAAGCCCCTGACAACGCTTCCAATTGGTAAGTGTCGGGACGGAAACGGACTGAGCGATCGTGTATCTTCAGTGCGGGCGCGTCACTGCGTTCAGGAAAGCGGATGTCAGTTCCCAGGTCGCCAAATTTATCCTTAAACACGATGGCCTCTGCCGGTCCGGCATTGGCCAGATAAATCCAATTGTCAAGTCCATAACGTAAGCCGTTGACCATATGCTGCGGATTGGTAAACGGAAAGCCGGCAAGAACGATACGACGCACATCGGCGCGCCCATCCCCGTCCGTATCTTCCATGTACCAAACATTGGGAGCGGCCGTGACCAGGATTCCTTTTTTCCAACGCATGACACCATTGGGGAAAACCAGCCCATCGGCAAACACAGTGCGACGGTCAGGGCGGCCGTCCCCATCGGCGTCTTCCAGTAATACCACCCGGCCGGTGGGACGGGTGTCCAGGGGATAGCCTGGCATTTCGACGACAAAAATCCGTCCATTTTCGTCAAACTCCATTGCCACCGGAGAGGTGATCAAGGGTTCACTCGCAAACAATTCAACGCGAAAGCCCTTCTCAACTTTTATTGTCTGGAGTGCTTCCTTGGGGCTGTAGGGCGGACCTTGACGGCTACAGCCCGGCACGAATAGGCTCACCATAAGCACGCAGACGAATAAGCATATTGATTGAACCCGCCCTTCCCTGTCACTCGGCATTTTCTCCTCTTCGTTAGACATGTAACCAGCGTTACTTGGTGGCGAAGAAGTTGAGACTTTGATCAATTTTGTTAGTCTGCCATCCCCTCACCCCCTGCCCCGCTGCCATTTGGACAGGGTGGCCGAAGGTCGGGCAAGGCGGGGCAGAAAAAGACCCCCGATGATCTTCTCCGTCAGCTCTAGATTCATTTAATCCGCGTTTATCTGTGTTCATCTGCGGCTCCTTCTTCTGTCCCTTAATTAACGCAAGTCGCGATTGTACCTCAGCGCAGCCAAAACGGACGCCAAATTTCAAACCCTATTATTTATTATTTCGGTGGAAAAATTTATTACCTGCTGGTACCCTTCTTGCGCTCGAACGGGCCGTGAGTCTTTCATGAAATCGCGGACTGCCCTGGACCAGCGCGGTGATCGCGGCTACAGGCGGTGTGCCCTCGGCTGATTGGAGGAGAAATGAAATTTCGCGTCGGCAAGGCGGTGTTAAGTTTTACTCTGACCTCACTTCATTGCCTGTCAGCTTTTCCAGTGCAGGCCCAACAATATGACCTGGTGATCAAAGGCGGGCATGTGATTGATCCGAAGAACCAGATCAATGCCATGATGGACGTGGCGATCGCCGAGGGCAAGATTGCCCGGGTGACGACTGAAATCCCGTCAGTACAGGCTAAACAAGTGGTCAGTGCAACGGGACTCTACGTGACGCCAGGGTTGCTGGACATTCACACCCATGTGTTTTATGGCACGCAGCTAGACTCCGATTATAGTGGCGGCTATTCCAGCCTACCGCCGGATGGCTTCACCTTTCGCAGCGGTGTGACCACGGTGGTCGACGCCGGCGGCAGTGGCTGGAGAAATTTCCTGGAGTTTAAGGATCAGGTTATCGACCGAGTGAAAACCCGCGTGCTGGCTTTACTCAATATTGTGGGCTCAGGCATGCGAGGCGGACCTATCGAGCAAAACCTGGGTGACATGGACCCGAAGCTCACTGCCATGCGTATCAGGGAATACCGAGAGATTGTGGTAGGGGTCAAAACAGCTCACTACGAGGGGCCGGAGTGGGATCCGGTGGATCGCGCCGTGGAGGCGGGAAAGCTGGCAAACGTGCCCATCATGGTTGACTTCGGCCACTTCGTGCCAGAGCGACCCTTCCAGGAACTGGTGCTTAAGCACCTGCGACCGGGAGATATCTATACCCATATGTATCTCTATCGGTTGCCCAATCACAAATTACCCATGTTTGACGCCGAAGGAAAGCTCCTGCCTTACCTCTGGGAAGCCCGCAAGCGCGGCGTCATTTTCGATGTGGGCCATGGCGGCGGCAGTTTTTTGTTTCGCCAAGCCATTCCGGCGATGAAGCAAGGATTTCCGCCAGATTCGATCAGCACGGATCTTCACGTCGGCAGTATGAACGCAGGGATGAAAGATATGCTCAACGTCATGTCCAAATTTCTCAATATGGATATGCCGCTGCCCGATGTGATTTTGCGCTCCACTTGGAATCCGGCCAAAGAAATCAAGCGGCCGGACCTGGGAAACCTGAGCGTCGGATCCGCAGCCGATCTTGTGGTGTTAAGTATGCGGAAAGGGCAATTCGGCTTTATTGACGTGGACGGCGGCAAGATGATGGGCAGCCAAAAGCTGGAATGCGAGTTGACTGTTCGGGAAGGAAAAGTCGTGTGGGATTTGAACGGCATCTCCCACCCGGAGTGGGAGAAAATGCCCATTCCCACGGAGCGCCCCGAGCCGCGCCACCGCTTCTAGATAACGAAAATCAGCCGCAAATGGACGCGAATTAACGCAAATGGCTGCAATACTGGATGCGGATTGAAATTGAGAAACGGCAAGACAAAAATCGCCAAATGATGTACAGGAACAGGAAAGAAGATGAATGTAGATCAACGTGAACTGATGAATGAGTTGATCCCCAAAGTGATCGGCGCAGTTTACGAGGTGGCCAATCTGCTGGGCGCAGGATTCTTAGAAGGTCTATGAGCGTGCACTGGTCATTGAACTTCGCCTTCGAGGATTGGGGGCAGAAGCGCTGGCTCCAATTCGGGTGTTATATAAAGGCGAAGCCATAGGTGATTACTATGTGGATGTCCTTGTGGAAGGCAAATTAATGGTCGAACTGAAATGTGTAGATTGCATTGCCAACGAGCACATGGCCCAATGTCTGAATTATCTAAAGGCAAGTAATCACAATGTTGCCTTGTTAGTAAACTTCCAGCATCCAAAAATCGAATGGAAGCGAATCGTCCATAATTTCTAATTCAAAAAGTATGTTCAAGATGAAATGGAGTGAGGCTGGAAACCAAAACGCCATGCGTGCTCTATAGGAATTTTCCCTGAGGAATCCCCGCTTTCTTCCTCATTCACGTTCATTCGCGTTCATTTGCGGCTGCTTAGACTTTATGCTTTGGTAATCGCTTTAGCCGGCTTGGGAGGCTTGTCAACCACTTTTTGAGTCACCTCGTCGAAATAGAGCACCCGGCCTTCGCGGTAGGATTGGACTGACAAGGAAATCGCCACCTGAGCCTTATAGCCCGTGAGGGCATCGAGCACAGGCTTTTGGCGGTTCCGCACGCAGTTCAAAAAATTCATCATATGAGACTCCCGCTTTTCACATTCAAGCTTTACCTCGATTCCGTTTCCGTATTTGGCTCTGAATTTATCCTTGGCCATTTTTTGTGGAGCCACCGTAATATAATCCACGCGACCTTCAAACTGCCCATCCGGAACCATGATGATAGTCCCTTCGTGCCCGCGAATCAGGCCGGGAATGTGAGTGTCATTGGCCATTGAGGAGCTAAGGCATACTGTGTGGCCGCCCGCATAATCGGCGGTTAAGGTAAAGGTATCGGGAACCTCACGTTCATCCTTAAACACATAAATGCCACCATTACCGTTCACACGATAAGGAAATTGGGCCTGGCCCCAGCAAATATTAAGCGGGGCCATCACATGATAGAAAAGATCCGTCGCGATGCCGCCCGAGTAATCCCAATACTTGCGAAAGCGGAAGAACCGATCCGCGTCGTAGGGACGCTCCGGCGCCGGGCCCAGCCACATTTTCCAGTCGATGTGATTCTCTCCTGTTCCGTTGGGTCCGGCCTCAACATCAATGGGCCAGTTCCATTCCCCTTCCGTCGAGTTCCGATGGTATGAACCTTGGCTCATAATCAACTGGCCAATGCCACCTTCCTCAATAACCTTCCGCGCTCTCCACCATTGGTCGCTGGAAGTTGTCTGTGAGCCGACCTGGAGGACTCGTTGGTTCTTTTCTGCCGTCTCTGCCACCTGGCGTGCCTCTTCCACGGTATGGGTCATCGGCTTTTCCAGATACACATCTTTACCCTTATTCATGGCTTCAATAGCCATTCTGGCATGCCAATGATCAGGCGTGGCAATGATGACGGCATCCAGGTCATCACGCGCCAGCAACTCTCGATAATCCAGGTAGGCCTCCCCTTTGCACAGATCCTGAGCAATCTTCTTCCGCTTTTCATAGACATCTGAAACCGCCAGCACCTTAACCATGCCCGTGTTTTCCTGGATTGACAGCACCTCACGTAAAAGGTAGCGACCCCGTCCCCCCACACCGATCAAACCGACCTGAATGCGATCGTTGGCTCCCAGGATGCGGGCCGGCCCCGCCTTGGCGGAAGCGGCGGCACTTAGAGCTACCCCAGCACTGATGGCGCTCTTCATGAAATGACGACGCGTGATGTTAGATTTCTTCAACATGGCAAATTCACCTTTCCTTTAGAAAATAGAGCCAAACAAAATATGCGTGGCCGACGGTACTGCTCTGAAAGCACAATTAGCTTACTACCTGGCCGACAGGATAACTGGGGCATCACTGTCGAGATTCTGGACAGGTCATTAATCTCCTCTATCCTGTTCGTCGTGTCAATCCCGTTATGCTTTCTTTGTGTGGAGAATCCATTTCGTGCTAGCGGCCGAGGCGGTTATACCCTCGCTTGCGCTTCGGGCTTTCGCCCACGCTCCTCGGTCGGCGCACGCCCTTGTCCACTCGGGTTGCGAATTTTGGATTGCAGCCTGCCGGTTTCAGGTTTAAAATCTGAAGTGTTCCAGACTCTGTCTTGTACCAGCGATTCCAATGAAATACCTCAAATGTTCTGGTCTTGCCGCTGTAAGTATTTCGTTGTTGTGTTGCGCCTTGATTCAGGTCTTGGCCCAAACAGCATCACCTGTGCGAGATCCTTTCACGCCAGAGCAGCGAAAGTACTGGGCATTGCAGAAAGTCAATCGAGTTGACAGGCCAGCCGTGCGTCATGCCGGGTGGGCCCGCAATCCTGTTGATGCTTTTGTGCTGGCGCAGCTCGAAGCCAAAGGGCTGCGCCCCAATCCTCCGGCGGACAAGATTACTCTCCTGCGGCGTGCGACCTTGGACCTGACCGGACTCCCACCAACGCCGGAAGAGGTCGAAACCTTTT
>QHZP01000227.1:7555-18670 GCA_003224715.1 Acidobacteriota bacterium | reverse complement strand
CTTCCAGAGGCTCTATCACTGCGTCATAACGCCGGTTCAGCAGAAGGAGTTGCTCTCGCCAATAAGGCTCATCTTTAACTCGGGAAACTTCAGCCATTTTGACTGCGGGTTCCAGCGCCAGTTGAGAGTTTTCCCAAGAGTGTGGATTGCCGCTTTTGCGAAGTTGTTCACGAAGATCTTCCAGGGCCTGTTCTGCTGCTCGAAGCTCTTTCTGATTATTTTCCATCTGCTGCATGGTTTGGATTGTGTAGTAAGGGTCATACCCACCGCATCCACCCTCACTGCAATTCACTGTCATCCTTCCCGAATTCAATTGTCTGAGCCTGACCTGCAGCATCTCATGCCGCTTCTGGGCTGCTTGCAACCGGGCCCTGGCCTCGATGAACCGTTTGCTCCAGAGCTTCTCGTCTTCACTATTGAAGCCCAGTGCCTGCGTCTGAAGGGGGACGGATCTCCCAGTCGCAGATTGGATGGAAACTGGCGTCACGCTTGAGGAGGGTTCACCTTCGGCGTGGTACTTCTTCAAATCTTCGTTGGTATAGACCTGGCCCAATGATTTTATCTGGGCGCGCCTTGCCCGCTCCTGTGTGGCCGCATCCTCCAGTTTTTGAGCCCCGCCGGGGACAGCGATCCCCCACACCATCAAGAGAGCCAAGAGATAAGTCTTCATAATAAAATTATACCGCGCACCGACTGAACTGGCAATACGTAGCGAGCTACCTCAGACCGCCCAGCACTACGGTCTCATCGGCCACTGACCCCTCACCCGGCCTGCGGCCACCCTCCCCAGGGGAGTGTATAAACCGGGGACATGGCTGACAACCTTCGGGGACATGGCTGACACATCGATAAGGACATGGAAATCTTCTTTGGAGGATTGCCATGCCCTGGAAAGAGGTATCGGTCATGTCGTTGCGTCAGGAGTTTGTGCAGTTGGCCAGTCAGTCGAAGGTGAATTTTAGTCGACTGTGCCAGCGTTTTGGCATCAGTCGGGAGACCGGGTACAAGTGGCGGAAGCGGTATCGAGCCGAAGGGCGGGCCGGGCTGGAGGATCGCTGCCGTCGGCCTCGTCAGTCCCCGGGACGGACCGGCAGTGAGATGGAGCGTCAGATTGTGAGCCTGCGCGACCTCCATCCGGCTTGGGGGGCCTGGAAGATCCAAGCCCGTCTGCAGGCTTTGGGTCAGCCAGGAGTTCCCTCTCCGAGCACGGTTCACCAGGTTTTGCGACGCCAGGGGCGCATTGATCCGGCAGTTTCGGCCCAGCACCGAGCCTGGCAGCGGTTCGAGCAGGCCGCCCCCAATCAGCTGTGGCAGATGGACTTCAAAGGCCACTTTGGCTTGGGCAATGGGGAGCGTTGCCATCCCTTGACGGTCCTGGATGATCATTCTCGTTATGCCTTGTGTTTGCAGGCTTGCCGGAATGAAACGGGCCAGACGGTGCAGGAGATCTTGAGGGAAACCTTTCGTCGCTATGGGGTGCCGGAGCGAATGCTGATGGATAACGGGTCTCCCTGGGGAGATGACGCGGACCATCCCTATACCCCTCTGACGGTCTGGTTGCTGCGCCTGGGCATTGGCGTTTGTCATGGTCGCCCTTATCATCCGCAAACTCAAGGCAAGGAAGAGCGCTTCCATCGCACCCTGCAAGTGGAAGTGTTGCAAAGCCGCAGTGACTGGGATCACCCCGGGGTGCAGACCCGCTTTGACCAGTGGCGCCACGTCTATAATCACCAGCGGCCCCACCAAGCCTTGGGGATGGCCGTGCCGGCCAGTCGTTATCAAATCAGCGTCCGCTCGTTTCCGGAAGTCCTGCCCGGCATCGACTATGGTACTGAGGCCATCGTGCGCAAGGTTCAAGACCACGGCCGGATTTCTTTTCACCAGCGGGTTTTTCGGCTCAGCCAAGCCTTTCGGGGATATCCGGTGGCGTTGCGGCCCACCTTGACCGACGGGATCTGGGAGGTCTATTTTTGTGCTCATCGGATTGCCCAAATCGATGCGCGCCGGGCGATCGAAGGAGAGAGCTGTGGAAACTGCCGCCCCGTGGAAACCGTGGAAAAATAGACAGCGATTTTTCCACCGTTCCCACCGGGCTTGGAAAACTCTCCGCACCAAGTGCTCCGAGTTTCCCACAGTTCCCACAGCTTCTGCTGCTCGAGATAGGAATATTTTTCTAAAAGCTGTTAGCATTATCCTTTAATGAAAACTGTCACCCATGTCCCCGAAGACTGTCAGCTATGTCCCCAAACAAAACACTCCCCCGATGGGGGCGAGGGGAAAGTAAACATTAGATTTGACTCCCTCGCCCCCACCGGGGAAGAGGGTGCCCGAAGGGCGGGTGAGGGGGTCGTTCGAATTTTCACAGCTTTAGGGCGGGTGGGCGGGCGGTCAGGAATTTTTTCACACCTTCATGGTCCAGCGCTGGGTTGTCTCCAGACCAGAAGGACCCAGCCCGAAGGCTGACCTCTTCTGCCCCTCCCGAGAGGGGGTTTACGCCACCACCCAGCTCCGCAGGAGCTCATCAAGCTGTCCGGTAGAAAGTGGGCCGGCGTCGGCCAGCCGTTTGATCTCATCGGTAATTTCGCGAAGCTGAGAATCTCCAAAATGCAAGCCTAACTCGCGAGCCCGATTTTGGATGGCGTTTTTGCCAGTTAAGCGGTGAGCAATCGAAATCGTGCGCTGCAGACCGAAGTCCTGCGGGTCAATAATTTCATAGGCGCCAGGATTCAACATGACAGCTTTGGTGTGCATGCCCGCCTTGTGGGTAAAGCTGGTTTCTCCGGTAATGTAGTTGTTAAAAGGAATATCAATTCCCACGACATCCGCTACCATCTTCTCCAGGTCATACAACATGTCCAGTTTGTACTTCTTCACCAGGTCTTTATTATATGAATAGAGTCGGGCGATAAATCCACCCAGCGGGGTGATGCCATTGCGTTCTCCAATTCCGAGAATGCTGGTATCGATGTGGGTCGCGCCGGCTTCGAGGGCGGTAAAGCTGTTGGCGATGGCGCAACCGCTGTCGTTATGCCCGTGGAATTCGATTCCCGCTTTGATGTGACGGCGCAACTCAGAAACCAAAGTATAGAGTTGGCGCGGCGTCGCCACCCCCACCGTATCGGCTAAGCCGACACGATCCACTCCCATGGCGTCCACCGCTTGATAGACGCGAAGGAGATCGGCCTCTTCACTGCGGAAGGTGTCCTCACTGGAGAACCGGACCTCGCAACCGGAACCTTTGATGAATTCGATGACCTCACGAGCGCTCTCAATAATCTGATCGATATTTTTCCCATGGCTGAATTGACGTAAGTAGGAGGATGTGCCAAACAAAATATCTACGCCAACCACTCCGGTGGCAACCGCCTGTCGCGCATCCTGCATGTGACAACGGGTGTGGGTTAGTATCTTGGTTTTCAAACCCAGGTTGGCAATGGTTTTACAATCTTCAAAAGATTGTGGTGAGGCCACCGGAGAAGTGAGTTCAATATACTCCACCCCGAACTCGTCCAAGGCCTGCGCAATCTGAATCTTCTGCTGCGTCGTGTAATGGGCCTTGGCAAACTGTTCTCCTTCCCGAAGCGTGGAGTCGATAATATTAAATTCTTTAATAGACATAATGAATCCTTGAGAGAATTTGTGATATCCCGAAGTACGGAGCNNNCGCTGCGAGCGGCCCAAACAAAAAAAATCGGTGAAAGCGCCGCTCTCACCGATTTAAGAATAAGAAAAAATATATCTCCAAATCGTTGGATAGCGCTCCACCCCAAATTTGAGGTGACAGTTGGCAGGATATTGTCTTGCCACCCAACCTTACAGCCGCCCGCGTCAGTAAGGTTTCGGCGACCGTCCCTTTTTCTTCGAGATCATCGACTCGGGTTGTCTACCTCGAAGGACTCTTGACGTATCGCGCCTCTATCTCACAATCAACCGGGACCAATTATAAACGATGTCCTCTGAATTGCCAACACCTACTGCAAAGCTCCGACCTGCTTGTTACTGACTTGTAATCGAATTAAGGCTCGCTGCAGGCTGATCATGGCTCGATTGAAATCGAGCTCCGGATTCTGCAAATCGGCCAATCGCTTTTCAGCCCGCTCTTTGGCTGCAAGGGCTCGATTGACATCGATCTCCTCTGCCTTTTCCGCTGTCTCGGCCAGTACGATGACTCGATCAGGTAAGACCTCACAATATCCCCAGGCCACCGACAGATAGTGAACCGCCTCGTCCTGACGATAGGATATCTCGCCGATTTGCAATTCACTAATAAGTGGCGCATGACCCGGCAAAATTCCGAGGTATCCATTCTTCCCAGGGATTTGCAGTTCATCCACCTCTTCCTTTAGCAGAAGACGGTTTGGAGTAACAATTTCAAGTTGGAGCTTGTCGGGTAACATACGAATTCAATGCTCGGAGGTCCGTTGATCTTTAATGGATCTTCAAAGCATCTAAGCTGCCTTCTTCATTTGCTCTGCTCGCTCGATGGCTTCGTCAATATTACCGACCATGTAAAAGGCCTGTTCGGGCAGATCATCGTGTTTCCCTTCGACAATCTCCTTAAAGCCGCGGATATTCTCGTTTAAAGGAACGTACTTTCCGTCCCGCCCTGTGAACTGGGCGGCGACAAAAAACGGTTGGGACAGGAAACGCTGAATCTTGCGAGCCCGGGACACCGTGAGTTTGTCTTCGTCAGAAAGCTCATCAATCCCGAGGATGGCAATAATGTCTTGAAGGTCCTTATACTTTTGCAGGATTTGTTTCACCGCGCGAGCCGTACTGTAATGTTCTTCACTGATGATACGCGGGTCCAAGATGCGCGAGGTGGAAGCCAGTGGATCCACCGCCGGATAGATCCCCAGTTCGGTAAGCGCGCGGGACAGATTAGTGGTGGCATCCAGGTGAGCGAAGGCTGTGGCCGGCGCAGGGTCGGTGTAGTCGTCAGCAGGCACATAGATCGCTTGCACCGAAGTAATCGATCCCTTCTTGGTGGAAGTGATTCGTTCTTGCAACTCACCCATTTCGGTCGCCAAATTGGGTTGATAGCCCACGGCTGAGGGCATGCGCCCCAAAAGGGCAGACACTTCAGAGCCCGCCTGAGTAAAGCGGAAAATATTATCAATGAAGAGCAATACGTCCTGGCCTTCTTCATCACGGAAGTATTCGGCGACCGTCAACCCGGTCAACCCCACTCGCAAGCGGGCGCCGGGCGGCTCGGTCATCTGTCCGTAAACCAAGGCTGTCTTATTGATCACGCCAGACTCTTTCATTTCCAGCCACAGATCATTGCCCTCACGGGTGCGTTCTCCCACTCCGGCAAAAACCGAAAAGCCCCCGTGCTTGGTGGCAATGTTGTTGATCAGTTCCATAATGATCACCGTTTTGCCGACGCCGGCGCCGCCAAAGAGGCCAATCTTACCGCCACGCAAATAGGGTTCCAACAAGTCGACGACCTTGATTCCGGTTTCGAACATCTCCAGATTCGTGTTTTGCTGCTCGAAGGAAGGAGCTTCACGGTGGATGGGATAAGTTTGAGACGTCTTAATGGGCCCCTGTTCATCGACTGGCTGACCAATGACATTCATAATACGGCCCAAGGTTTCTCGACCGACTGGAACGGAAATGGGACCGCCTGTGTCGATCGCTTTCATGCCCCGCACCAATCCATCGGTCGGCTGCATGGATACGGTTCGCACCCGGCCTTCGCCCAAATGTTGCTGGACTTCGGTAATAATGTCGATGGGGTGAGGAACGTCAAATCCCTCACTGGTGATACGAATAGCGGTGTAGATTTGAGGAAGATTCTTTTCATCGAAGGCCACGTCGACCACCGGGCCAATGATTTGAACCGCAGAGGCGCCGAGCCGCAGAGGAGTTTGAGACAGAAGGTGGAGGATAGAGGATCGAGAAATGGAACGCCGCCGAATTTCATGCGATCCTCGATCTTCTATCCTCGGCCGCTCCCCTTTGCGTCTCCGCGTCTCTGCGGTTCATTCAATTCATCTCACTCTAAGGCGGCGGCGCCGCCGACAATCTCGATAATTTCCCTGGTAATTCCGGCCTGTCTGGCTCGATTCATAGTCAGAGTCAGAGAATCGATCATATCCACAGCGTTGTTCGTGGCTGCATCCATCGCCGTCATACGTGCCCCATGTTCCGCGGCGGCCGACTCCAACAAAGCCCGATAGACTTGAACCTCCACGTGCTTGGGAATTAAATCATTAAAGATTTCCTCGGGTGGTTGTTCATAAATGTAATCAATCAAAGTCTCTTCCGGCGATGGTTTGAGTCGCTGAATTGGCAACAACCGCTCCACCCTAATACGTTGCTGAACAACTGACTTGAATTCGTTATAAACCAGATAAATGGCGTCTAATTTTTGAGCAGCAAATTCTTCCATCAGCTGGCTGGCAATCGCTCTGGCATGAGCGTATTCCAGTTTGCTAAAAATGTTGACGAACTCGTTGGCCAGAGGGGTGGGACGCTTACGAAAAAAATCTCGTCCCTTGCGCCCGACACAGTTCAGGCTAAGGCGCTTATCCTGATTCTCATCAATAAAAGCCTGAGCTGCCTTAATGATGTTGGTATTGAACGCGCCACAGAGTCCTTTGTCTGCGGTGACCACCACTAACTGAATACGTTGATCACCCCGCTCTTCCAAAAGCGGATGCCTTTTGTTCTCAGAGCGTGTCACCAGACTATTCAACACCTCCAGAATTTTGTTGGCATAAGGTCGCGCACTAAACACCCGCTCCTGAGCGCGACGCAGCTTTGCCGCCGAGACCATTTTCATAGCTTTAGTGATCTGCTGCGTATTACGCACCGAGCGAATGCGTCTGCGGATGTCCAACACATTGGCCATGGTTTTGGATGAAATTCGCGCGTGATGCGTTACGACTATGGCCCGAGTTAGGCGCCCCCGGCATTAGCCTCGGAGAGGCTAGAGATAATAGCCCACGGCGGCCGCCGTGAGCTATTATCTGACGCCCCTCCCGGGGCTGCCCGATAGTGAATAATTTGGTATGAACGACCAACAGGAAAATCAACGAAAGTCAAGTGGCAGACACCGGCTGCTCTCTTTCTGCCAGGAATCTCTCTTTAAATTCGTCTAAAACCTTCTTTAGTTCTTCTCGCAACCCGTCGTCAAGCTGCTTTTTTTGGAGGATCTTCTGGCCGAGGGAAGGATGATTGTTATCTAGGAAACGATACAAAGATTGCTCGAACGGCAAGCAGTCGGCAACTTCCAATGAATCTAAATATCCATTGGTGGCAGCGAAAATGACGATGACCTGCTTTTCCACTGGCACGGGAGAGTACTGCCCCTGTTTCAGAATTTCCACCAGCCTCTCTCCACGAGACAACTGGGCTTGGGACGATTTATCCAAGTCACTCCCGAATTGAGCGAAGGCGGCCAACTCTCGAAACTGGGCTAATTCCAGACGCAACGTCCCAGCGATTTGTCGCATCGCCTTGATTTGGGCGTTGCCGCCCACGCGCGAGACCGAAAGACCCACATTAATGGCCGGGCGGATGCCAGAGTGGAAGAGGTCCGTTTCCAAATAGATCTGGCCATCCGTGATGGAGATGACATTGGTCGGAATGTAAGCCGACACGTCCCCTGCCTGCGTCTCAATGACGGGCAGAGCCGTCAGAGAACCACCGCCCCGCTTATCGTTCAATTTGGCCGCTCTTTCCAGCAGGCGGGAATGCAAATAGAAGACGTCTCCCGGGAAAGCCTCCCGGCCGGGCGGTCTGCGGAGAAGCAAAGAAATTTCGCGATAGGCGGCCGCATGTTTGGAAAGGTCGTCATAAATACACAGCGTGTGTTGGCCCCGATCGCGGAAATATTCACCGATGGCACAACCCGCGTAGGGTGCAATATATTGCGCGGGAGCCGGATCGGAGGCCGAAGCCGAGATGACGATGCTGTAACTCATGGCATCATAGTCGTTAAGTGTTTTGACGACCTGGGCAATGGTCGAGCGTTTTTGACCAATGGCCACATAAATACAGATGACGTCCCCATCTTTTTGATTAATGATCGTGTCGATAGCGATAGCGGTCTTGCCAGTCTGTCTATCCCCGATAATCAACTCACGTTGACCTCGTCCAATAGGAATCATTGCATCGATGGCTTTCAGGCCGGTCTGCAGAGGTTGCTTTACCGGTTCCCGATCAACAATGCCTGGCGCCAGACGTTCAATCGGATTGAAGGTCTCAGTGATGATAGGTCCTCTCCCGTCCACCGGCTGGCCCAGAGCATTCACGACTCGACCGACCATGGCCTCTCCAACCGGGACCGCCATGATCTTTTTGGTCCGTTTGACTAGGTCTCCTTCTTTAATCTCCGTGGCCTCCCCCAGCAGCACAGACCCTACTTGATCCTCCTCCAGATTTAATGCCATACCTGAAACTCCGTGGGGGAAATCCAGCAGCTCGCCAGCCATCACTTTTTCCAATCCGTGAATGCGTGCAATCCCATCCCCTACGGAGATGACCGACCCTACTTCGCTGACCACCACATTGGAATCATAGTCTTCGATCTGGGCTCGAATGATCTTGCTAATCTCTTCTGCCTTGATTTCCATTGCGCTCTCCAAAATTGTGGGTCGGCACTCAATCCGAACTTAATCGGGCCCTTATTAATTCCAATTGCTGACGAATCGACCCATCGTAAATGGTATCGCCAATCCTTGTAACGACTCCTCCGATGAGCCCAGAACTAATGTTAAATTTCAGGGAAACTTCCTTGCCCGTCAAACGAGAAAGCTTTTCTTCCAATCGGCTCTTGATTTCATGATCTACCTCAAACGCAGTGCTAATCTCTGCCTGAATGATTCCCCGCCGTTCATTCATCTCTTGTTGGAAAGCTTGGCGAATCTCAGTGAAGTAATGGATGCGATGATTATCAATCAGAATAAGAATGAAGTTTGAGGTTGTGCTGCAGAAACCAAGCCGGCTGAGGATTTCGGACGTGGCATTCCTCTTCTTGGGAAGCGGAATGGCAGGATTTGTATAAAAAAGATAGAGTTCTTTATTGTGGCTGAGAAGCTCCTCGAATTGATTTAGTTCCTTTTCAACTCGCTCCGGTTGAGCGAGTTTGAGACTAACATCGACGAGCGCTTTGGCGTATCGTTTTGCAATGACTGCCAACGTTGCAACCTCAATATGAACTGGTAACCAAACCCGCGGGAGATGGCCTTCGACAAGGTTTCGGCTTGTTTAGAACGTTAGGGCCCGGGCAGTTTTCAAAGCGCCCTCAATTCTTTACCACGTCTAAAGTTTGAAGAAACTGATTAATGATGCTCTTATTCTCTTGTGAACTGATAGAGCTTCGTAGTCGTTCTTCGGCCAGCTTTACTGCCAGTTCGGCGACGTGACTTTTCAGCTCCAAACGTGCTGATTTCTCCAACCCTTTTATCTCTCGCCGGGCGAGGTCCAAGATCTTCTCGGCCTCCAGCCTTGCACTTTGGAGAATACGGCCTCTTTCCTCTTCTGCCTCTTTCAGCGCCTGATCCTTCAGGTCTTTAACCTCTTTGTCCAATTGAGCCATACGAGCTTCAATCTCAGCTAATTTCTTCAAGGCGGCCTCCCTGGCCTCTCGTCCACTGGCCAGCCCTTCTTCAAGGGCTTTAGCCCTGGAGTTCAGGAATTCCTGCAGGGGTTTACGCAAGTACCAGCCCAAACCTCCAAACAGGATACAGAAATTCACCCACTTCCAAACAATGGCTAGAGGGCTTTCTGCCCGATGCTCCCCGCCTCTCGCTTCTGCAGCCGGGGCATTGGCCGGCGGTTCGTGCTGCGCTGAACTCCTGGCCGGTAGGACGACAAGCACCGTCTCCGAGGCATTTTTTCATGCTTCGCTTAGCGCAGGATTGTCCTAACGATTCCATTGGCAATATTATCGATATCGGCTTCAAGTGTCTGCTTGGCTGTGGTTACCTGGGCCAGAATTTCGCGCTTGGCTGAATTGATAATCAGTTCGGCCTGTTTACGTGCTTCGGCCACCACCTGGGAACGCTCCCTCAGGGCCTCCGCCCGGAAATTTTCCTGCTGGCGGTAGCTTTCCAAACGGGCCACCTTCAAGGAGTCTTGATAGGCCCGCGCCTTCCGATCAAATTCTGCCAATTTTCCTCGAGCTTCCTGCTGGGCTCCGTTGATCGCGGCGTCTCGTTCGATCAGAATCTGGTTGATAGGGTTAAAGAAGGACCTTTTGAGGACAAAGTAAAGACTCCACACCAGAATCATGACCAAAACTATGGACAAATCTGGATTCATTGCATTCATAACGCCAAGGGATTTCGAGCTTAAAAGCTAAGAAGGATCTGTATGGACGGCCTGCCCTGCCGCAAAAGAATGAAAAAAATATCACAGCTAAAAATGAGGGTCAAGCGCTTTTGCTCAGTAAACCAAGATTACGTGGGCGTCCTCAAGCATTTAGACCGCTATGTAGATCGAGGCGAGAATTTTGTTCTCGTTTTGGGGATGGACTGAGAGCCCGAAGCGCCAGCGAGGGACCGCCGCGCGATGACCCTCGCTGGCGCTTCGGGCTCCCTGTCAGGGGACAGGGATATCAAGGGCGCAGCCCTTGGCTAGTCGGGCCGTAGTGAAAAACAACTGACAACGGGCGGTCGTTTCGGCTGCCCTTCCCAAACGGTCAGGCGCTCATCCTCATCCCTTACACAGGGTCCGGTCTTAAGTCCGGTAAGCGATTGGGTTGAGACAGCCCTTGCTGATGCGCGGGCTACTGAGTCGAGCCTGGGCAGTCCGACCGTGAGGGAGGGTCAGGGACTTCGACGCACCCTGCATCCTACATCGCGTTTTTCTGTAATTCAGAAAGCTCATGCTAAGATAGGAACTTGATCTCGTCTTGATAGGAGCGAGACGCGTATGGAGAGCCAGTTCTAAAATAATGAGACTTGGAGAGTCGCAATGCGAAATGTTGTTATCGTTGGTTCGGGTCCCGCGGGTTATACTGCGGCCATTTATACGGCCCGGGCAAATCTCAATCCCCTATTGATCGAAGGGCTTGAAGTCGGAGGGCAACTATCGCTAACCACGATGGTTGAAAACTTTCCCGGATTTCCCGAAGGCGTCATGGGCCCGGCTCTAATGGAG
>QHZP01000227.1:536-7476 GCA_003224715.1 Acidobacteriota bacterium | reverse complement strand
ACCAAAGTCGACCTGTCACATAGCCCGTTTCGAGTCTTTACCGACGACCAGGAGATTCCGGCCAGAACCTTAATTATTTCCTCAGGAGCGTCTGCCAGACTGCTGGGCCTTGAGTCGGAAAAAAAGCTGCTCGGGTACGGTGTTTCTACCTGCGCCACTTGTGACGGCTATTTTTTCAAAGGCAAAGAGATTATCGTGGTGGGCGGAGGGGATTCAGCCCTCGAAGAAGCAACCTTTCTCACCAAATACGCCAGCAAAGTCACCGTGGTTCATCGCCGGGATCAATTGAGAGCTTCAAAAATCATGCAGGACAGGGCTTTCAAAAATCCCAAGATTGATTTTGTTTGGGACACCGTTGTAGATGAGATTTACGATCTGCCGGCCAAAACCGTTAAGGGTGTTAAGCTAAGAAATTTGAAGAGCAATGAAATCACGGATTTTAAGTGTGATGGTATCTTCGTCGCCATCGGGCATGTCCCCAATACCCAGATTTTCAAAGGCCTGCTTGAAATGGACGCCAATGGCTATATCATCACCCATGACGGTACCAAGACCAGTGTCCCTGGTGTCTTCGCTGCCGGCGACGTTCAGGATCATGTCTATCGCCAAGCCATCTCAGCGGCTGGTACCGGCTGCATGGCGGGGATGGACGCAGAACGGTATTTAGAGCAACAAGGGCATTAATCGTGAAGCGTGAAACGTGATACGTGATACGTGATACGGGAGGCTGCAATCGTGGTCCTCGCTTTTCACGCTTCACGTGTTTAGGAAAGCTTCTGCAAAGCTATATAGTTCGTGTCAGAATCAAGTTCTTCACAGGTCACAGGTGAAGCCTCAGATTGAAGTAGCGGCTGCCATCATCTTCAAACACCAGGAAATCCTCATCTCTCAACGGGACGAAGGCTCCCACCTCTCAGGATATTGGGAGTTCCCCGGAGGAAAGAGGGAAAACGATGAAACCTTGGAGGATTGTCTTCTCAGGGAGGTTCGGGAAGAGCTAAACGTTGAGATCGCGGTGGAAGGCTTCTTCGAAAGAGTGAATTATGAGTACCCTGAAACGGTTGTCAGACTCCAATTTTACCGCTGTCGCTATCTGAGAGGCGAAGTCAAGGCCCTAGGCTGCCGACAATTCAAATGGGTTCCTCTCCGCGAAATATCGGGTTATCAGTTTCCCCCGGCCAATGAACCGGTGCTCAGAAGACTGAGCCACCTCATAGAGTTTCCTACTAACTCAAGTGAGACTCTGGGACACAAAACAGGGCTTGATCAATTTTAATGTAAAGCGGTTAATGGATGGACTGAGGAGCTTCCTGCTTGTGATCCTTCATGGTCTTCATGTCCTTCATGGTATTAAATGAGTCATTTGGAGTGGAGGAAATCGCGCCACCTCATTTTCTCGACAAAATTTGATATGGGGAATCTGCCTTGGTCTGCGTTCATCTGCGTGCCAGGAGCGTTTCTCTGTGTCTCCGGGACTCAGTGGCTTTTTCGATGGTGGCCGCTGGCCGCACTACTGTAGCTTCGTGTTGTAATCAACCCTTGAAAAGGTTTTTCAATACGAAATAAACATTTTCCCTGCGCTCGCGCAAGCGACGGTAGAAATACGGCAACCAATGGGTGCCAAATGGGACATAGACTCTCATATTGTATCCTTCCTGTGCCAGGCGTTGCTGTGTTTCAGACCGGACTCCATAAAGCATCTGAAATTCAAATCTCTCTTTCCCTATATTGTGAGATCGCGTGTAATCCTTAGCCCAACGGATTAAGGCATCATCGTGGGTGGCAATCGCCGGATAATTGCCTCGAAGCAATAGCATTTCAGCCAGCTTTTTGAAGTTTTCCCGAATTTCCGGCATCTTTTGAATGGCGATGTCGGCGGGCTCTTTGTAGGCGCCTTTACACAACCGCACCCGGGCACCTATGTCAATGAGCCGGCGCAGATCTTGTTCGCTGCGATACAGGTAAGCCTGAATGACAATACCAACGCTCTTGTATGATCGAAAAAGATCCAAAAAGACAGAAATGGTTTTTTCGGTATACTTTGAGCCCTCCATATCGATTCGAACATAACTATGACAGGCGCCCGCCTTTTCGCAAATTCGCGCCAGATTGGAATAACAAAAGTCACGGCTGATATCCAATCCCATCTGAGTCAGCTTCAGAGAAACATTGGACCTGAGCTGGGCTTTTTGGATGCAATCCAGGGTCGTGAGGTAACTCGAAACTGCGTTTTCTGCCGCATGCCCGTCTTCGACATTTTCGCCCAGGACATCCAGAGTCGCTGTGATTCCTCTTTCATTTAAGGCGCGAACCACATGAACTGCCTCTTCGATGTTTTGTCCGGCAACAAAGCGTTTGGCGAGAAAGAAAAGGGTGTGGTTTAGCACGAATATTGAAGGGGTCTGACAATGACTCAAGAAGCTTGTCGGACCATCTCGACAAAGTCCAAAACCCTTACCTCAATTTCGTCTCTAATTCTTCGATAAACCTCCATGGATTGACCGACGGGGTCCTGGATAGCCCAATCAAGCCTTCGAGAGCGAAGGAAATTCTGCGGAATCGAATGGGAGACCGTCGGTTCAAGAATGACAACCCAGTCCATCCATTCAAGGTTGACGGCAGACAGCCCCTTGGAACTCTGATGTGAAATGTCAATGCCTTTTTCTTGCATTGCCTTTACAGTATTCGGCATGAGAATGCCTGCGGGGTGCGATCCAGCGCTGTAAGCGGTCAGCCATCCCTTGCCGTAATAATTGGCAAAACCCTCGGCCATTGGGCTTCGACAGGCATTTCCAATGCAGACAAAGAGGACTCTTTTCACCAATGAGTAGACCCTTTTGCGGTTTGAACTCGCAAGTTCATTTGTGGGTTTCCGACTTAATAGGTCCAGTGGCTTCATAGTGAACTCTATATCATTTTGCGCGAAAAATGATCGTCTTGCATTAGATAAATTTCTTAATGAGATAATTAGTTGGTTTGGGCAGAATGAAACGAGAATCTTTGTTCTCGTTTTGGGAAAGTCTGAAAGCCCGAAGCGCGAGCGAGGGTCAGCCGCGAGTACCCTCGCTGGCGCTTCGGACTCTCCGGTGGTGCTCCAGGGATATCAAGGGCGCAGCCCTTGTCTAGTAAGACTGGCTTAGAATTGTTCTATGTCCGGCAAGATAGAAAAAAGGAGACTCTTTCTACCGGTCGTACTTTTTGGCCTCTTGAGTCTTGGTCCAGCGATTCATTTCAGCCCCACTCAACCCAGTTTTCAAACGTCATTGGGTCTGAAAGAAGAGACAAAAAGTACGCCGCGGCCATTGATCAAGGTCCCATTGGGATTACCGGAAATTCCTGTTCCAGCTTCCAATCCGCTGACGAAGGATAAAATAGAATTAGGCCGGCAGCTTTTTTTTGATAAGAGACTCTCCGAAGATGCTACCGTCAGTTGTGCCAGTTGTCATGATCCCCACCGGGGATTTAGTGACGGGAACCGCTTAAGCCGAGGGATTCATGGACTCAAGGGGTTGCGGCACACGCCCACTCTGATTAACGTGGCCTTTCAACCTTATCAATTCTGGGACGGGCGCGCCAGTTCGCTGGAAGATCAATCTATCAGTCCGTTGAATAATCCCGCAGAGATGGGACTCGTTGCTCAGGAAGCAGTGAAACGTTTGAAACGACTTCCTGGTTATGGGGAGCAGTTCCAAAAAGTCTTCCTTGCCCCCATCACCAGGGAAAGCATCTCTCTGGCTCTCGCCAGCTTTGAGAGAACCATTCTGTCGGGAAATTCATCTTACGATCAATACGTTGCTGGAAACAAGAATTCCCTCAACCAGAAGGCGCTTGAAGGGTTACGCTTATTTAATGGAAAGGCCCATTGCAACCTGTGCCACCAAGGCTTCAATTTTAGCGATGGACTCTTTCATAATTTGGGAGTTGGCTGGAATGGGAAAGAGTTCAGCGACAGGGGCCGGTATGACGTGACGGCTATCTTCAAAGATCGAGGCGCCTTCAAGACGCCTACTCTTCGCCAGATTGTTCAGACAGCGCCCTATATGCACGATGGCAGCCTGTCCACCCTGGAAGCGGTTCTCGATTTTTATGACCACGGAGGCAACCCCAATCCTCACCTTGATGTTCTTGTCCAGCCCTTGCACTTGACTTCCGAGGAAAAGGAAGCGCTGTTGGAATTTCTCGAATCCTTGACTGGACAGGAATGAAGTTGTCACACTGCCAAAACCATGCCTATAATGAGAAGCATTGAATTAAAGGATGGGCACCTGGCACGGAATGTTAGGAATTTTTATCATGCCCCACCAATCATCCTTGAGTAGATGAGGCCTATGAGTAAGCCAAAAACATTGGGTGAGCTTAGGAGCAGTGCCTGGGGAGCAGCGTCCATGCGGCAGCGCCGCGTTAAGGACGAGATGAGGGCCAACTTGATTCGAAAACTGGAGAAGGGTGAACCACTCTTTTCTGGCATCATCGGTTATGAGGATACCGTGACTCCCCAGGTCGTCAATGCCATTTTGTCAAAGCACAACATGATTCTGCTGGGACTGCGAGGCCAGGCCAAGTCGAGAATCTTGCGAAATCTGACCTATCTCCTGGATGAGGAAATCCCGGTGATGGCTGGGTGTGAAATCAACGATGACCCTTTTGCGCCACTCTGCCGTGCCTGCCGTGTCAGCCTGGAAGAAAAGGGAGATAATGCTCCCATTGCATTCTTACCCAGGTCTGACCGTTATGTCGAAAAGCTGGCGACTCCAGACGTCACCATTGCCGACATCATTGGTGACGTGGATCCCATCCGCGCAGCCCGCAGCGGTCTTCACCTGTCGGATGAACTGACCATTCATTACGGTTTGCTGCCCCGCTCGAATCGGGGGATTTTTGCCATTAACGAGCTTCCTGATTTAGCCGGAAAGATCCAGGTCGGTCTCTTCAATATTCTGCAAGAGGGCGATGTGCAGATCAAAGGTTATCCGATTCGTTTGTTGTTGGACGTTGTGATGGTATTTACCGCCAACCCTGAAGATTATACGGCCCGCGGCAAGATTATTACTCCGCTGAAGGATCGAATCGGCTCCGAAATTCGAACTCACTATCCCGCCACTCTGGAGCATGGCATTGCTATTACGGAGCAGGAGGCCTGGCTGGCTCGTCATGCTGACGAACGCTTACTAATTCCCAAATATATCAAGGAAATCGTCGAGTCAGTAGCTTTTCAGGCCCGCGAGGACAAGAAAGTAGATAAGCGCTCGGGCGTGAGCCAGCGTTTGCCTATTTCTGTTCTTGAGAACGTCGTCTCGAACGCTGAGCGGCGTGCCCTCCTTAACAAAGAGAAAAGAATCGTTCCTCGTGTTTGCGATGTCTACGCGGCTTTGCCTTCCATGACAGGAAAAATTGAGCTGGAATACGAAGGGGAACTCAAGGGAGCCGATAAAGTAGCCCAGGAGTTAGTTCGCGGCGCGGTGGGACAAATCTTCTCCCACTATTTCGACGCGATGGATTTTCAACAGATCGTCAACTGGTTCGATTTGGGGGGCACTCTCAAACTTTCGGATGACGCCCCGGCCCAGGAGAGCTTCGATCAGTTGCGTGTCATCCAGGGATTGGCTGAGAGAGCCTCCACGCTGGGGGCCAGAAAGAAAGAGGAACCTCCCCTCTTAGTGTCTGCCTGCGAGTTTATCCTGGACGGATTGTATGCTCTACGCAAGATCAGCCGCAACGAAGAAAAGGGTTATACTGCCTCGGAGAAGAAACGATCCGAAGCCTTCTTCGATGATCAGGCCGGAAGAGCCAGAAAATCGTACAACTGATTCATGAAGAGCATCACCTATTCCAAATTTACCGGCTTCGATTGGGACTCTTTGAGTTTGGAAGAGCTACTCAACAAGCTTGCCGATTTTCTGTTGCAGAGCGGCTTCTACAACGACTATTACGGTTTCCAGCAACTGGGTGAGCATCATGACCTGCAGAGCTTGCACGACGCAATTTTGGATGCACTCCTGAGTCAAGAAATGTTGTCTGATGAGATGCTGGAAAAACTATTAGGAGATTCGAAGGAGGGACAAGACTCTAAACTCTCTCAACTGGTACAGGCGCTCATAGAACGTCTCCAGGAGGAAGGCTACATTTCATTCGCTGAGGCCCAGTCCTCCGAAGCGGAAGCTGAGATGAGTCCTGGACCAGCCCATGAGGATATGGAAATAGGCCAGGTAAAGTTTGAGCTAACCGATAAAACTCTCGATTTCCTGGGCTACAAAACCCTTAAAGATCTTCTCGGCTCTCTGGGAAAAAGCAGTTTCGGGCGACACGACACCCGCGACCTTTCCACGGGCATTGAAAGCAGCGGGACATCCAAGGCCTATGTTGGATGTGAGTGGGACCTTGTTGAGCGCGGTCCAACGCGAAGGGTTGGGAGTTCCCGTCAAAGTGGACTACAAAGACCTGAAGGTTCACCAATCGGAGTATCAAAGTTCTTGCGCGACAGTCCTGATGCTGGATTGCAGTCATAGCATGATTCTTTATGGGGAGGACCGGTTCACCCCTGCCAAGAAAGTAGCCATGGCTTTGGCGCACTTGATTCGCAGTCAGTATCCGGGGGATACGCTGAATCTGGTTCTTTTCCACGATTCGGCCGAGGAACTGCCCTTGAGCCAGTTGGCTCGAGTCCAGGTGGGGCCTTACTACACGAATACGCGGGAGGGGTTGCGACTGTCACAAAGAATTCTGGCCCGGCAAAGCAAGGATATGAAACAGATCATCATGATCACCGATGGAAAGCCCTCGGCTCTCACCAAAGAAAATGGTCATATTTATAAGAACGCGTTTGGCCTCGACCCCCACGTTGTGGCCGAGACGATCAAAGAGGTAGCCAATTGTCGCCGGTCCGGCATCCTGATCAACACCTTTATGCTGGCTCGTGATTATGACCTGGTCAGCTTTGTCA
>QHZP01000227.1:0-519 GCA_003224715.1 Acidobacteriota bacterium | reverse complement strand
CGCGGCAAGGCCTACTTCACCACTCCCTACACGCTGGGCCAGTACCTCCTGATGGATTATATGCAGAAGAAAGTGAAGACGATTCACTAACCCTCATCACCCTCTGTAACGCAGAGTCAGTCTTAACTCTGCTCCTCAACCTTTTCCTCTCAGATCAGGCCAAAGAGTCGATATCTCAGGATCTCTCCGGGCCTGCACCGATTGCAGTGCTGAGGGTTTTGTCCAAGCCCCGCTAGGGGCGAAATATGGGTAGCCCAGGGTGGTGATCATCGCCTGGGATACCGAATTCTTCGAGAAATTTCCTAAGTTATTTCCGCAAGCGGATGCGCGCTCCTGGTTTGCAGGGAATCAGGCACTAATAGATGAAACCGCCTTCCGCAACAGTTCCTTGCAAGGTGCCTATTTCATTCTGGCTGCACGAGCTTTGGGACTCGATTGCGGGCCGATGTCCGGGTTCGATGCGAAGACAGTGAATGCTGAGTTTTTCCCGGATGGCAAATGGAGAGTAAATTTTGTCTG
>QHZP01000226.1 GCA_003224715.1 Acidobacteriota bacterium | reverse complement strand
TCCCTGAATGTATCAGTCCGGCGCGGAAATTTCAACTAGAATGAAGTCAACCCGAAATGCGAAGTTGTAAATCACCACCAGGGCGCCAAGGGATCAGGCGGCTTGTGACCGCAACCAAAAACGAACCGCAGAGGGAAAATCTTTGGAACGCAGATCGACGCAGAACGCACGCAGATTTTGGTCTTAGGGCCGACAATTATTGCAAAGTACCCCAGACAGCATTAGAGTTCCCTCCATCAGCAGCAAACTGAAAAGTGCCTAGGAAAAAAGCGTCCCTTTTTTTCGTCGCCTTTTCTTTGTAATACGTAACTTGTTGTCTTGTTGGAAAGATTTTCTTGTTTGGTGGGTGAGTATATTTGGCACAGTGGCTGTATCATCGATCCGCGTTTATCAGCGTTCATCTGCGTCCAAGAGTTTTCTCTGCGTCTCCGTGTCTCTTCGGTTTGTATTTGGTAACAGAAAGAGTCCGTTGCACCATTGAAGCCAGCACCCGCATTTCAGCTCTGCGTTTGCTACCGACAATGAGAATCTCGTTTTCGAAGACTTGGATATGCTGCACATGCCCGAAATTATCAGGAATCCGGGCCAGGAAGGCGAGATATTGGATGGTTTTCCGGCCTCGGGCGGAGACACAGGTAAAGGTTGGAATGCCGAATAATTGGCTCTGAGCATAAGCTTCGCGGCGCATGACGGGAATGGGGGTCGTACCGAATTCCAAGCCTCGTGTCTGGGTCTCTTGTTTCCACGGCACGCCGGCAATTGCACAGTTCTCTTCCCAAACTGCCACCCAGGGGAAATCCAGACGATTAAAGCAATATCCGATAACAAGGCGTTCTCGATTATTAATCGCTGCCACATGACCAATGTCTCTGGTTGGGTTGAGCAGCACACTCACGACAAACCCGAAGCCACGCTGTAGCAAACAACGGGTCAAATCGACCGTTCCGCCCTTCCGTAGTGGGGCCAGGGGCCAGCGAAATTCCTGTCCCGATGCCAGCAAGGCCTTGTCTTCGTCATACCCATGAGGAAAGGTCATCCCCTTGGTCGCTGGAATGAGCACTCTGCTATCGCGATGTGAAAGGAAAGGCGGGCCCAGCGTGACGTGCTGCGTCCAGTGAAAAAAGTGATCGCATTTTCTTTCGTTGAACACGGTTTCAGTCAAGTAGACAACGGATTCGCCTCTCCTCAGGCGCATTTGGCGACGAAAGCGCAGGCCGGCCACAGGCAAGCCAACCGAAAGCGTCAAAGCAACTTCGTTTGCGGTTAGCTGCACATCCCTTTTTTGCCACTTGGCGCTGGGGGCTTCCCCATGTTGGGAAAGGCCCTGGCGGGCCTCTTCCGGTGAAGGCGAACCAAAATAATCCAGGCAGATATTGTGCCCGACCAGCCCAGAGAGCAACTTGCCTTCAGTCATTGTGCCATATCGCGAGGCATGGATCCTTGGATTATAAGTGTAGGGCTCGATCGTCTCCCACGGCGGAACCCAGAGGGGATTGAGAGGTGGAAGCCCGGTAGACTCAGAGAATCGCAAGTCCGCAATGTGTCCGCCTCCAATCAGTGTTGTCAATTCGAGGATGCCGTTCCCAAGGAGATAGGCGTTTCTTCCCCGCCATAACGTCTTCTCGCAAGAAAGCTCGGCCTTTGAGGGCATGTATTTACTTGATGTGAGGATGATCAGGAGCCAACGTGGACAACCAACTGCCGCTGACCGCGTTTGTGTCGGTGTTCCCAGAGATAAATGCCTTGCCAAGTTCCGAGCGCCAAACGGCCGTTAACAATCGGAATCGATAGTGATGTAGAAGTCAGGGCCGCCTTGATATGCGAGGGCATGTCGTCAGGTCCTTCCAGGGTATGCGAATAGAGAGGATCATTTTCCTTGACCAAGCGGTTGAGCCATTGTTCCAGATCATGCCGGGCCGAGGGGTCGGCGTTTTCCTGGATAATAAGACTGGCGGAGGTATGCTGGATAAAGATTGTGCAAAGACCCTCTTCGAGCTTAGCCTCTCGAACAGTCGACTCAACTTGCGCCGTGAATTCGTGAAGACCTTGACCGGCGGAGTAGAGAGAAATTCGTTTGATCATGAGGTCATCTCACAAACCTCTGCACTGGAGGGGTTTGTTATTCCCCTCTTGAGAGGGAAGCTGTGAAAAAATTGAGGGAACGCCTGGAACATGTCCCCCCTCGAACGAGGGGGGACTTCAGGGGGGTCGCTGGAAATCCGCACCAAGTCTTGATTCAACAGTGGATACCCCCCTCAAGTCCCCCCTTGGAAAAGGGGGGACGATCCGAGAGCAACGAGCTTCTGCAAGGACTCCCAATTTTTTCGCACCTTCCCTCCACCGGAATTGAGGCGAGCCCCTTGGGAGGGGATTGAAACACTGATAGTGCTTCAAGGGTAACATTCGTAACGTTCGTAACCGTATTTACGAAGCCGATTTCCATGGCTTGGCGAACAGATGAAAACCTAGGATTAAAGTAACCAGCAAGGCGGAGAGCAGGCAATAGTCACAGAATGCTCTCAGCACAAAAGCCTGCACATAAAGGAGGTAAAGGGTGAATGCAAACGCTGGAATGTTAGCCCCCAGTGAGAACTGGAGCCACCTGGGAAATCCAAAGACCGTGAGAATGGCACAAGTTGTAACCCATCCATAAAAGACAAAGCCGATCCAGGCGATCGACACACCGGAAATGCGCGAATAAGGACTGTTCAAGACCTGCTCACAGCCGCCTGCTATCTCGCACGGGACAACAAAGCCTTGCAGGCTGCTAAGCCCCACGTAGGATGAATCAATCATTCCCACGAAAGCCAACCCCACCAAAACCCCGCCGAGAAGTAATCTTTTGCTCATTTGGCTTTCTTAATGGCGTCGGCGATAATCTCTTCGAACTGGGCGTCGCCTTGAGCCCGAGGCATAAGAGAGCCATTCAAGTAAAAAGTCGGAACTGATCTTACAGAAGCGAGTTGGCCCTCCAGGATGTCGCGGTAGATCTTGTCTCGAATTTTTCCGTCCCAAAGATCCTGCTTAAATCTCTCCAGGTCTAAGTGCAGTTCCTCTGCATACCTCAAGAAGAAAGTCTGGGGGTCGGGAACATCTCCCCAGTCGCGTTGGTGAAGGAATAGCAGGTCGTGCATCTCCCAAAATTTAAACTGCCGGCCGGCCGCTTCAGCAGCTTGGGCGGCAATCATCGAATTCCGGTGAATACTTTCCATGGGGTACTGCTTGAAAACCAACATGAGTTCGCTTTCGTGATTCTTAAGCACATTGGCCACCGTTTGTCGAGCGGCCCCGCAGGCAGAGCACTGGTAGTCGCCGAATTCCACCAGGACAGTCTTGGCAGCTGGATTCCCTTTGGTCCATCCCTTGGGGGTCACGACAGGCTTGAAGTCAAGCCCTGATGCCGATGAACCAAGGCTTGAATTTGAATCAGGCAGACTTTGATTTCTATGGACCAGGAATGCTGCCACACCTAAGGCGAGCGCGATCAGAAACAAAGTGGCGAGCAAAGGTTTAACCATCGATCCCCTCATTGCTAGGCCAGACATCACGACCCGGCGTTCTTTTTTCTCATTGGAGCTTTTCGCCACGAGAATACCTCAATCCCAAACAACGGTTGGTATTTTAAATGGAATAGTGGTCTTTTGCCAAGGCATGCAATGAAGGAAGTCGTCCGAGATCCTGAAGAACACCTGGTCCTGGAAACGGGCACTAAAAGTCCGCGCACAGATGCGCGGAGACGCAGAGAGTTATCCTCTGAGAACTGCCGGCGGACATGAATCCAAGGAAGCTGGATTGCTTTGTCCGAATATCGGGGACCACATTTTTACACCTGCTGGATGAAAACGAAAGCGTTGAGATCTCAGTCTATTTGTTTCCCCTATGATTCTCTCTGCGTCCCCGCGGTTATCGCACCGCTGTTTTTTAGGCTGATGTATTTCGACCAATTTTTTGGCCTGCCTGCTTGCCGGACTGGAGGCCGCCCCCAGGATTACGGACCCACGACGATATCATCGGCAGTCCCGCGAATCCCGTCAGGGCCGAGTGAACGTAGTTGGAACGAATTTGAATCGGTGAGGTTGAAAATGAATTCCCGGTTCCACCCGTCGTAACGAATGACTTCCGACATGTAGGTCGGAACCAGGAGATCGGTAAGTTTGACGATACTGTCTGCCTGAGGGTATTGGCCATTTGCCCCCTTATATTCCCTCAAACCACCCAAAAGCTTCTGCAAGCTTTCACGTGTCTCCCGAGTCCTCGCCTCGTCCAAGGCCGACAAAAATGTCCTAATTTCCATCCAGCTGCGATCACCCAGACGGATGGCGTCAACCTGCCAGTCTCTTCGACGTCGCTTGGAAAGCTTAAACACCAATCTTAGGTTAGCCTCGGCCACCGCCTGGTCTTCCCCAGATTGTACAACCTTTTCAACCTCAACCTCCTTGCCTTCCAACTGAACCAGGCCAAGCTCTCGGATCTTCTCCCGGGCTTTGCCCTGGCTGAGTTTTTGCGAGGCGCTGCAACCAGTCAAAAGAAGAACTAATGACCCCAGAATTAGTCTGGAAATTTCTTTCATGCGCAACTTGTCCTTGAGATTGGTGTTCAATGGAGTGAGGGAGGTTGAGTCAGGTCTCCGTCTGTTTTCTTTCATCAGGGACCGAGATTTTGAGAATCATTAAATAAGGAAATAACCATGCGAAGACTCTCTTATCTATTGTATTCAGCGATCTTGTGCTCAGCTTTATCTACGCCAGGTGTTGCTCAGGAATCTGGAGATTCGTCTCAAACGATACATAAAACCGGGCCAGTCCGTCAGAAAGGCAAGCACCTCGGAAGACGTTTTCAAGAGATGGATCTAGATCATGATGGAAAAATCTCTCGAAGCGAATGGAAAGGCAAAGAGCAAGCCTTCGATCGGATTGACGTAGATCATGACGGTTTCATTACTCTTGATGAGTTCAAGAATGCCCGGCAACATCATCGTAGACGACAAACTCCTGAAGCCAGGCAGGAAGAATCTGTACCTGACAAGCCTTTAGAAAATTAGGTTGTCTTCTCCGCCCGACCCTCAAAAAATCTTCCTGGATTAAAGGCTGTCAGGGAGAGTGAAGTTTGTCCCTGCAGGATAATTTCTCTTAACAGTTGGCCCGTGATACAAACCAGGGGTAGACAGTTTCCGCTAAAACCTGCTGCAAGAAGAAGATTTGAGCGATCTGGCAAGAGGCCAATCAGAGGTTTATAATCCGGCGTGAAGCCCATGGTTCCGGCCCACGTTTTCTCAAGAGGTGTGTTTTCCCAATCCGGGAAAAAGAAGTCGAATGCTTGGCGAAGGGCTTGCTCAACTTCCTGTGTGGTTTCGGTGGATTCTGTTCCTTTCCCGTAGGGGTAGAGGGCCTCGCTGCGCCGGCAGCCACCAAAAAGGATTTGTCCTGTCCGAGTTTGCCTCCAGTACTCCAGATCATAATGAGCCGCGCAGGCAAAAGGGAACGCTGGAGGCAGCGGAGTCGTGAGAAAGGCTTGTCCGCGCGTGGGGACAATGACGGGCCTTAATTCAGGAATCAAATGGGCCGTATAAGCGTTGGTCGCGAGAACAACCCAGTCTGCGTGAATCGTATCTTCCGAAGTTCTTACACCCTGGATCGCCCCTTTTTCATCCGTCACCAAAGAAGTCACGGTCACACCCACTCTTATTTCTGCGCCAGCCTGACCAGCAGCCTGAACAAAGGAACTAGCTAGTTTCGGGGAAGCCAATTGACCATCGCCGGGGATGAAACGCCCGCCCACAGCCTTGTTTGTCACTTTCGGCATCCAGCGTCTCAGCTCTGCACGGTTCCAGAGTTCAGCCGGAAGTCCAGCTTCGTTCAGACGCTTCACCTCTCTTTGAGTTAGATTCCAATCTTCCTCAAATGCGATATAAAGACTGCCGGCTGGCTGATACTCAACGTCCGCGGCGCTTTCCTGAAGAAAGTCCTCCAGGAGGTTTTGGTTGGCCAGGAGGTGCGGGACAATCTCAGGCGTAAAGAGGTCGGTGGCTCCTTTCAACAAGAGACCGCCTCCACGTCCGGAAGCACCCGACGCAATCTCTCCGCGTTCCAATAA
>QHZP01000225.1:10098-11747 GCA_003224715.1 Acidobacteriota bacterium | reverse complement strand
CTTATGGTTTCTCCGTTCATCATATGAAGCGCTTGGCTAAGCGTCGGTGACTGGCTTCTTCCCGCGATTATGTCGCGCCGGGGAAAGCTGAAGGTGACTAGAAAATACTCGGGATTGTCCGGAATGTAAATATCTTTGGCTGAAGTTCCTTCGGGATACCCACGAAACTTGTGAGCCACACCGGTCACCTGGCTGACGGAGTCCAGGAGCACCTCTGCAGGTAATTTGCGCGCAAAGTACCGCGCGAAGAGAAGCCGCTGCATCGGCTCACTGGCGCCGGGATATGGCTCGCAAGAGACCTGGTAGGTGCGGGAGTTCAGAATAATCCGGTGCAGTTCCTTCAAGCGATAGCCCGCGTCTATAAAATGCCGCGCCAGGCGATCCAGCAATTGTCGATTGGTCGGCATGTTGGTGGAACGAAAGTCATCGAAGGGCTCCACAATTCCGGTATTGAAATACTCGTGCCAAACTCGGTTGACGGTGGCGCGCGCAAAGTAAGGGTTTTCTGGCGCGATAATCCAGTCAGCCAGGATCGCCCTTCGGTCGACGTCTCCAGGAATTGGCGGCACCGCACCGCCCAGAAACTTGGGTGGCACGGGTTTCTTCGTCAGTGGATGGTTGACCTCACCTTCGTTCTCCAAGAACCAGGTACGCCGGTACTCGCCGTAACCATGCTTCACTCGAAGTCGAGCAAAAAAGGCCGCCAGGCCGTAGAAATCGTCCTGCGTGTAGTTCTCCAACGGATGGTTATGACATTCGGCGCATTCCATGCGCACTCCCAAAAAGAGCCGGCTCACCGTGGGGGTGACTTTATTCACGCTGAATTGTTTGAGCATAAAGTCGGTGGCTGGATGCCAAAAGTTGGCCGCAGGGTTCAGCAGGGTGTCCCCCTGGCTCGTCAGTAACTCACGAACGACCTGGTTATAAGGCCTGTCTTCAATCAACCATTCTCTGATCCAGTCTTTGAACGTCCCCATCGATCGACCCTGCATGTGGAGCTGACAGTTTCGAAACCAGTCTTCAAACTTGACAGTCCAGTGCGACACATATTCGGGGCGCTCCAAGAGTGAGTCGATCAGTCGTGAACGCTTGTCAGGGCTGGAATCTCCGACAAAGCCATGCAACTCTGCGGGGGTGGGAAGGATACCAATCACATCCAAATAGACCCGGCGGATGAATTCACGATCCGAACTGAGCGCCGCCGGCCGTACGTTCATTCCGTGCAGCTTGGTAAGCACCAGGTCGTCGATAAAATTGTTACCTTTCACACCCGGGTAATCGAGTCCAACCGCCTCCTGAATGACTCCGATCTGAGCCGTCGCTACCTGTCCTAGAGCTCTGGCTGAAACTGTGGTTAATCCCGTTGTCTTGGCGGTCAACGTGCCGTCTGGGGTGATATCAGCGATCACGTCATCACCCACCAGATAACGGACTTCTCGAGTCATATCACGGGTTGTTCCATCAGAAAGGCGGCCGATGACAACCATGGCCTGACGACTTCCTTTGCCGACTAAAATTCGTTCCGTCGGGACAATCTCCAACTTGGTGAGACGAATCCCGCTTGAATTTTGCTGGACCCCCTGTTCGAGCCATTTCAGTATGAGGCGATATTCGTCAGAATCTTCGGAAAGCAATCGTCCGCCACCATG